>DASSSH010000332.1:0-5497 GCA_035708525.1 Candidatus Methylomirabilota bacterium
GGCCGACCGGATGGCCGCCGAAGTCGCCGCCCTCTACCGCGAGGCCGCCCGGCCCTTGTAGTGGGCGGGCGCTGCATCCCTGAGGCGTATAATGCTTTTCACTGCCCGAAGCGCCGACAGGGAAATGAACGCGGAGACTGATCCATGCGAGTGCTGATCACCGGGATCACGGGGTTCGTGGGCAGCTACATGGCCGAGCACGCGCTCGCCCGCGGGGCGGAGGTGTTCGGCTCCTATCGCTGGCGCAGCACGACCGAGAACATCGACCACCTCCGGACGAAGATCGTGCTGATCGAGTCCGACCTGCGCGACCTCTCCTCGGTCCGGAGCCTGCTCGAGGCCTCGAGCCCGGACTATGTGGTGCACCTGGCGGCACAGAGCTTCGTCGGCGCCTCCTGGCAGACGCCAGCCGAGACCATGACGACCAACATCATCTCCCAGGTCAATCTCCTCGAGGCCGTCCGCGGGCTGAAGATGGCACCCCGCTTTCTCGCAGTGGGCAGCAGCGAGGAGTACGGGCTGGTCTTCGAGGAAGAGCTGCCGATCAAGGAGACCAACGCGCTGCGGCCGCTCTCCCCCTACGCGGTGAGCAAGGTCGCCCAGGACATGATGGGCTGGCAGTACTTCAGGAGCTACGGGCTGCCCATCATCCGCTGCCGCGCCTTCAATCACAGTGTGGGACGGCACACCCCGGTATTGCTCAGAGACGACCGCACGGGTCTGGTCGACATCAAGTACATCAGCGAAATCCGCCGTTACAAGCCCCAGGGATACCTCGGCGGCCAGCTGTTGGCTGACGGAACCGTGGTGTGGGACATGCGGCGGCACCCGGTTTCGGTGTGGGCCGACGGGAAGTGGACGAAGGTCATCCACCTGTCGTGCCATCCACTCCGACCCGACGATCGTGTCCTGCGGCTCGTGAGCAGCGGCGGAATCGTCGAGGCCACGGGAGACCATTCGGTCATGGTACCGGGCCCTGCGGGGCCCGTACCGACCTCTGCCCGAGAGCTCCGCGTCGGCGACCGGGTCGCGCTGGTGGAGCTGCCGCGTGCCTCGGACATGTGGGTTCATGAAGACGTGGCCTGGCTCCTCGGCTTCTTCGCCGCCGAGGGGTGTATCACGATGGGCAAGATGAGGATCTACAACAAGGACCGGAAGCCGCTCGAGCGGTGCGCCGAGATCCTGCTCCAGCACTTTGGGGTGGACACGTACTTCAGGCAGGGAGACCGAGAGGTGTGGCGCCTGGTGGTGCGGCATCCAGACGCCTTCACGCGCTGGCTCCATCCCCAGACTCACGCGTCGGACGGCAACAAACGCGTCCCCAGGAGCCTTCTGAATGCCCAGACGGACGCCAAGCTCGCCTTCCTGCGGGGGTACAACGATGGAGACGGCCTGCGCGCCGGTCACGGCACGTACGAATTCAAGAGCTTCAAGACCAAGTCCCCCATCCTGGCTCTGGGGCTCTGCTATCTGGTGGCAGGCACGACCCGGCAGCGCATCTGCATGAACACCGAGGTACGGGAGAACGGTACCTATTATCTGATCAATCTCAACTCCCCGAACAAGGGCCACGAACGGTGGGGGAGCCATCTGGAACTTCCCGAGGATGTCGTCAAGAAGATCGAGCCGGTCCCCTATGAAGGGGAGGTCTGGGACTTCGAGACGGAGGATCACGTCTTCCACGCGGGTCTCGGGCGGAACCTAGTGCACAACACCGGCCCCCGCCGCGGCGACGTATTTGTGGAGTCCAGCTTCGCCAAGCAGGTGGCCGAGATCGAAGCGGGGGTGCACGACCCGGTGCTCTACGTGGGCGACCTCAAGCCGCGGCGTGATTTCTCCGACGTGCGCGACGTCGTGCGCGGTTACTGGCTCCTGCTGGAGCGCGGTGAGCCCGGCGAGGTGTACAACCTCTGCTCCGGGCGCTCCTGGGCCATCCAGCAGGTGCTGGAGTTCCTGCTGGCGCAGTCCACGGCCAAGGGGATCCAGGTCAAGTCGGACCCCGCCCGCTTCCGCCCCTCGGACGTGATGATGCTCGAGGGCGACCCATCCAAGATCGAGAAGGCGACCGGGTGGAAGGTCGAGATCCCCTTCGAGCGGACCCTGCGGGAGCTCCTGGGCTACTGGCGCCAGCGCACCTGGTCCTCGTCGCGCTGACCGCGCGTCCCCCGAGGCGGCCATGAGAGTGGCCCTCGTCCACGACTGGCTGACCGGGATGCGCGGCGGCGAGCGCTGCCTCGAGGTCTTCTGCGAGCTCTTCCCAAACGCCGACCTCTTCACGCTCCTCCACGTCCCGGGCTCGGTGAGCCCGACGATCGAGCGCCGTCGCATCGTCACGTCGTTCGTCCAGCGGCTGCCCGAGGCGAGTCGCCGGTACCGGTACTACCTCCCGCTCTTCCCCGCCGCCGTCCGCGCGTTCGACCTCCGGGGCTACGATCTGGTCCTCTCCTCGAGCCACGCCGTGGCCAAGAGCGCCCGGGTGCCGCGGGGCGCGCTCCACGTCTGCTACTGCTTCACGCCCATGCGCTACGTGTGGGACCTCTACGACGACTACTTCGGTGCGCGCGCCGGGCTCGCGTGGCGCGTCCTCATGCCCCCTGTGGCTGCCGCGCTCAGGCGCTGGGACCGCCGCACGGCCGCCCGCGTGCACCACTTCGTGGCGATCTCGCGCTTCGTGGCCGAGCGGATCCGCCGCTGCTACGGCCGCGAGGCGGATGTGATCTACCCGCCGGTGGACGTCTCGCGCTTCCGCTTCGAGGAGCCGCCCGAGGACTTCTATCTGGTCGTCTCGGCGCTCACGCCCTACAAGCGCGTGGACCTGGCCGTGGAGGCGGCCAACCGCCTGGGGCGGCGGCTCCTCGTGGTCGGCACCGGCCCCGAGGAAGACAGGCTGCGCGCCCTGGCGGGACCCACGGTGGAGTTCCTCGGCTGGCGCAACGATACCGAGACGGCCGAGCTCTACGCCCGGTGCCGCGCCTTCCTGTTCCCCGGGCTCGAGGACTTCGGGATCACGCCGCTCGAGGCCATGGCCGCGGGACGGCCCGTGATCGCGCTCGGGCAGGGCGGGGCGCTCGAGACTGTAGTGGGACCGGGCGGCGCCGAGCCGGCGACGGGGCTCTTCTTCGAGCGGCAGACGGTGGATGACCTGGCGGACGCGATGCGGCGCTTCGAGTCGGGCGCGTACCGATTCGAGCCCAAAGCCCTCCGCCACCGGGCAGAGGCCTTCGACCGGCCGCTGTTCAAGGAGCGCGTCGAGAGCTACCTCGCCGCCTGCCTGAGGGAGCGCGCGCGATGCTGAAGGCGCACTCGCGGCTGTTCGAGCAGCTGATGCTGGCGGGGGATCTGCTGCTGGTGGTCCTGAGCTGGCTGGCCGCTTACGCCATTCGCTTCTACCTCCCGTTCGCTCCCCCGCTCAAGCACCACGACATCCCGCCGCTGGGGCCCTACCTCCTGATGATCCTGCCCATCCTCGTGGTCTGGGGCGTGGCCTTCCGCGCCTTCGACCTCTACCGCCCGCGGCGCATCGGCTCGCGCCTGGGCGAGGCGGCCGATATCGCCAAGGCGTCCAGCATGGGCGCGCTCGTTCTCGTCGCGGTGATGGCGTTGTTCCGGGTTCAGTACGACTACTCCCGGGTGGTCATCGTGTACTTCTGGCTGCTGTCCATCGGCGCGGTGTGGTTCTCCCGCGCCATGTTCCGCGAGGTGCTGCGCTTTGCGCGCCGGCACGGCTACAACCTCCGCTACGCGGTGGTCGTGGGGGACGGCGACCTGGCGGCCGCCGTGGCCTCGCGCATCCAGGCGCGCCCCGACGTGGGCATCCAGATGCTGGGTGTGGTCGGCGAGAAGAGCGAGACCGTTCCGGGGCTCCGCCTACTGGGCGGCTACGCGGACCTGCGGGCGGTGCTGGACGCGAACCCGGTGGACCACGTGATCCTGGCGCTGGCCCACGAGGACTACGGCCGGCTGCCGGGGCTGCTCGACGCGGTCGGCGACGAGCCCGTCACAATCCACGTGGTGCCCGACCTCTTCCGGTTCGCGTCCCTGCGCGGCGGCGTGGAAGAGTTCGAGGACATGCCGTTCATCCACCTCCGCGAGTCGCCGCTACACGGCTGGAGTCGGGTGGCCAAGCGTGCGTTCGACATCGCGTTCTCGCTGGCCGTGCTGCTCCTGCTCTCGCCAGTGCTCGTCGCCGTCGCGCTCGCGGTCAAGCTCACCTCGCGCGGACCCGTGTTCTACGGCCAGGAGCGCATGGGGCTGGACGGCCAGCGCTTCCGCATGCTCAAGTTCCGGACCATGCGCATGGATGCCGAAGCCGAGACCGGGCCCGTCTGGGCGTCGGCCCGCGATCCGCGACGCACGCCCATCGGCACCTTCCTCAGGCGCTTCAGCCTGGACGAGCTGCCGCAGTTCATCAACGTGCTGCGCGGGGAGATGAGCGTCGTGGGCCCGAGACCCGAGCGACCGGTCTTCGTGGAACGCTTCAGACGAACGGTGCCCGGCTACATGCTGCGCCACAAGGTCAAGTCGGGCGTGACCGGGTGGGCCCAGGTCAACGGGCTCCGGGGCAACACATCGCTCGAGAAGCGAATCGAGTACGACATCGAGTACATCGAGCGGTGGTCCTTCTGGCTCGACCTCAAGATCATCGGCCTCACCGTGGTGCGCGTCATCTTCGACCGGAACGCCTATTGACGTGAGCGCGCTCCGTCGCGCCGCCTTCGCGGCCCTCATCCTGGGCCTGGCCTTTTCCATCACGCTCTCCCAGGTCGCGCTGGCCGTCCTGGCGGCGCTCTGGCTCTGGCGGCTCCGCGACCCGGCCCTCCGGAGCACCGCAGCCTTCCCCCTCTGGCGTCCGGTGCTGGCATTCGGCGGCGCCACGGTGCTCTCGGCGCTTCTGTCGGGGCACGCGGCTCAGAGCCTGGTGGCCGCTCGTGGCCTCTGGCTCGTTCTGGCCCTCTACGTGACTGCCGACATGACTGAGAATGCGCGGGGCGCCGACCGCTTCCTCACCTGGCTCGGCTTGGCCGTGGCGGTCGCTGCCACTGTGGGCCTGCTCCAGGTCGGGCTCTGCCCAGGCTCCGGAGAGACGGGCTGGTCTCCGGCATGGCTCTATCATCGCTGCGGTCGTGCTCGCGGCTTCTTCAGCATCTATATGACGCTAGCCGGCGTGCTGGTGCTGGTGCTCCTGGCCACGCTGCCGCGGGTGGTGCCCAGCGGGGCCTTCCGGCCACAGTTCCTGCCAGCCTGGCTGGCCATGCTGGCTGGCCTGATCGCTACGTTCACGCGTGGGGCTTGGATCGGGTTCGCCGCTGGCGTGCTGACGTTCTTGCCCTCGAGCCGCCGAGCCCACTGGATCCTGGTTGGGCTTGTCGTCGTCGCCGCGGCGATCCTGGTCACACCGTACGAGGCGCAGGTCCGGTTCCCTGTGCTGTATGAGGTCCGCACGCGCTTCCTCAAGTTGGGTGATCCTGAGGAGGCGGGGGTCAAGGAGCGCGTCTAC
>DASSSH010000333.1:0-5161 GCA_035708525.1 Candidatus Methylomirabilota bacterium
ATCTTGCCCGACCGGCCCGAGGCAGTCAAGACGCCGACCGACGCGGCCAGAGCCAGAGGCGCGAGGCTGGGGAGGTTACGGGGCCGCGGGCGCAGCGGCGCCGAGCGCGGCCGGAGGAGGATCTGGCCCGTCTCGGCCCGGCAGGCGAGGCTCGCGGCATCCGAGCCGACCTCGGGCTCGGTCAGGGCGAGCGCCACGATCGCGTCTCCACGGACCACCGGCGGCAGCCACCGTCGTTTCACCTCCTCGGTGCCGTTCGTGCCGACGATGCCGCCCGTCAGGGCCGCAGCCTGGACCGGGGTCGTCGAGCCGAAATCGGCGCGCGCGATCTCCTCCACGGCGATGCCCATCGTGAGGAGGTCCGTCTCCTGGCCGCCGTACTCGGCCGGCACGCGGAGCCCCAGCAGCCCGAGCTCTCCCATCCGCCGCACGACGCCCCGGTCGAGCTCTCCGGTCCTGTCCCACTCACGAGATCGCGGAGCCAGCTCCTTCCGGCCGAAGGCGCGCAGCGTCCGGATCAGGCCTTCCTGTTCCGCGGTGTAGTCGAATTCCATGGTGTCTCCTTCAGTCGACGCGCCGGTCGGGTGAAGCTCGCTGACTGCCAGCAAGGGCCGGGACGAGCGGGACGTCGGATCTCAGGTCGTAGAGCCGCATGGCCGTGCGGCGACTGCCGGGCGGCCGCCACAGTGCGGGGTCCACGAGCTTGCCACTCGAGCGGACCCACCGGGCAATGGGTTCCTGGGCCACCTCGGCCCCCAGCCTGCGGCTGACCAGCGAGAGGTCGCCGAGCATCACGAAGCGGACCTGCCCCGCCGCCGCTATTCCGTCCAGTTTCTCCGGCGTCAGAATCGGATCCAGCCCGTGGAATCCGCCCCGCGCCATCACGGGCTGTCCGGTCTGGATGATGATCGGCGCGGCGAGCATGGTGGTCGAGGTCGCCAGCAGATACCGCTCGCCCTGGCGGTTGGCCGTCAGAAAGGAAACCAGCCGCGAGACGTTCGCCGAAGCCTCGGCCCGGCGCTGGGGGCGTGAGGCGAGGCTACCGCTGTCAGCAAGCAGTCGGGCCAGGTCAGCCGAAGGAAGGACACCGTCGCCGGCCACCAGGACGCTGCTCAACGCCCACGCGAGAGGAAGGATCAGCAGCGCGGCCACACCGACGCCGAGTGCGCAGGCGGTCATCCCGCGGACGATCCGGCTCCGTGCCAGCCGAAGCGAGCAGACAGCCAGCGCGGCCACACCCACCAGAGTTCCGCCGACCAGCGCGCGGTGAAGCCAGCTCTGCCAGCCCTCATAGCCATCGAGCGCACGCGAATCGATATAGAGCTGCCACGCGGCGTTGAGCACCAGTGCGAGCATGACAACGGTCGCGCGCCAGCCTCCCTCAACGGACCAGCGCCACAGGCCGACCGCGCCGATGCCCGCGAGCGCAGCCAACGGCGGAGCCAAGGTCGCCAGGTAGTAGAAATGAAAGAAACCGCCGGCCGCGCTGTAGACCACGGCATACGTGAGGGCCCAGCCGGCCCAGAGCACGATCGCGAGGTGCGCCGGGGCGAGCGGCCTCCGCATGGGCTCGCGGAGGGCGCCGAGGGCGAGCCCCGCAAGCGCCAATGGGAAGAGCCAGCCCGTCTGACCCGCCAGTTGACCGTCGGAGAGGCGAAGCGGCCCGACGGGGGTCCCGACGAAGAGTCGCGCCCACCCGGCTCGCGGCCCGAGCGGAGCCCCGCGTCCGGCATCGCCGGCCGCTCCCGCCGCATCGGCCGGTCCGGTACCCGACTCGGTCGCCGCGATCGCCGACGGTCGCGGCTGCCGGACGAATCTCCCGATGCCGTATGGGCCGACCATCAGCTCCCGCACCGAGTTGCTGTCGGTCGTGCCGGCGTACGGCCGCTTGTCCTTCGGAGTGAGGTCGTAGACGGTTACCCAGGACGCCGACACCAGGGTCAGTACGAGGCCGCCGAGCGCCAGGTCGACCAGCCGGCGGCGCAGTCCCACGGGGGGGCCCAGGAAGTACACGAGCGCGAAGGTCGGCAGCACGACGAAGGCAGCCAGCATCTTCACGTTGAACGCGACGCCAACGAGGGCCATGGCGAGGAGCAGCGTTCCCCGGCTCCCGCCTTCGGTCGCTCGCGTCAGGACCCACGCCGCGAGAAGGAGAAACAGCAGGAGGCAGCTCTCGGTATTGCTCGAGCGGTCGACGGCGACGCTTACGGGCGTCACCGCGAGGAAGAGGGCGGCGAGCAGCCCGGCGGGCGTGCCGAACGCGCTCCGGACCATGTGGTAGACGAGCCACACGGCGACCAGGCCTTCCAGGACCTGGGGCAGGAGGACGGAGAGCCCGTGGAAGCCGAAGAGCTTGACGGCGGCGACCTGGATCCACATCGCGACCGGGGGCTTGTCCACCGAGAGGAATCCCGCCGGGTCGAAGGCGTGGTACAGGAAGTTGTGCCAGCCCGCGCTCATGCTCCTGACGCCGGCGGCGTAGTACTCGTTGCCGAAGCCGTTCTGGTCCAGGCGCCACAGCCGGAGCGCCGCGGCGAGCAGGAAGATCATGGTCAACGACAGACGCAGGAGCATGGCGACGCCAGCATAGGCGGATGGGACGACCGCGGCAAGGGCGGTTCCGCCGGTTCTCGAGTGTGCTACCCTCGGGCCCCATGAAGATCACCGGCGTACACCTCACGCTCTTTGGCTGGGACGACATCCCGGCGACGCGGTACGGCATTCACACAGGGACGTTCAGCGGCGCGAGCCAGCTCGGCCTCGTGACGATCGAGACCGACGACGGCGTCAAGGGTCACGCCTTCTTGGGTTCAGCCAAGCGCGGCGCGCACCTCGAGGGGCAGTCGCTGGTCCAGTACCTGAAGCCAATCGTCCTGGGGCAGGATCCGCTCGCGCGTGAGCGTCTGTACCAGGCGATGTGGCAGAAGAACCGGCAGACCACCTACCGCGCGATCGGCGCCATGGACGTGGCGCTCTGGGACATAGCGGGCCAGGCGGCGGGGCTGCCCATTCATCGACTGCTCGGCTCGTACCGCGCGAGCGTTCCGGCCTACTCCAGCTCTGCCGTCCTGCCGACCAAGGAGGCGTACGCTGAGGAAGCGACGCGCTTCAAGGCCGAGGGCTGGACGGCCTACAAGATCCACCCGCCCACCGACCCCGCTGTCGACGCTGATGTTTGCCGCGCCGTCCGGCGCGCCGTCGGTGACGGCTTCACGCTGATGCTCGACCCGACGTGGGCCTACCAGTATCCCGAGGCGCTCCGCGTGGGAAAGGTCATCGAGGAGCTGGGCTTTTGCTGGTACGAGGACCCGCTGGCGGATGACGATCTCCTGAGTTACGTGAAGCTCAAGCAGCACCTGGCGATCCCGATCCTGGCCACCGAATACTCACCGGGCGGCCTCACCGCGTACGCGCCGTGGCTCGTCCATCAAGCCACCGATTTTCTCCGAGGAGATGTCGCCGTGAAGGGCGGCATCACGGCCCTGGTCAAGGCGGCGCATCTCGCCGAGGCCTTCCACATGAACTTCGAGATTCACCAGCGCGTAGCCAACATAAAGGTGGTTATCAGACTTATCAGACCAATGCGCGCGGGCTGGGGCAGCGGTGCGGGCAGCCGGCGGCCGGAAGGACGCGCGTACGCGGCAGGCTGCCGAGGGGCGAGGGCATCGGCTGCGATCTTGCCAGCGGTGCGGGCAGCCGGCGGCCGGAAGGACGCGCGTACGGTAGGTACGCCTCCGTGAGGGTAGTGTGTCAGTTTGCCACGCCCGAGGGGACTTTTAGGGGTTGAAAGAGCCGACGGGGCCCTGTCATGCTCGGGCCATGCTCAAGCCACCGAAGCGCTTCCGCGATTCCAACCAACGGCCAATGGCTACCGGGCCCCGATTCAGAAAGTGGCTTGTGGTGTTCGTGCATGCACTGAGCATCGTCGCACTCTGCTCCGTGGCGCATGCCGAAGATCCGCGGGAGATCGCGGTTTCGCTGATCCAGCTCATCGCGAATCCGACCGCGTTCGACGGGAAGAGAGTTCTCGTAGTGGGTTACCTGACGGTGGAATTCGAGAACGAGGCAATTTGGCTCAGTGAGCTTGACGCCAAGCACGGCATCACACGCAACAGCCTATGGCTCTACGTGAGCGATCCTGTCTATGCGAACCGGGCGAGATTTCACAACCGCTATGGGCTCGTGGTGGGCACATTCAACGCACATCGTCGCGGTCACCTGAGCCTGTCCGGAGGCGCTATCGAGAACATTACTCGACTAGAGCCACACTGAGACACTACCTCCGTGAGCGTCCTCAAGGCACCTTCCTGATCTGGCCCGTCGTCAGGTCTTTGCGGCCAGCGACCCCGCACTCGCAACTATAGTAGGGGGAGCCGCGCTGATCGTCCGGCACCCATTCATGCGGCTGGTGGTTCCGGCGTCGTCGAGCCTGGGCGGCCAAGAGCTGCTTGTCTTTACGGGCTACTGCCGCGAGGAATCGGGCGTGGAGGTCCTCCCGGTACCCAATCGGCAGCGAAGGCGCCTGGGTGGGCGGCCGTGGTGTCGGCGTGGCGGCTGGCCTGGCTTTGTCTACGTCCGTCCGGTCTCGCCAGCGGGCCCGCAGCTTCTCGACGTACTGATGGGATCGGGGGGTAGCGAGACGCTCGGCCATCTCCTTGACGGTCGGGTCCCGGGCCAGCTCCCACTGCCCCATCACCCGCATGGCCTCGACGATGTACCGCTGGCCAGAAGGGCCTTGCGGTCGGATCGCCTTCTCTACGGCCTCCCGGTCGTCCAGCGCCATAATGTCGTGGAGCGCGACGAGCTGATAGGGGTCTCCGATCGCTGATAGGGGTCTCCGATCTCGATCAGCTTGTCGGTCAGGAAATCATCCTCACCGCCCTCGTCCTCTTCGTCCTGGGCGGGCGCGTAGATGGTGTTGCGCTCTTCTTTGGTGGTCCGTTGGAGCCACCGCTTCACCTTTTCGGCAACGGCGATGCCCGCGCGTAGCCAACATAAAGGCGGTTATCAGACTTATCAGACCGATGCGCGCGGGCTGGGGCAGCGGTGCGGGCAGCCGGCGGCCGGAAGGACGCGCGTACGCGGCAGGCTGCAGAGCTGGCGAGGGGCGAGGGCATCGGCTGCGATCTTGCCCGACCGGCCCGAGGCAGTCAAGACGCCG
>DASSSH010000334.1:0-8861 GCA_035708525.1 Candidatus Methylomirabilota bacterium
GAAAGCGGGGTATTCTCTGCGCCATGCGCGTCCGGGCCTGGATTCCCGCCAGCTCCGCCAACCTCGGTCCGGGTTTCGACGCGCTGGCCCTCGCGCTCGCGCTCCACAACGAGGTCGAGATCGAGGAGGCCGACCGGCTGGCCCTCACCGTGGAGGGCGAAGGCGCCGGTCGCCTCGCCACGGGCGCTCAGAACGTGGTCTGCCGCGGAGTGCAGATGGCCTTCGACACCGCCGGTCGTCGCTTTCGGGGCGCGAGCATCCGCTGTCTCAACCGGATTCCGCTGAGCCGCGGGCTCGGCTCCAGCGCCGCCGCCTGGGTGGGCGGCCTGGTCGGGGCCAACGCGCTGCTCGGGGAGCCGCTCGACCGGGACGCGATCCTGTCCTTGGCCGCCAAGGCCGAGGGCCATCCGGACAACGTGGCGGCAGCGCTCCTCGGGGGGCTCACCGTCTCCTGCGCGGCAGACGACCGGGTCACCGCCGTCTCATTGCCCGTGCCCGACGACCTCCGCTGGATCGTGCTCGTCCCTGACGCCGAGGCCTCCACCCGCGAGGCGAGGGCCGTGCTGCCGCAATCCGTCCCTCGGGCTGACGCCGTCTTCAACGTCCAGCGGGTCAGCCTGCTGCTGGCCGCCCTCGGCACGCGGCGGGCCGAGCTGCTCGGTCTCGCCATGCAGGACCGGCTGCACCAGCCCTATCGCCAGCGGCTCTTTCCGTGGCTGGAGCCCGTCGCCGCCTCGGCCCGGAAGGCGGGGGCGCTCGGCGCGGTCCTCAGCGGCGCCGGTCCGTCGATGCTGGCCGCGGTTCGCGGCGCGCCCGAGGCCGTGGCCCGCGCGATGGAAGAGGCCTTACGGGCCTCCGGCGCCTCCGGCAAGGCGATCAGCCTCGCCGTCGACGGCGGCGGCGCCCGTTGGGAGAAGATCGCCTAGGGCGCTTCGCCGCATTCTCGACGTTTTTCGCCCTCTTTCCTTCGACCGAGCGTCGGCCTGCCAGCTTGCCGCGGCTCAGGGGCGTCGAGGGCGCGCCAAGACTTGACTCTCGCTTTGACAGGGCTGTACGATGGCATGACCGTGATCAAAAGTGATCGCTGGATCAGGCAGATGGCGCTCGAAAAGGGCATGATCAAGCCCTTCGAAGACCGCCAGGTGCGCAAGGGCATCATCTCCTACGGGCTGTCCTCGTACGGTTACGACATCCGGATCGCGGACGAGTTCAAGATCTTCACCAACATCAACACCACGATCGTGGATCCAAAGGGCTTCGACCCGCGTTCCTTTGTTGACTATCAGGGCGAGGTCGCGGTGATCCCGCCCAACTCGTTCGCGCTGGGGCGGTCGGTGGAATACTTCAGGATTCCGCGGAACGTGCTGACGATCTGCGTGGGGAAGTCGACCTACGCGCGGTGCGGCATCATCACCAACGTGACGCCGTTCGAGCCCGAATGGGAAGGCTACGTCACGCTGGAGATCAGCAACACCACGCCGCTGCCCGCCAAGATCTACGCCAACGAGGGCATCGCCCAAGTCCTCTTCTTCGAGTCCGACGAGGCGTGCCAGACGTCGTACGCGGACCGGCAGGGGAAGTATCAGGGCCAGCAGGGGATCGTGCTTCCGACGGTCTAGGGCTGGCCGAAGGCCCCGCTACGGGGCCAGGAGGTGAGCGCACATGGCAGAGCAGAAGAAGAAGGAGACGAAGCCGACCAAGCCCGCCGAGGGAGAGGACGGCGGCTCGGGCAGCGCCGAGCTGAGCAAGAAGGGTAAGAAGATCAAGGAGGAGCTGGACAACCTGCTCGACGAGATCGACGACATCCTCGAGGAAAACGCCGAGGAGTTCGTCAAGAGCTACGTTCAGCGCGGCGGACAGTAACCGGAGGCGCACGGACCCCTATGCCGATCTACGAGTACGGCTGCCGCGACTGCGGCGCCGAGTTCGAGAAGCTCGTGTCCGGGAAGGTCGACGTGGCCTGCCCGATGTGCGCGAGCGCACGCGTCATCCGTCGTCTGTCGCTCGTCGGCGTGAGGACCGGCGCTAGTGCCGACAGCGGCCCCGCGATGTCCGGTGGCGGGTGCTGCGCCGGTGGAGGTTGCGGCTGTCACTAGCATCGCGGCGAGTGGCCGGCGCGCCTAGCTGAGACCGGGGCCCTTCGGGGCCCTTTGAGTTTTCCGGGCTCCGGGCGACGACCCGGCGCGCCTGGTGCGCTGGACAGCGGCAGGTCGGCCCCCTATACTCCCCTTCCGTGGACCTCAGACAGCTCGAGATCTTCGTCAAAGTGGCCGAGCTCGGTTCGTTTTCGAAGGCCGCCGAGGCCCTCTACCTCACCCAGCCGACGGTGTCGGAGCACATCCGCACCCTCGAGGACGATCTCGGGCTGCGCCTGCTCGACCGCCTGGGCCGGGGCGCCGCGGTCACGAAAGCCGGCGAGCTGCTGCTCGGCTACGCCAAACGCATGCTCGCGCTGCAGCGCGAGGCCCGGCAGGCGATGGACGGCTTCCAGGGGAAGCTGAGCGGCGAGCTGCTCGTCGGCGGTAGCACCATCCCGGGCGAGTACATCCTGCCGGCCCTCATCGGCCGCTTCAAGGAGAAGTACCCGGAGATCTCCATCACCCTGCTCATCGGTGACAGCCAGGCGGTCATGGATTGGGTCCTCGAGGGCCGGGCGGAGCTGGGTGTGGTCGGCGCGCGACTGTCGCAACGCGGCCTCGAATACCGCGAGTTGATGCCGGACGAGGTCGTGGTCGTGGTGCCGGTCGGGCATCCGTGGAACGGGCGCAAGCAGGTGACGCTCGACGAGCTGCGGGCCGAGCCCCTCCTGATCCGCGAGCGCGGCTCAGGAACGCGGGTCGCGCTCGAGACCGCCCTGGCCGAAGCCGGCACCGAGCTCGGCGCCTTCCGCATCGTGGGCGAGATGGGCTCGACCCAGGCCATCAAGCAGGCGGTCAAGGCCGGCGTCGGCGTCTCGCTGCTCTCCAAGCGCGCCGTCGAGGAGGAGTGCCGCAGCGGGGTGGTGTGGTGCCTGCGCGTCAAGGACCTCAAGGTCGCGCGGGCCTTCTACCTGGTGACTCACAAGGACCGTAGCCGCTCGCCACTGGCCGAAGCCTTTCGCGCCTTCGTCGAGGCCGAGGCCAGCTGATCGCCCGAATCCCTTCCGCCCGGCGGTGAATCGAAACAGCATGGACAGCAAGCTCACCGATCCGGCCACCGGCAAGGAGATCCGCCTCACCAGCTACGCGGCCTGCGCGGGTTGAGCCTCCAAGATGGGTCCTGGAGACCTCCAGGACGTGCTCGCCGGGATCAGGCAGCACACGCACGCCGATCTCCTCGTGGGGCTGGGGACGAGAGACGATGCCGCGGTCTACCGGATCAGCGACGAGCTCGCCATCGTCGAGACCGTGGACTTCTTCCCGCCCATCGTGGACGACCCGTATACCTACGGCGCCATCGCGGCGGTGAACGCCATGTCCGACATCTACGCGATGGGGGGGCAGGTGCTCTTCGCGCTGAACGTGGCGGGCTTTCCGCGGGAGATGCCGAAGGACATCATCGCCGCCATCTTCAAGGGCGGCGCCGACAAGGTCAGGGAGGCGGGGGGCGTCGTGGCGGGCGGGCATACCGTGGTGGACGCCGAGCCCAAGTACGGCCTCTGCGTCACGGGCCGCGTGCATCCGCGACGCATCCTCGTCAAGGGCGGACTGCGGCCGGGCCAGCGGCTGTTCCTCTCCAAGCCGCTCGGGACCGGTGTCATCGCGACCGCGGCGAAGAGCGACGCGTGCCCTCCCGACGCGCTCAAGGCCGCCGCCGAAAGCATGCTGCGGCTCAATCGCGGAGCCTCCGAGGTCGCGGTGGCGGCGGGTGCTGCCGGGGCGACCGACATCACCGGCTTCGGGTTCCTGGGTCACGCGGGCGAGATGGTCGGGGCCTCGGCGGCCGGCATCGCGATTCGCATGAAAGACTTGCCGCTCCTGCCGGGCGCGCTCGCGCTGGCCGAGAAGGGACACTGGAGCGGCGGAATGAAGCGCAACCGTCGCCATGTCGAAGCCACCTTCGCGGGCGGCCGGCTGACGATCGACGCCTTGCTGAGCGACGCCCAGATCGGCCTGCTCTACGAGTCAGAGACCTCGGGAGGACTCCTGTTCAGCGTGGATCCGGGCAAGACCGCCGCCGTCAGAGAAGGCTTCGAGCGCCGCGGCGAGCCCTGCTGGGAGATCGGCGAGGTCACGAAGGAGCCGCGCATCGCCGTGGCGGCGTAGCGAGGGCGCGCGAGAGCAGCTCGAGCGGGTGGCGGTGCCGGGGGGCGTCGAGGTCTAGCGGGACTGTCGGATGTCGGAGCGCTTCAGGAATTCGATCAGCTTGCGGCGAAGCTCGGGGGGCATCGTGGCTTCTCGGAGCCGGCGGGCCGCGTCCACGGTGCCCTTATAGGTGTTCACGAAGGCGACGCAGGGGGCGCAGCCCTCGATGTGCCACTCAAGCAGCTCCGCCTTGTCCTTCGGCAGCGACCCGTCGACGTAATCGGCGAGCAGGTCCATGCACTCCGGACACCCGATCTCTCCGGACGATTCGTCCATTCGCTCCCTCCGACAGGTCCAGTTCTGTTCGGCGCTCGTCTGTCGTGGCTCACGGCGACTCGGCCACGGCTCGGGCCGAACTGCGGTCCTGCCGTGAACAGACTCTAACATAGGGCGCGGGCTCCCGCCACGGATTGCCTTCCAGCGACGCGCCGTGTAGGCTTGTCGCAGCCATGGCCGCCCGGGTGGCCTTCATCGCGCCGTTCGCATTTCCCTCGGTCCGCGGCAATGCCATCACCGTCGAGCGCATCGCCCGGGGCCTGCGGGCCCGAGGCGTGGACCTCCGGGTCTGGGACGTCTCGGTCGTGCCCGAAGCCGCCGTCGAGCAGCAGGTCGGCCAGTTCGCGCCCACGCTCATCCATGCCTTCCACGCCTTTCGGACGGGCCCGCTGGCGCTGCGGCTAGCCCGCTGCGGCGAGATCCCGCTCATCCTCACCATCACCGGCACCGATGCCAACTACGATCTCTTCGATCCCGAGCGCGCCGCCGTCGTCCGCCGCGTCCTCGAGGGTGCCGCCTCCATCACCGTCTTCGACCAGTCCATCGCGGTGCGGATCGCTCAGGCGCTGCCGGACGTAATCGCGCGGGTCGTCGTGGTGCCGCAGAGCGTCTCGCTGGAAGCCGGCGATCCGGCGTGGCCCACCGCGATCGCGCTGCGCCGCGCTCCGGGCCCGATCCTGCTGTTCTCAGCCGGCATTCGTCCCGTCAAGAATCCGCGGTACCCGCTGGCGCCCCTCGATGGGCTGGTGGGAAAGTATCCGACCCTCGAGCTCATCTACGTCGGGCCGATCCTCGACCCGCAGGAGGGCGAGGCGCTGCTGCGTGAGCTCGGGAGCCGGCGCTGGGCCCGCCATCTCGGGGCCATTCCCCATGCGCGCATGCGCCCGCTGCTGGAGGCCTCGGACATCGCGCTCAACTGCTCGCTGTCGGAAGGCGGGATGGCCAACTCGGTGCTCGAGGCGCTCGCCCTCGGTCGCCCGGTGCTGGCCTCGAACATCGAGGGCAACCGCTCCCTCGTCGAGGACGGCGTGACCGGGTTCCTCTTCGGCTCGCCCGAAGAGTTCGCCGACAAGTGCGACCGGCTCCTGGGTGATCCCGCGCTGCGCGAGCGGCTGGGCGAGGCCGGCCGCGAGCGCGTCAACGCCCGCTTCAGCCCCGCGCACGAGCTGGATGGCTATCTCGCCGTCTACGGCCGCCTGACGCCGACCCTTCGGCCCGCTTGACTCGTCTCCAGCAGTTCCTGGCCCCGAAGAGCATCGCCATCGCCGGCTGTCCAGGCGATCTCAGCCGTCCCGGCGCGCGTCCCCTCGTTTACCTACTCCGCCACGGCTTTCCCGGGGCGATTTATCCAGTCAATCCGCGTCACAAGGAGATCGGCGGCCTGTCGGCGTTTCCGTCCCTGGCGGACTGTCCCTCGCCCCCCGAGATGGTCTGGATCGGCGTGCCCGCGGCCGAGGTCTTGGGGATGCTCGAGCAGGCCGCCGCCGTAGGCGCGCGCGCGGCGGTGATTCTGAGCGCGGGCTTCGGCGAGACCGGCGTCGCGGGACGCGCCGAGCAATCGCGCATCCTCGACAAGGCGCGCGCTGCGGGCATGGCGCTGCTCGGCCCCAATACCCTCGGCTACGTCAACTGCTGGGATCGTGTGGCGCTCACTTTCTCCTCGGTGGGTGATGTGCCGGCCCTGCTGCCGGGCGCGCTCGGGATCGCCTCCCAGAGCGGTGCCCTCGGGGGCGCCTTGCTCAACCGCGCGCTCGACCGGAGGGTCGGCGTGAGCGCCATGATCTCCACCGGTAACGAGGCCGACATCACGGTCAGCGAGGCGCTCGAGCACTTCGCCGAGGATGAGCGCACGCGTGCCGTGGCGCTCGTCGTCGAGGGAATCCGTGACGGTGGGCGCTTCATGGCGGCGGCCCGCCGGCTGCTCGAGGCGGGGAAGCCGGTCGTGGCCATGAAGCTCGGGCGCTCCCGCGTCGGCGCCCGCAACGCGCTGACCCACACCGGCGCCCTGGCGGGCTCCACCGGCGCCTGGGACGCGGTCTGCGCCCAGCTCGGGATCGTCCAGGCGGCGACCTTCGAGGATCTCACCGACGCTGGCGGGTTCCTCGCGCGCGGTCCGCGGCTCGGCGGCCGGCGCGTCGCGGTCGTGTCCTCCTCGGGCGGCGCCGCCATCATGACGGCTGATGAGCTCGAGCGGCGCGACTTCACCCTGCCGAAGCTGTCGAGGTCGACGGTGCGCACCCTCGCCCCGCTCTTGCCGGGTTACGCCCTCACGCGGGACAACCCCGTGGACGTGACCGCGGGAGTTCCGGAGGAGCGGTTCGGCCAGGCCTTGGCCGCCGTGGCGGGCGACCCGCGCGTCGACGCCATCGTCGTGACGGTGACCATGGCCACCGGCGCCCGGGCCACCCAGCGCTCCGAGCACGTGGTGCGTCTGGCGGGGGAGACAACCAAGCCCATCGTGGTGTGCTGGATGGCGGGCAGCCTGGCCGACGAGGGGGTGCGGGTCCTGGATGACGGCGGCGTGTCATGCTTCCACTCTCCCCGCGGCGCCGTGTTCGCCCTCGACGCCGCGGTCCGTTCAGCCGCCGCGCGGACGCGTGCCCGCAAGTCTGGCGCCCGGGTCTTTCGAGCGCGCCGGCCGTTGCCGGCAGCGGCGGGCCCGCTGCCGTATCGGCTGGCCGCGGCGCTGGTGGCTTCGGCGGGGGTGCGACTGCCCCGAGCCGCTCTGGTTCAGACGGTCCATGAGGCTGTCGCCGCGGCGGCGCGCATGGGCTTTCCGGTGGCGCTCAAGGCGATGGCTCCCGATCTGGCCCACAAGACGGAGGCGAATGCCGTCAGGCTCGGGTTGGAGGACCGTCGAGCCGTGGCGCAGGCGGCACGGGAGTTGCTTCAGATCTTGACGGGACGGAAGGCCGAGGGACTTCTCGTCCAGAAGATGGTGCGCGGTGCCGAGATGATGCTGGGGGTGACGCGCGATCCCGTCTTCGGCCCGCTGCTCTTGATCGGCGCCGGCGGCATTCACGCCGAGGTGCTTGCCGACACTGCCTGCCGCCCGTTGCCCGTGACGCGGAAGGAGGTTCGCGCCATGCTGAGCGAAGTGAAGGCAGTCCGCCTCCTGCGTGGGCACCGGGGGTTGCCGCCCGGCGATCTGGCGGCGCTCGAAGATGCGGCGCTCGCGGTGGGCCGGCTGGCCTTGGGTCTCGGCGAGCGGTTGGGCGAAATGGACCTCAACCCGGTCGTGGTGCCGCCCAAAGGGCATGGCGTCGTCGCCGTCGACGTCCTGCTGGTGCTGAATTCGGACGCCAAGGACGTCAACTAGTTGACGGGTGGGTAGACCCCCTCTATGATGAGGCAACTTGGCCGGCGGTAATCACCTTGATGGGAAAGGAGTTCTGAATGGCGCAGCCTTCCGTGCCAGTCCCGAGTCCGGAGCACCGGAGTCAAGAGCAGCGGGTTCACGAGTTCGTCACTGCCTTTCAGACTCTCCGCGCCGAAGTCAGCAAGGTCATCGTCGGCCATGACGAGGTCATCACCCAGGTTCTGATCGGGCTGTTCGCGGGAGGCCACGTCCTGCTCGAGGGCGTGCCCGGGCTCGGCAAGACCCTGCTGATCAAGACGCTGGCCGAGTCCCTCGATCTCTCCTTCTCGCGGATCCAATTCACCCCCGATCTCATGCCGGGCGACATCATCGGGACCAACATCATCGTCGAGGACGAGGCGGGCCGGAAGCATTTCCAGTTCCAGCGCGGCCCCATCTTCGGCCACATCCTGCTGGCCGACGAAGTGAACCGCGCGACGCCCAAGACCCAGTCCGCGCTACTCGAGGGCATGCAGGAAGGCGCCGTGACGGTGTCGGGCCAGTCCAATCCGCTGCCCATGCCGTTCTTCGTCCTGGCGACCCAGAATCCGATCGAGATGGAAGGCACCTATCCGCTGCCGGAGGCGCAGCTGGACCGCTTCATCTTCAAGCTCCGGGTGCAGTACCCGGCGCTGGAGCAGCTGACCGAGATCATCGAGCGGACCACCCACGTCCGCGACGTTCAGGTGCGGCGCGTGATGACGGGACCGCAGGTGATGGGCTTCCGGGAGCTTGTGCGGGAGATTCCCATCGCGACTCACGTGCGTGACCTGGCATCGACCATGGTCCTGGCGACCCATCCTCAGTGGGAGCGGGCCCCGGAGCAGGCGCGGCGCTTCGTGCGCTACGGCGCCAGCCCTCGGGGCGCGCAGGCGCTGGTCCTGGGCGCCAAGGTGCGTGCCCTCGCGGAAGGCCGGTTCAACGTGGCCGTGGAGGATCTGCGC
>DASSSH010000335.1:0-19447 GCA_035708525.1 Candidatus Methylomirabilota bacterium
GAGCACCGGCACGTTCGCGCGGTGCGCCAGAGCCAGCAGGCGGTCACGCAGGTCGCCGTCCGGGAGGGGAGTCAGCCGGTAGAACAGGGGCGCCAGCCACACGGGAGCGACCAGGGCGATCAGCGCGTAGCCCGCGAAGAAGACGAGACCGGCGCAGAGCCACCACCACGGCGTCTGGCGCATGAGCCCGTAGACAACGATGGTGCCCAGCAGGGCCAGCGCGCCCCCGAGCAGCGCCGCCTTGACCCCGTCCCAAAGCCAGCGGAGAAAGGGCTGGTGCAGGAGGCCGAAGCGGCGGGGCAGCCAGAACCCGGAGAGCCACGTCAGCGGCAGCGAGATGAGCCGATACGTGCCGCCCAGCCCGACGAGGGCGATCGCGAGCTGGAGCCACCAGAGGCTGGTGAGGGCGTCGAGCCGGTCACGCAACGCGACGGCGGCGCCGCTGGCGAGGAGGCTGATGAGATAGAAGGCGGCCAGCGCGAATCCCGCTAGCGAAAGGCGGAACTGCCAGCGGTGGTACGCGCGGGAGCGCTCGTCGCTCAACAGGGCCGTCGGTGCCGCTAGCAGGCCGCTGAAAAAGGCCCATCTGCTTCGTTGGCTCGGTCGCCACCACCCTCAACGTACAGCGAGTACGCCACGGGCAGCGGCCTCCCTCGCCGCCTCGCATCTGGACCTTTTTGATCGGCCTGCACGTTCTTCAGCATCGCCCTAGCCGCGGCGGTGGGAGTCCACCAGGGCCGTGAGCCGGAGCAGATCGGCGTGGGTCAGGCTGACGAAGCCGAACACCGGCCCATCGGCATCCGAGCGGCGGACGATGGCGTAGAGCTCGAGCGGCCGCCGATCGGGGGTGGAGAAGCGCAGCCGGGCGGAGGTGCCCTCGGGCAACCGCTCCTCGAGCTTGATCTTGGCGCCGTAGGGGCCGAAGTCCACGGTCTCGCGCGTCACCGGGCGGCCACCAGGGACTTCCACGATGACACGCCAGGCGACACGGACCCGCGGGTAGCGGCGCAGATCGGCTTCCGACTGACTCATGGGGACGGCCCGTCCTCCATCGCCTGTAGTGTCGCATCAGCAGGGCCGCGCGCCAAACCCTTCTCCGGATTTATGCTAGACTGAACGGCAATTCACGCACAGGAGCCGACATTGTTCCAATCGGTCGAGGAGGTCCAACAGCACTTCAAGAACGCCCGGTACATCGCCAACCGGCGCATCTCCACGGTGGTCTACCTGGCCGAGCGGATGGGCCGGCCGGTGCTCATCGAGGGACCCGCCGGAGTCGGCAAGACCGAGCTGGCCAAGACGCTTGCCGAGGTGACCAGCCGTCGCCTGATCCGGCTGCAGTGCTACGAAGGGCTGGACGAGGGCAAGGCGCTCTACGAGTGGAAATACGCCAAGCAGCTCTTGTACACCCAGCTTCTCAAGGAGCGGATCGGTGAGCTCATCGCCGATGCGCCCTCACTGCCGGACGCCGTCGCCCGGATCTCGGGCCAGGACGACGCGTTCTTCTCGCACCGCTTCCTGGCCGCGCGCCCGCTGCTGCAGGCCATCGAGTCGGCGGATCCTGTCGTCCTGCTGGTGGATGAGATCGACAAGGCCGAGCCCGAGTTCGAGGCCTTTCTCCTGGAGGTGCTCTCGGATTTCCAGGTCTCGGTGCCCGAGCTGGGCACCATCAAGGCGACCAATATCCCGCTGGTCGTCCTCACGTCCAACAACGCCCGCGAGCTGAGCGACGGGCTCAAGCGCCGCTGCCTGCATCTGTTCATCGACTTTCCCGCGCCCGACGAGGAGCTGGCGATCATCCGGCTCAAGGTCCCGGAGATCTCGGAGCGGCTGGCCCAGACCGTGGTCGCCGCCGTGCAGCGCATCCGCGGGCTCGAGCTGCGGAAGGCACCCTCGGTGTCGGAGAGCCTGGACTGGGCGCGGTCGCTGGTGATTCTCAACGCGGAGTCGCTGGATCGGGAGCTGGTCGAGTCCACGCTGACGATGCTCGTCAAGCACGAGAAGGACCTGGACCGGGTCAAGGGCGCGCTCGACAAAGTTCTCGCCGACCTCGGCTAAAGCCGTGTAGCACTGCGCTCCGGTGACAACGACGCCTCGATGAGCGCCCTCGGTAATAATGAGGACGCCCCGATGAGGGCCTCGCCGCCCAGCGAGGCAGTTCGGATGAGCGCTTGCGCGAAGGGGCCCCGGTGGCGGGGGCGCCCCGATGAGGGCCAAAGGCCCGAAGAGGCCAAACCGCAACCCGTGAAGACTCACATTTAGGCTAGATCAATGGACCAACGCATTCTCGAATTCATCGGCGACCTGAGGCGGGCCGAGATGCGCATCTCGCCCAGTGAGGCGCTCGACGCGCTGGCCGCCTCGGCCGAGATCGGGCTCGACAACCGCGAGACCTTCAAGGCGGCGCTGGCTACCACCCTGGTCAAGGAGAGCCGCGACCTGCCGACCTTCGACCGCCTCTTCGACCTCTACTTCCTCGACCTGCAAGCGCTCGGTGCCGGGCTCAAGAAGGCGCTTGGACCCGAGGATCCGCGCATCCAGCAGATGCTCGAGCGGCTCATGGCCGATGATGGGCTCGACCTGGACGAGTTGACCGAGCTGATGCTCCGCGGCCAGGGGAGCGACATGGAGATGGCGATCCGCCAGGGCGGCGAGGACGCCGGGCTCGAACGGCTCATGTACTTCCTCCAGGTGGGCTACTTCTCCCGGCGCATCTATGACAAGTTCGACTGGGGAACCATCGAGCGCGACCTCGCGCGCATCATGCAGCTGCTGGAGGCCAAGGGGCTCGACCCGGGGATGCTGGCACGCATCCGCAACTATCTCGACCTGCGCCTGGAGGCGTTCCGCCGCATGATCCGCCAGCACGTGGAGCGAGAGCTCGAGCGGCGCGCCTACCGGCAGGGTGAGCGACTCACGCGGGAGGTGCTGACCGACAAGCCGCTGTTCGCGCTGTCGCCGGACGAGGTTGCCCAGATGAAAGCCGTGGTCGCGCGGCTGGCGCGGAAGATCAAAGACGCGCTGGCGCTGCGTCAGCGACAGGAAGAGAAAGGCCGGCTGGACTCGCGCCGCACAATCCGGAAGAGCCTGCAGTACGGCGGGGTGCCCATGGAGGTGCGCTTCCGGCGCCGGCACCGGGAGAAGCCAAAGCTCGTCACGCTCTGCGACGTGTCGGACTCGGTGCGCAACGCCTCCCGGTTCATGCTCCAGCTCGTCTGGAGCCTGCAGGAGTGCTTCTCCCGCGTCCGCTCTTACGTCTTCGTGTCCGAGATCGCGGAGGTCACCCAGGCCTTCAACACCTATCCTGTGGAACAGGCGATCGAGTGGGCGCTCAAGTCCTCCTCGGTGGACTACCACTGCCGATCCGACTTCGGCTACGCCTTCAGCCGCTTCTGCCGCACCGAGCTCGAGTCCCTCGACCGCAAAACGACCGTGCTGATCCTGGGCGACGCGCGTAACAACTACAACGATCCACAGGCCTGGGCGATCCGTCAGATTCGCGAGCGCGTCAAGGGCATCATCTGGCTCAATCCGGAAGGGCAGTGGGGGTGGGGGATCGGGGACAGCGTCATGCCGCTCTACGCCCCGGCGTGCGACATCGTCAAGGAGTGCCGCACGGTTGGACAGCTCGTGCAGGTCGTCGACCAGCTCGTGCACCAATGGTGGCGGCGCGGGCGCTAATCCTGCTTCTCGCTGTCGCGCTGGCGCTGCCGGGCCCGCGGGCGGCGCGGGCCAGCGAGTGCGTGGCCATCGAGAGCTTCTCCAACGCCAAGGTCGGAGAGTTTCCTTCGGACTGGAAGCCACGCAAGGACGAAGGCCTGAGTGTGTACGCCGTCCGCCAGGAGGGCCCGCTCCGGTTCCTGCGCGCCACCTCCCGCGGCCTGGGCATCCAGGCGGCCAAGGAGCAGGAATGGAACCTCGCCGCCTATCCGATCCTGGCTTGGTCGTGGCGGCCGATGGAGTTTCCCAAGGGCTCCGATGAGCGCAAGTCCAAGACCAACGACAGCGCGCTGTCGGTCTATGCGGTCTTCCCCCATTCGCCGGTCTCGGTGAAGAGCCTGAAGTACATCTGGAGCGCGGTCGTGCCGGTCGGCACCGAGCTCACCTCCAGCAAGGGGCTGACTCAGGTGCGGGTGGTCCGCAGTGGAGCCCAGAAGATCGGCCAGTGGGTCGACGAGCAGGTCAACGTCCTCGAGGACTACCGGAAGCGCTTCGAGGAGAAGGAGGTGCCGAAGCCGGCGGGGATCGCCGTCCTTACGGATTCGGACGAGACCAAGAGTAGCGCTCAGGGGGACTACGCCAACTTCCGCGTCTGCAAGCCGTGAGCGTCGCGCGTGGCCGAGCCCGCTGATCCGTTCGAGACCCTTTACGCCCGCGGCGTGACCGATGGTCTCCCCGTGGTCCCACCGACGCGGGAGCGGGTCGCCGCCGCCGTTGCCGCCTCCGGCCGAGAGGCGGGAGAGCTCGTCTCGCTCGTTGCGCCCAACTTCGGCCGCGCCACCGTGGAAAAGATCGCCATCAACGCCGTGATGGCCGGCTGCCGGCCGGAGTACCTGCCGGTGGTGATCGCTGGCGTCGAGGCGATGTGCGACGAGGCGTTCGATCTGCATGGCGTCTCGGCGACGACGAATTTCCCCGCGCCCCTCTTCGTCATCAATGGGCCGGTGCGAAAGCAGCTGGATGTCAACTGCGGGGCCGGCGTGTTTGGCTCGGGTTGGCGGGCAAACGCGACGATTGGGCGGGCGCTGAGGCTCATCGCCGTCAACGTGGGCGGCGCGGTGCCGGGTGTCGTGAGCATGTCGACCCTGGCGCATCCGGGCCGCTACACGTACTGCATCGGTGAGAACGAGGAGGAAAGCCCCTGGGACTCGCTCTCCGTCGAGCATGGCTTCGAGCGCGGAGACAGCACGGTGGCGGCCTTCGCCGGCGAGGCGCCTCACGGCGTCTATGACCACACGAGCCGCACCGCCCGGGAGCTGCTCATCACCATCGGCCACTCGCTCGAAGTCATCTCCCACCACAAGTCCACCTACCACGGTGACACGCTGGTCGTCCTCTCGCCCGAGCACGCCCGCACGATCGCGGCCGATGGCTGGGGCAAGGCCGACATTCGTCGATTCCTTTGGGAGCGGCTGCGCAAGCCCGTGAAGGAGCTGATCCCGGGAGTGGACGGCGGCGAGGGGCTGCCGGCCCACGTGCTGGCCAAGTTCCCCCATCCGGAGGCGGACGAGACCCTGATCCCAAAATTCCGTGAGCCCGAGAATCTCAAGCTCGTCGTTGCCGGGGGAACGGCCGGGCGCTTCTCGGCCGTGATTCCGGGCTGGACATTTCCCAAGAGCTCGCGCATGGTACTGAAGAAGATCCACCTCCCCTAGGAGGCACGCACCCATGGCGACCGACGAATATCTTGACCCGACCGACTCCGTGGCCGTGCCGCGCATGACGGCGCCCCGGCCGGCGACGCTCGACGGCAAGGTGATCACGCTCCTGGATATCTCCAAGGCCAAGGGCGACCACCTGCTGGACCGCATCGAGGAGCTGTTGCGCGAGCGCACCAAGGCCAAGGCCATCGTGAGGAAGAAGAAGCCGACCTTCGCCCGCCCGGCCCCGGATGAGCTCCGCGCGGAGATCCTCAAGGACAGCGACGTCGTCATCGAGGCCCTCGCCGACTGAGGGTCGTGCACAACGTGCAGTGTGCACGACGGCGTGTTCTTCGAGGACCAGGGGTTGCCCACGGCGACCGTGATCTCGACCGAGTTCGCAAAGGCGGCGCGCGCCCAGGCCACGGCGCTGGGGGCGACCGATTACCGCACCGTCATGGTCCCGCACCCGATCCAGCCCTTGACCCGCGATGAGGTGAGGATCCTGGCCGACAAGGCCTTCGATGAAATCCTCGCCCGCCTCACCGCCGGGGTCAGGTCTTGAATTGCTACATTTTGTGACCACGAACGTCACTCTTGGCTGTCTTCCAGGTTGGAGGCGTGGACAACAATTGTCAGCGAATGTCGTATTTCAAGACCTGACCCCATGAAGACGTGGTATTTGTTCGACGTCAATCCGGCAACGCCGCCGACGATCACGGTTGACCCGGGCGCGGAGATCACGGTCGAAGTCCGCGGCGCCTTCGCCGACATCAAGGACATCCGGACGGTCCCGACCCCGTTCACTCCCGAGTCCGAGGGCCACCCGCTGGCGCCCATCAGCGGCCCGATCTGGGTGCGCGGCGCCGAGCCCGGCGATGCCGTGGTGGTGGAGCTGCTGGAGATCACGCCCCATGGCGAGGGGGTCAACGCGATCCTCAAGAAGTTCGGCGTCTTGATGGACGATTTCCCCGAGCCACACGCCGTCCGGGTGCCGGTCCGCGACGGCCAGGCCTGGTTCGAGGGGCGCATCCCGATCCCGCTGCACCCGAATCTCGGCACGGTCTCCACCATGCCACCCGAGGGCTACAAGCCCTCCTATGCCGGGCCCTACGGCGGCGACTTCGACCAGAAGGACGCCAAGGCCGGCAGCCGGATCCATCTGCGCGTGATGGTCCCGGGGGCGCTGGTCTTCTTCGCTGATCCGCACGCCGCCATCTCGGACGGCATCATCGCGGGCACCGGGGTGGAGTGCGACGCCCACGTCCGGGCCCGCCTCCTGCTCCACAAGGGCCGGCACGTGGAGCGGCCCATCATCGAGGTGGACGACACGGTGCAGGTGATGGGCTTCGGCGAGACCGTGGAGCTGGCCACGGCGGACTGCGCGCGCGCGGCGGTGGCGTACGTGGCCGCCGTGACGCCGCTCACGCCGCAGGAGGCCTACATGCTGCTGAGCATCGTGGGCGAGCTGCGCGTCGGCACCTCGCCGCGGCCCGTGATGGCGGCCCGCCTCATCATCCCCCGCGCGGTCCTGCGCTCAGCGGCGTCGAAGCCCTGATCTCCCGCTCCCCTTCTTGGGGAGAGGGCAGGTGAGGGGGTTAGCCGGGTAATTGCCAGACGCGCCCCTGCGGCGGCTCGTCGGCGAGGGTGAACTGGGGCAGGGCGAAGTCGGCGGTAACGTCCTGGAAGATCACCCGCACCCGCTTGCCGATGGCCACGTTCTTCTCTGCCTCCGGCTTGAGGTCCGGCGTCACGAGATTGGCGATGATCCGGAGGGCCTCGTGCTCGGTGGGCTCGCCGCGCTGCTCGTCCAGCTCGACCAGCACCACGGGATAGGGTGTCCACTCCTTGAAGCCAGGCTGGATGGCGTGGACCACGATCTCGTAGGAATGGATGGTCCCCCGGCCGCTCACTTGCTTCCACTCCCACTCGAGGGAGGCGCACCAGGGACAGCCGTGGCTCGGCGGGTAGCGCAGCAGCCCGCAGCCCTTGCAGGCGCGGAGCATAAGACGATGAGCCCGGGCCAGCTTGAAGTGTTCCCGCCACTCGGAGTCGTTCTCCGGAATGATCAGGTTCATCCCGCGATATTCGACGTTCGGCATCGAAACGCCCCCTCGCCCTGCCCCTCTCCCGCTTCGGGGGAGAGGGGAGTCGCTCAGTTCCTCAAGATCAGCGCGGAGCCCGTGGGCGGCATGCTCCACCCCAGGTTCATGGCGATGCGCGGGTTCCGAACCTGGCGGCACTTGCCCGGTGAGTAGTCGTAGGAGTGCTTGCCCTCGGCCCAGCCGGGGCAGTAGTCGTCCACGGTCCCGCGCAGCTGGCGGACGTTCTCGATCACCATGCTCATGCCGTGGGTGTAGCCCTCGCAGAGGTGGCTGCCCGAGGTGTTGTTGGGGCGCCGGCCGCCCAGCTCGATGATCCCGCTCGAGACGTACTGCCCACCCTCGCCCTTGTTGCAGAAGCCGTACTCCTCCAGCTGGAGCATGGTGGTGAAGGTGAAGGCGTCGTAGGAGCCGGTGAGGTCCACGTCCTCCGGCGTGATGCCCGCCTGGCCGAAGACGATCTCCTTGGCGTGGTAACCGGCGACGCGGCTGATCGGGCCGTGGGCCCAGTGAAAGTCGGTGCGCGGCTTGCTCACGCGTCCGGCCACACCCAGCACGTAGACCGGCTTCTGCCGGAGGTCCCGGGCCCGCTCAGCGCTCGTCACGATGAGGGCGATGGCGTTGTCGGTCTCGAGGCAGCAGTCGAGCAGGTGCAGCGGCTTGACGATCCAGCGCGAGGCGAGCACGTCCTCTACGGTGACGCGCTCCTTGAGCAGGGCCTTGGGATTCTGCGAGGCGTGCTTGCTATGGGCCACGCGGACGGCCGCGACCTGCTCGGAGGTCGTTCCGTAGTCGTACATGTGGCGCATGAAGGTGAGCGCGAAGTTCTGCCCCGCGCTCCGCACGCCGAAGGGCACCTGGGCGAGGTCCAGGCCGCGGACCGGCTGGGCCGCGCGGGCTCCCGTGCCGCCGATGCGGAAGTCGGAATAGCCGTTCATCGAGCGGAAGAGCGCGACCGTATGGCACATGCCGACTTCGATGGCGCCCATGGCGAGGCCGACCAGGGCCTCGGTGGACGAGCCCCCGCCCACCACGTCCATGAAGAAGTTGAGCCGCAGCCCGAGGTCGGCCGAGATCCAGTTGGAGGGCGTCGAATCTCCGCTCTGATACGACATCATGCCGTCGACCCCGTCCCGCCCCAGGCCGGCATCGGCCATCGCGTTGCGGATGGCCTCCACGGCCATGGCGCGCGTGCTGCGCCCCGAGTGACGGCTGTATTCGGTCTCCCCGACTCCGACGATGCAGTACTTGTCCCTGAGGGATTTCATGGGCTCTCTCCGGTCCGTGGTCACCGCCGACGGTGCAGGCCGGCTGAGTCTAGCCGGGGGAACTCGAAGGGGTCAAGCGCGCCCACGCCGGGGCGCCGCGGCCGGCGGCAGGGCGAACGCGAGCAGCGCGAGTGCCAGCACGTTGAATCCGGCGCTCAGCCACCAGGCGGGGCCGTAGCCGCCGGATCGGTCGAAGATCCAGCCGGCCGCCAGGGGTCCCCAGGCAGCCATGGACCCGGCCATGGCGAACAGCAGCCCGGCGATGGAGCCGGCCTGCTCGCGGCCGAAGTAGTCGGCCACGACAGCCGGGAAGAGGGTGGACACCGCCCCGTAGGAGAAGCCGAAGAGCAGGGCGGCGGTGTAGAGCCCGCCGAGGCTGACCGCTGCCCACAGCGCCACGAAGGAGAGTGTCTGCAGCGTCAGCGCCACGGCCAACGCCGGGCGCCGGCCGATCCGGTCGGAAGCGGCGCCCATGAGCAGCCGGCCGGCGATGGCGGCGATACCGAGGGCGCTCACCAGGGTCGCCGCCCAGAGCGCCGGGATCCCGAGACCGCGCGCCAGGGGGACCAGGTGGACCAGGGGAACGAAGACAGGGATCCAGGTAGCCGCGAAGACGGCGAAGAGCATCCAGAACGCCCGGGTCCTGACGGCGCCGCCCATCGTCCAGTCGGTCCCGACGGCTGCCGGCCGGGGCCCCCGGGCTGCCGCGCTGTCGCCGTCGGGCAGAAGGCCGAGGGACTCGGGATCGCGCCGCATGAACAGGGCGATGACGTTGAGCGCCAGGAGGATTCCCGCTCCGAAGACCACATAGGCCCAGCGCCACCCGACGCGGCTGACCAGCAGGTGAGCGACGGGCGGCAGGGCAAAGGTCCCGAGGCTGCCGCCTGCCGTGGCGATGCCCACGGCAAGCCCGCGCCGGCGGGTGAACCAGCGCGCCACCGTGGCATTGCATGGCACGTAGGCCGTGGACATGCCGATGGCGGCGACGACTCCGTACAGCACGTAGGGGTGCCAGAGCGCGCTCGTGCCGCTCATGCCCATGAGCCCGACGCCGAGGAAGCCGCCGCCCACCGCGATTACCGCGCGCGGTCCCCAGCGGTCGGTGAGCCGGCCGGCGACGAGTGCGAACGCGCCGTAGCCGAAGGCGTAGAGCGAAAAGGCGCCCGAAAGGCTGGCGCGGCTCCAGCCGAACTCGTCGAGGAGGGCGGCGAAGAAGACGCCGAAGGAGTACTGCGCACCGTAGGCCGTGAACAGCACGAAGAATGCCCCGGCCACGACGACCCAGCCGTAGAACGGCGGACGGGTCACTCGTCGGCCGGCCGGCTGGACTTCTCGGTATCCAGGATGGCGGGCGTCGAGCCGGCGGGCTGGGTGCTCTCGATGCGCACGATGCGGCGCAGCCGGGCCACGGCATCCTTGATGCGGCCCGCCGCCTCGATGCTCATGCCGAGCCACTTGGCCTCCTGGCTCCCCTGCTGGGCGCGATCGCCGAGCAGCTGCAGGTAGCCCGCGATCACCGCCAGCGGGTTGTTGATCTCGTGGGCCGCGGCCTGGGCGAGCAGGTTGACCGATCGGAGCTCGCCCGCCTCGCGCAGCGCGGCCTCGGCCTTGAGCCGCTCGCCCGCGTCACGATAAATGATGATCTCGTAGCGCCGTCTCTGGTATTCGACGACCCGGCGCGTCGAGTCGACGAGCAGCGTTTGCCCGGACGCCGTCCGGTAGGGAACGGCCGGCAGCCGCGCGATCCCCGTCGCCCGGGCCTCGGCCATGGCGGCCTCCCGGCGACTCCGCGACTCGGGGTCGTCGGGCCAGAACTCCCGCCCGTTTCTCCCGATCAGCTCCTCGCGCGTCCGTCCCGACATCTCGCAGTCGGCGCGGTTGCAGTCGAGGATCGTGAGGGTATCGGCGTCCATGATGCGGATCCCGTCGCTGGCCTCGTCGAGGATGGCGCGGAACCGCTGGCGCTCCCGCATCAGGCGGTTCTGCTCCACCACGTCGCTGAAGAGGCGGGCCAGGAACGCGATCCCGGCCACCAGCATGACCAGGTACGGAATCCGCACCAGGCTGAACGCGTGCGTCGCCCCGGGTCCCTGCACCGCTGACTGGAGCGCGGTGAGCGCGAACGCGATGGCCGTCACCACGATGGCATGGCGTTGCCCCACGCGCTCGGCGCCCCCGGCCCAGCGGTGCACGAGCCCCGCTCCCACGCCCATGAGCCCCAGTCCGATCATCTCGGATCCTGTGCCCGCGCCGCCGAGCCAGAGGCGGTAGGCCGCCCCCACCAGTCCGGCCAGGAGCCCGATGCGCCAGCCCTCGAACAGCCCGATCAGCGCCACCGGCACCAGCCGCGCGTCCATGTACAGATCCCGGCCGATCTGGATCCGGGTCAGCATCATGAGGATCGACAGCAGGCCGAACGAGAGACCGAGCACCGCCGTCCACCAGCGCTGGCGCTCGGGATGGCCGGGCGGGAACCAGCTGTAGGTGTACGAGTAGAAGAGGACTCCTGAGACCACGATGCCGACGGCTTCCAGCAGATCGTGGTATTCCATCAGCCGCGTCCGGCGCCGGGCTTTCCGTTGGGCCGCGGCAGCAGGTCGCGCAGGAACTTGCCGGTGTACGAGCCTCCTGCCTGGGCGATCTGCTCGGGCGTGCCCTCGGCGACGACGTCACCGCCAGCCTCGCCGCCCTCCGGGCCCAGGTCCACGATCCAGTCGGCCGTCTTGATCACGTCCAAGTGGTGCTCGACGACCAGCACCGTGTTGCCTGCGTCCACGAGCCGGTTGAGGACCAGGAGCAGCTTGCGGACGTCGTCCAGATGCAGCCCCGTCGTGGGCTCGTCCAGGATGTAGAGGTGATCCGTCGTCAGGCGCGTGGACAGCTCGGCCGCGATCTTGAGCCGCTGCGCCTCGCCGCCCGAGAGCGTGGTGGCCGGTTGGCCCAGGCGCAGATAGCCGAGACCGACCTCCTGCAGCACCTTGAGTCGACGTTGCAGGATCGGGTGCGTCGCGAAGAAGTCCACGGCTTCGTCCACGGTCTGCTGTAGCACCTGGCTGATGTCGCGCCCCTTGAGCGTGACCTGCAGCACCTCGGAGCGGTAGCGGCGGCCTTCGCAGTCCTGGCAGGTGACGTAGACATCCTCGACGAAGTACATCTCGAGCTTCTGGAAGCCGTCGCCCTGACAGGCCTCGCAGCGGCCGCCCGGCACGTTGAACGAAAACGCTCCGGGGCCGAGGCCCAGCGTCTTGGCGCGCGGCAGCCCCGCAAAGATTTTCCGGATCTCGTCGAACGCCTTCACGTAGGTGACCGGGTTCGAGCGGGGCGTGCGCCCGATGGGCTCCTGATCGATGAGGCGGACACCTTTGAGGTGCTCGAGCCCCTTGAGCTCGTCGTGCTCGCCGGGCGAGAGGAACTCGGCCTTGAAGTGGCGGGCCACGACCCGGTAGAGAGTGTCGTGGACGAGGGTGGACTTGCCCGAGCCCGACACGCCGGTGACGCAGGTGAAGGTCCCCAGCGGGATTCGCACGGTGATGTTCTTGAGGTTATGGGCGCGCGCTCCGCGCAGGACGAGCGCGCGGCGGCCGTCCCGGCGTGAGAGCGGCAGCGGGATCGTGTCCCGTCCCGAGAGGTAGCGGGCCGTGAGCGAGCGCGGGTCCTTGAGAAACTCGCGCTGGGTGCCGGCGAAGACGACCGAGCCCCCGCGCTCGCCCGATCCCGGCCCCATCTCGATGAGGTAGTCGGCCGCCTCGATCAGCGAACGATCGTGCTCGACGATCACGACTGTGTTGCCGGCCGCCGCGAGCTCGCGGCAGAGCTCCGCCAGGCGCGTCGTATCGCGCGCGTGCAGCCCGATGGAGGGCTCGTCCAGCACGTAGAGCGTGCCGACGAGCTGGGCGCCGAGCTGGTTGGCCAGGTTGATGCGCTCGGCCTCACCGCCCGAGAGCGTGCGCGTCTGTCGGGCCAGGGTCAGGTAGCCGAGCCCCACGCGGAGCAGGAAGGCGAGCTTGGCACGCAGGTGTCGGAGCACGTCTCGGGCCACCACCTGCTCCCATTCCGTGAGCGGGAGGGCCTCGAGGAAGGCGGCGATCTCCTCCACGGTCTTCCGGCTGAGCTCGGCGATATGGACCCCGCCCACCCGGACCGCCAGCGCTTCGGGCCGCAGCCGCGTCCCGGCGCAGCGCGGGCAGGGCGACTGGCTGCGGTAGCGGGAGAGGAACACGCGGACGTGGAGCTTGTAGCGGTAGGACTCGACCTCCTCGAAGAAGCCCTGGATGCCGGTGAGACCCTCCCCGCCCTCGTAGATCCAGCGCCGGTCCTCGGGGGAGAGCTCGGCGTACGGGCGCGTGACATCGACGCCGCGCCTCTTGGCCGCCTTGAGCAGCTGCTTCTGATACCAGCGTCCCGAGGGATGCGACCAGGGCTCGACCGCGCCGTCGGCCAGGCTGAGCGTGGAGTCGGGAACGACGAGCCCCTCGTCGTAGCGGAGGATGTTGCCGAAGCCCTTGCACTCGGGGCAGGCGCCCACCGGGTGATTGAAGGAGAAGAGCAGGGGCTGTGGCCGCGTGAGCGCCACGCCGCAGCTGGGGCAGCGGAACTCGCGGCTCACCGTCACCGTCCCTCGTCCCAGCACGTCGACGTGGGCGCTGCCGTCGCCTTCGGCCAGGGCCGTCTCCAGCGAGTCCGTGATCCGCCGGCGGGCGTCGGGGCCGATCACGACACGGTCGAGCACGACGCTGACGGGCTGACCGGCCAGCGCAGGCGGCAGCGCGGCCGGCCGGCCGGCGGTGTCGGCCAGATCGACCACCGTCTCCCCCACCTTGACCCGCGCGAAGCCACGCTGGAGCAGGGCCGGGAAGAGGCTTGCCGGCTCCTGACCGTCCGGCAGCGGGAAGCAGATGAGAGCGCGGGCGCCCGAATGGTCGCGCACCAGCGAGTCGGTCACCTGCTCGGCGGAGTCGCTCCGCGCCTCGGTGCCGCAGGTCGGGCAGTGGACGCGCCCGATCCGGGCGAAGAGCAGGCGCAGGTAGTCGTGCAGCTCGGTCGCCGTGCCCACCGTGGAGCGGGCCGTGCGCACCGGGTTCTTCTGCTCCAGCGCGATGGCGGGACGGATGTGCTCGATCCGGTCCACATCCGGCCGGTCGAGGCGCTCGAGGAACATGCGCGCGTAGGTAGAGAGCGACTCGATGTAGCGCCACTGTCCCTCGGCAAACAGCGTATCGAAAGCGAGCGAGGACTTGCCCGAACCCGAGACCCCGGTGATCACCGTCACCCGGTCGTGCGGGATGGCGACGGAGACGTTCTTGAGATTGTTCTGCCGCGCGCCTTCGATGCGCAGCGAGAGGGGCTGGGACATTCGGTCAGGCCTCCTGAGATGGGAAGTGTACTAGACGGCGCAACCCCGGGGCAAATGCGCGCCGAGGCGAGCCCCAGTCCGGCGCGACCCCCTTGACAAGCCCCCGGCGGGCGGGTAGGCTATTTTTCGAAATGAGAATCATTACTAAAACTGTCCCCTCCATCGCCGCGCTCCGCGAGCACGGGCTGCGCCTGACCGGGCCGCGCCGGGTGGTCCTGGAGGTCGTGCGGCAGACGGAGTCTCATCCGACGGCCGAGTGGGTGCACGCGCAGGTGCGCCGTCGCCTGCCTCGGGTGAGCCTCGGCACGGTCTACCGCAATCTGCGGCTGCTCGTCGCCGCAGGCCTCATCAAGGAACTGCCCGGGCCCCACGCCCGGTTCGACGGCAATACGAGCGAGCACCACCACTTCACGTGTCTCGGCTGCGGGGCCATGATGGACGTCGCCGGGCCGCTCACCGAGCCCCATTCCCGCGCCCTGTGCGGCCGGGTGGCGGCCCAGAGCGGGTTCCGGGTCACTCATCACCGCATCGAGTTCTTCGGCCGCTGCCTGGCCTGTCAGCGCAGATCGGCACGGCGCAAGCCGGGGCCGGGCCGCCGCGGCGCCCCGTAGCCTGCGACCGGATCCAGGGGATTCGGTCGCTCACCCTAACCCCCTCATGAGGAGGAGTCGTTATGGCAGGGAAGAGTCTCAAGGACTCCAAGAGCCTGGAGAACCTGAAGGAAGCCTTCGCCGGGGAGTCCCAGGCCAACCGCCGGTATCTCTACTTCGCGCGGGTCGCCGACATCGAGGGATTCCCGGACATCGCCGGCCTGTTCAAGGACACGGCCGATGCCGAGACCGGCCACGCCTTCGGCCACCTGGACTTCCTGAAGGAAGTCGGCGATCCGGTCACCGGTGAGCCCATCGGTAAGACCGAGAAAAACCTCAAGTCGGCCGTCGCCGGTGAGACCTACGAGTACACCCAGATGTATCCGGGTATGGCCAAGACCGCCCGCGAGGAGGGTCACGCCGAGCTGGCCGAATGGTTCGAGACCCTGGCGCGGGCCGAGAAGTCGCACGCCGGCCGCTTCACCAAGGGCCTGAACCAGATCGCGGGGAAAGAGCCCGCCGACGCGATCTAGCGCCGCGGGTGAGGCGCCGGCACCCCGGCGCCTCGCCCGGAAGGCCCGTCGCCGCAGCCCCGAGGGGAGACCATGACGCTCGACATCCGGCAGCCGGAGTTCTGGAAGCTCGACCGAGTGGACGCCGAGCTGCGCCGCGTCTACGACATCTGCTCGGGCTGTCGCCGCTGCCTGCCGCTCTGCCCGTCGTTCAAGGTGCTCTTCGAGCGGCTCGACACCGAGGCGGTGGACGGTGACGTGGAGAAGCTGCCCGGGGGCGATGTCAAGGAGGTCGTGGACCTCTGCTACCAGTGCAAGCTTTGCTTCAATCACTGCCCCTACACGCCGCCACACCGGTGGGCGGTGGACTTCCCGCGGCTGATGCTGCGGGCGCGCGCTGCGGAGGGGCGGGCGCAGGGGGTGAGGCTTCAGGACCGGTTCCTGGGCAACACCGATCTGGTGGGCCGACTCGGAAGCCTGACGGCGCCCGTGTCCAACTGGGCGATGGGCGTCTGGGTCCACCGGAAGTTCATGGAGGCCGCGGTCGGCATCCACCGCGAGCGGCGGCTCCCGCCCTTTCACCGCGAGACGTTCTCGCGCTGGTTCGACCGCCGGCGTCGGGAGCCGCGGACGGCACCGCCGGCTGAGCGGGTGGCGCTGTTCGCGACCTGCTCGATCGAGTACAACGACCCGGCGACCGGCAAGGCGGCGGTGGCCGTGCTCGAGAAAAACGGCGTGGACGTGTCCCTGCCCGCCCAGCGCTGCTGTGGCATGCCCTACCTCGACGGGGGTGCCGTCACCGAGGCCAAGCGCCTGATCGCCGACAACGTCCGGACCCTGGCCGAGGCGGTCCGCGAGGGACGCGAGATCGTGGTGCCCGGGCCGACGTGTTCCTACATGCTCAAGCAGGAGTACCCGTGGCTCGACGGGTCGGAGGACGCGACTCTGGTCGCCACCCACACGCGCGACCTCTTCGAGTACCTGGCGGGGCTGCATGCCCGCGGGCGGCTGGACACGATGTTCCCCAAACCGCCCGGACGGATCGCGTACCAGCTCCCCTGCCATCTCCGGGCCCAGAATCTCGGGACCAAGTCCGCCGACGTGCTCCGGCTCACCGGGGCCGAGGTGGAGACCATCGAGAAATGCTCGGCGGTGGACGGAACCTGGGGACTCAAGAAAGAAAACCACGAGCTGTCCCTCCGGCTCGCCCAGCCGCTGTTCAAGGGCATCGAGGCTGCCCGGCCTGACCGCGTCGCGACCGACTGCCCCTTGGCCGCGCTACAGATCCAGCAGGGCATGGAGCGGACCGCCCAGCACCCCGTTCGCATCCTGGCTGAGGCGTACGGATTGAGGATCGAGTAGTTCGAGCTGAGGCGGTGCCCGCAGTTCGAGCTGAGCGGCGGCAGCAAGCCGCGAGGCGAGGGCTGGGCCAAATCCGCAGGCGAGGAGACCGACGAGGCGAGGGCTGAGTGAAACTATGACGACCGCAAAGATCGAGCTCAAGGACATCCTGAATTTCTTCGAGTACGAGAAGGTCCGCGACCAGATGCGGGACCGCGTCATCGCGCTGAAGCGCGTGCGGCGCGTCCCGGTGGGTCGCTATCTATCCTTCGTCTTCGAGAACCGCGATACCGTCCTGTTCCAGATCCAGGAGATGTGTCGCGTGGAGCGGATCACCGATGACGCGCGGATCCAGGACGAGATCGACGTCTACAGCGAGCTGCTGCCGCGCCCGCGCGAGCTCTCTGCGACGTTGATGATCGAGATCGAGGACAAGGATCAGATCAAGCCCGTGTTGGACCGGTTCACGGGCATCGACGTCGGCCAGCACGTGTGGCTGCAGGTGGGCAAGGAGTTCGCCGTTCCCGGCGAATTCGAGGCGGGCCATTCGGACGAGGAGAAGGGCAAGCTCGCGGCCGTCCACTTCGTCCGCTTCGCGTTTCCTCCGGAGGCGATCCGAGCCTTCAAGGATTCTGACGTCTGGCTGGTCGTGGATCATCCCGGCGAGCGCGACCGGACGCGGCTTTCAGAGGAAACCCAAGCCGCGCTGCTGGAGGATCTCGCCCCCTGAGGAAGAAAGGGGCGGAGCCTGGCGCTCCGCCCCTTCGGTCGACCTGCAGACTGAGCGGTACTTCAGGCGCTCATGATCATGAACCACACATAGAACACCAGCGTTAGGATGAAGCCTGACCACAGCGTGCCCTTGACGGTGGCGAGGGGCTTGGCGGCGCCCTGGCCTGGCGTGCCGTACAGCGCGTTCGCCTCGACGAGTACGACGATGATCAGCGCGACGATCCAGAAGACCGCACTGCCCCGAGGCTTGGGGAGAATGGTCGTTCCGTGGCTGGCGGCACCCATGAAGAGCAACATGGGGATGGAAAACACCACATTCGTGCGGGACGCCAGGCCCGCGCGGGCACCCGCGGGAGGTGCTGCCGGATTCGCCGCCTTGCCAGCTCCGGTGTCGATCGCATTCTGGATGACGAGCTTGTTCTTCGGCCAGATCACGAACCAGACATTCGCCCACATCACCGTTCCCAGGATACCGCCGAGCAGGATGACCCACGCCCCGGGCGTCGCCAGCTGCCTGAGCCAGTAATCGAGGAAATAGATCCAGCCCGCAAGGAAGGTGATCATGGCGCTCCAGCGGAACCACCAGAGGGCGCGCGGGAGGAGCTTCTGCTGGGCGCCGACCCGAACAGGTGCTTCCGTCTCCGCGAAGAACGGGACCTGGACCAGGTTGAAGTAGTACAGAAGGCCGATCCACGTGATACCGGACAGGAAGTGGATCCAACGCAACAGTAGCAGCCAACCATCGTGACTGAACAATGTCATCGTCGTCGCCTCCCGCGAAGGCCTTCGTGTCGGTGCGTTTCAGCTAGGCTTGGTGGTCGTCCTCGTCCTCCTCGTCGTCCTCATCGAGATCGTCCTCGAGGTCGTCGTCCTCATCCAGGTCGTCGTCGTCGAAATCCTCGTCGAAGTCGTCGTCATCCTCGTCGTCGAAATCCTCGTCGTCTTCGTCTTCGTCGTCCCCATCGTAAAGGGGACTTTCTTCATCTTCGATCCACGGGCGATTGCCGAGCCACGCCATGTGAGGCCCTCCAGGCGGCTCCCGTCTTGACTTGGGAGGCGAGACTCGTTACTGTTGGACTTCGCTTGGCCGGGATTATAACTCAGCACTTTTTGCTGTCCACGCGATTTTCGGCGGCGTAGCTCAGGTGGCAGAGCAGGGGTCTCATAAGCCCCGTGTCGGAGGTTCGAGTCCTCCCGCCGCCACCACTCCTCATCAATTCATCGACGAGAGATTCCCGCTGCCGGGTCCCGCGTCTGGCTCCTTGAAGTCGGTCTGGCGCTCCGATAGACTTCAACGTTGTGATTGAGGCTGACCGTCCGCTCGCGCGCTTCTCGGTGGTCGATCTGACCACGGTCCGATCGGGCCCGACCTGCACGAAGATCCTCGCTGATTTCGGTGCCCGCGTGCTGCGCGTCGAGCGGCCGGGCGGCGAGGGGCGCGAGCGGGTCTTCTTCGACGCCGCCGACCTGCATCGCAACAAGCGGAGCATCGCCGTCAATCTGCAGGACGCGCGCGGTGTTGCCATCGTCAAGCGGCTCGCGGCGACGGCTGATGTCGTGGTGGAGAACTACCGGCCCGACGTCAAGCGGCGGCTCGGCATCGACTACGAGGCCCTCTCCAAGGACAACCCGCGGCTCGTCTACGCCAGCATCTCGGGCTTCGGCCAGGAGGGGCCCTATCGTGAGCGCCCCGGGTACGACCAGATCGTTCAGGGCATGTCGGGGCTCATGTGGCTCACCGGCAGCGCGGAGACCGCGCCCCTGCGCGTGGGCATCCCCATCGGGGACCTGCTGGCCGGTTACTTCGCGGCCATGGGAATCCTGGTTGCGCTCCTCGAGCGGGAGACCTCCGGGCAGGGACAGAAGGTCGAGACGTCGCTCCTCGAGGCGCTCACCGGCAGCCTATCGTTCCAGGCGGCGAAGTACGTCAATACCGGCGAGGTTCCGCCGCCCGTGGGCAACCATCATCCGCTCACGGCGCCCATGGGTGTCTACCGCGCGAAAGACGGCTACTTCAATCTGGCTGTCGGCAACGACGACATGTGGACGCGGATGTGCCACGCCCTAGGCCTGCCGGCACTCGCCGAGGATGCGCGCTTCAGCGGCATGCACGCGCGGGTCGCGAACCGCAAGGAGCTGGACGCTATCCTCGAGACCGAGCTCCGGCGCCGCACGGCGGCGGAATGGGT
>DASSSH010000336.1:0-5619 GCA_035708525.1 Candidatus Methylomirabilota bacterium
AGGCGAGCACGAGTCGCTTAATGAACTGGAGGTCGTCGTCTTCGAGTGCTTCGTGCCATGGCTTCATCGCTCGACCCTCTTCAAGCGCCTTTCGTTTTGATAACCTATATATCAATATTATTGAATACAAAACTAAAGTCAATATTTATTTCAGTAAAGACCAGGGCTCAGTAAGATCGTGGCGTGGAGGACGATGCTCCGTAGACAAGATATTGAAAACATGGATAGAAATGCTGATTATCTGAGGACGATTTCCAGTCGGACCCGCCAGAATGGACCTGTACCCTTCGTTCCTCCCCTGCCACCTCGCGGGCGTGTTGACTGCCCTGCGCCCGCCGCGGCAAGATCGCATCCGATGCCCTCGCGGCTCAGCGGCCCTGTGGTCGGACGAGCCAGCTCGTCCATCCAGCCGCCGGCGGCCCCGACCGGGGCCCGTTGCCACCGGCATCGGTCCGCTAGCCACCCTTCTGTGGCCTGGGTGCTGTTCGTGGCGCTCCTCGTCACGGGCTGCCAGCCGGAGCTCGCCCCTCGCGAGACGTTCAACTGGGGCAGCCAGCCGATCTCGTTCTCGCCTCCGCCAGATGGGTGGCGTCGGGAAGGAGAGCTGAGCGGAGGCCTGCGCGGCGCTCGCTTCGTCAAGGAGCGGTCGGTGGGCGAGGCGATCGGGGTGGCCAATTACTACCAGCTCAGCGACCGGGATGGCCGCGCCAAGCTGCGGGATCTTCTCGCGAAACTCGATACCTACGATCGCCGCGGCTTCATGCGCGCGCTGCAGCGTGCCAAGAGCCGCACCGATCAGCCGTTCTCGTCGCTCGAGGCCGAAGTGGCCGAGGGTGTCAACGCGGCGCTCGGTCGCGCGTCCGCCGCGTATCTCAAGGGCGACCGGGACGGCGCGTGGACCGCGATCGCTGCCGCCCTGGCGGAGGCCGAACGGCTGCGCTTCTCGCTCGACGATGTGATCGCCATCGTCATCTTCACGCCGGAGCGGCGCCAGGAGCCGCACCGGTTCCGGCTCCTCGAGCGTCGCGAGTCGAAGATTGCCGGCGAGCCCGCCGTCGTTGTCGATTACACGTTCGACAGCCCCGAGCGCCGCTACCACGGGCGCGAGGCCTATGTGGTGCGCAACAACCACCTCTTCGTCGCCACCTTCATCGGCCTGAAGGAGAACCTCGGGTTGTTCGACCGCGTCGTCGCGAGCATCGAGTTCCCGCAATGAGGGCCGGCGGCATCGCGCTGCTCGCCGCCACGCTTGCAAGCGTGCTGCCGGGCTGCGGGGCGCCGGATCCGCCGCGCGAGCTCGTGGTCGGCAGCCACGCGGTGAGGGTGAGCATTCCCGCGGGGTGGGAGGTGCTCGACCAGGGACGACAGATCCTCATTCGCAAAGCGTCAGCCGTGCTCGTGCTGCAGGACCTAGGGCCCGCGGGACCGCCGGGCATCCGGCGCGAGGTCGAGCGTGCGCAGGATCTGTGGCGGGCGGGCCGCGTCCATGAGGCGCAATGGCGAATGAAGAACGTGCCTGTCCCGCGCGACCTCTTTCCCACCCCGGCTCACAGCCAGGCGTTCTGGGCCACGTGGTCCAAAGTCTCGAGCGCGCCGAGCCAGACCGCGTACGCGGACCTCGAGCTGGTCTTCGCGGCAATCCTGGCCCACATCGACGCGATGCCGCCCCGCGAGCTTCCGACACTCGCCGACGCGGGGCTTGCTGGGCTCGGTCATGACCAGCGGCGCGACGTGAAAGCGCGCCGGCCAAGGACGATCGACGGTCGCGAGGCGCTGGACGTGGAGAGCTGGAACCGCCTGACACATGCCAGCCCGCAGCGCCTGCTGTTCGTCCTGAACGACGGCTATCTCCTGGCGCTGCGCACCGAACCAGGCGCGGACCGGGAGACCGTGAAGGTGTTCGAGGCGATGCTCGACACGCTTCAGTTCGCGGCCGGACGCGTGGCGGACGGCGCGCGCCGATAGATCGCCTGCGCGCCCTCGCGTACGCGAGCGCCGATCGCCCACACGTGGTCGGGGTCGAGCGCGAACAGCGCGCGCAGCTCCTCGCCGGCGATGTCCGCGTCGATCGCCCACGTCGCTCCCCCGTCCTGCGAACGCAGGATGAGCGAGCGCCCCAGCCCGGCGAAGTGTCCGACGACCCACCCCCGCTCCTTGTCCACGAAGCGTACCGCGGTGAGCGTCAGCCCCGGCGTGCGGTCGCCGGCGTCGATGACCTCCACCTTGGAGCCGCGTCGGATGCGCTCGAGGCGCGGCGCGGAACGGGCGTCGGGCAGTCCGGTGTCCTGGAGGATCCACGTGTGTCCGCCGTCCTGGGTGTGCAGGATCGTGCCCTCGTCGCCCACCACCCATCCGTTCTGGTCGTCCAGGAAGAAGACGTCGGACAGGTGCGGCTTCTCTCCGGTCGCGAGCGGCGTGGCGGCGGAGGACCAGGTTGTGCCGCCGTCGCGGGTGCTCATCAGCGTTGCGTGCTGGCCGACCAGCCAGCCGTTCTGGCTGTCGAGAAAGCGGATCGCGCGGCCGGACACCCCGCGCTTCTCGCCGTGCCGGCGCAGGGTGACCCAGCTGACTCCGGCATCCTGGGTGCGCAGCACGCCCCCCAGGCCGACTGCCCAGCCATTCCGGTCGTCGATGAAATCGAGATCGAACAGGTGGTCGGTCGGGCCGCGACCGTGTCGGACTAGCCCCCAGTTGTCGCCCCCGTCGCTGGTCGTGAAGATCATTCCGCCGTCGGTCGCCACCAGGCCGCGCTGCACGTCGAAGAAGCGCACGGCTTCGACGTTGAAGCGCGTCGCGCCCAACCCCTTCGAGACGATGCCGCTTTCGAAGCGCCACGATTTCCCGCCATCGCGCGTGCGGCCGACGAGCCCTCCGGGAATCTGGTAGCTGCCGCCGACGATCCAGCCGTTCATCGCATCGACGAACCAGAGGCTCCTGAACTCGGCGACGGTCCCGAGCGGCAAGGGCTCCCATCCCGACGCCGGCTGCGGGGCCTTGCGCTGCCCGCAGCCGGCAGCCAGGAGGAGCGCGAGAATGAGGAGGAGTGCGGGCGCGAAGGGCAAGCCGCAGGTCGGCTTTCGCATCGCATATCCGCCACCAACCCCGTCGTCCATGGCCCTGCAACCTATCACGCCGTCACACGCGGCGCCAATGTGACCCTGGGACAGCGTGACCGCCCCGCTCGACCCGGAGCGACAGTCGAGCTTGACACGTTGGCACCGAGCCCCCAAAGTCCGTCCTGCGGAGGACACCATGAGACCATCCCCGACGCAGTCGCTCGCCATCGGCTTAGCGCTCGTCGCCGGCCTGCTCGGTGCCGTCCTCCCGGCTGGAGGCCAGGCGCCCAAGCGCGGCGGGATCCTCAACGCCATGCTCACCGAGGACCCACCGGGGCTGTCGATCCACGAGTCGGCGACGATCTCGGGTGTCTGGCCTATGGCGCCCTGCTACTCGAACCTGGTCCTCTTCGATCCGCTCAAGTCCCAGGAGAGCGCGGAGACGGTCGTTCCCGAGCTGGCGGAACGGTGGTCGTGGCAGGACAACTACCGGAACCTCGTCTTCTTCCTCCGAAAGAACGTGCGGTGGCACGACGGCCAGCCCTTCACGGCGCGGGACGTCAAGTACACCTTCGACGTCGTCCGCGAGGCCCCAGAGGCCCCCGCCAAGCTCCGGTTGAACCCGCGCAAGGACTGGTACGTGAACGTCGAGGCGATCGAGACGCCCGACTCCCACACGGTCATCTTCCGGCTCAAGCGGCCCCAGCCCTCGCTGCTCCTGATGCTCGCTGCCGGCTACTCGCCGGTCTACCCGGCCCACGCCCCCCTCGCGGAGGTGCGCCTGCGCTGCGTCGGCACGGGGCCCTTCCGCCTCAAGCAGTACGCCCGCGGCGAGCTGATCGAGCTCGAGCGGAATCCCGATTACTTCATCCCGGGCCGGCCCTATCTCGCCGGGATCCGCTACCCGATCGTCAAGGAGCGGGGCACGCGGCTGGCCGCGCTCCAGACCGGCCAGCTCGACGTTTCCGTCCCCCTCGAGATGACGAAGACCATGGCGGAGACGGTGAAGAAGAACGCGCCCTCGCTCGTGGTCACCGAGCTCGGGCAGAACGGCAGCGATAACGTCGTCCTGAACCACAAGCGGCCACCGTTCAACAACGTGACGGTGCGTCGCGCGATCAGCCTCGCCCTCGACCGGCACGCTTACGTCCAGGGCGTCCGCCAGGGCGGCGCCGTTGTCGGCGCCGGGCTCATGCCCCCGCCCCTCGGGGCCTGGGGCCTGCCCGACAAGGAGCTCCGGACCCTGGCCGGCTACCGCGATGCGGCCCAGGACAAGGCGGAGGCCAGACGGCTCCTCGCCGCTGCCGGCTTCGGCCCCGGCAAGCCGCTCCGCGTGGAGCTTGTCACCCGGGCTTCCCCGATCTACGTGGATCTGGCCTCGTTCGTGGCCGATCAGCTCCGGCTGGTGGGGATCGAGGCGACGGTCAAGCAGATCGAGACGGCCCAGTGGTTCCCGGCCCTGGCGCGGCGCGACTACCAGATCGGTGCCAACCTCACCGCCGGCGTCGTCGACGATCCCGACGCGTACTTCTTCGAGAACTACAAGTGCGGCTCCCCGCGGAACTACACCGATTACTGCAGCGAGGAGATGGACCGCCTCATCGACCTCCAGTCCCAGGAGCTGGACCGGGGTAAGCGCCTGAAGCTCGTCTGGGAGATTCAGCGCAAGCTCGAGGCCGATGTGGCGCGGCCGATGCTCGGCTGGCGCAAGGAATACTTCACCCAGTGGCCCTACGTCCGCAACCTCGTCCCGCACAACGCGCTGTACAACTATGGGCGGATGCAGGAGGTCTGGCTGGACCGGTAGGGCGCGCGGGAGCGGTGAGCGGATGGGGAAGAGGTGTCCCAATGGCGGTGGCGAATTCCTTCCCCGGCCACGGCGTGCCGCTGCTGTCAGGCCGGCCGCTGATCGCCGCTCCATGAGATCTTGGACGGCCGGGGATCTCGCCGCGGTGCCCGAGGTCCACGCGACCGATCTCATCGGCCCGAATCTACGACCTCAGCCGCCGAGCCCAGAGCGACAGCCAGATCACCAGCAGCGCCATCAGCCAGAGGGTCATCTTGAAGATGGCCATGATCCACCACCAGATGGTCCCCACGGTCGCCCAGCTGATGCCCGGGCCCCATAACGTCAATACCCAGTCCGGCTTGGCCGACAAGAGCATCTGGCTCATCAGCCACTGCAGCGTAAGGAACAGCGACCCAATCAGGATCGTCCACCACCCCGCGATCGCGGCTGACCCAACGCGTTTGGCAAAGTCGTCGTTCATGTCCCTCTCCCCCACTGTCTAAGTGCTGACGAAGCGGGCTCCTCTGTGAATGTCATTGTAGGGGCAGCTGAGGCCATAGTCGCGCGAAGTGGCAGCGGGCGCGTTGGTTTCAGGATGGCCTTGGACTTAGGGCTTGACCGGCGCTTTCGGCTGGTGCTCTATTCAGGTGCAGCGGAGACCCTGAGTAGGGAGCAGCGCGAATGAAGCGGGGCCACTACACTCTGTTGTCCTGGGGCACGATCGCCGGAATTCTGCTCCTCTGGTACGCGGTCACAGCCCTTCACCTCGTCAAG
>DASSSH010000337.1:0-24700 GCA_035708525.1 Candidatus Methylomirabilota bacterium
CTGCGCCGGCTCGGCGCGCCCGTCGAGATGGTGCCGGTGCAGCCGTCTGATCCCGGCGCCATGCCGGCTTTTTGCTTCGCGCGCACGGGCTCGTATGAGCTCGAAGTCGCGGGCCGAAAGCTCGTGGGCAGCGCCCAGCGCCGCCAGGGCGCGGGCTTCCTCCAGCACGGCTCCATCCTGCTCGGCGCCAGCCCGCAGCGCCTGCGCGGCGTTTTTCCGCGCGAGCGGGATCCGCTCGCCGGCATGACGACGCTCGAGGCGGTGCTGGGCCGCCGGCCGTCCTTCGACGAGACCGTCGAGGCGCTGGCTGAGGGCTTTCGTAGCGCCCACGGCCTCGAGCTTCGTCCCGGAGGTCTCTCCAGCGGGGAGACCGGCATGGTCGAATCCCTCACCGAGGGCAAGTACGCGACTGAGCGCTGGACCCGCGGCGGCCACTCGCCCTTCACCCCAACCCTCTCCCCGGAAGGGAGAGGGAGCCCGAAACCCTCTCCCCCGTTGAGGGGGAGGGCAGGGTGAGGGGGCATGCCGGTCGCGCGTGAGTTTCCCGACGCGCCACGCGTCGGCGTGGGCGCCGTGGTGCTGGACGGCGACCGCGTCGTGCTGGTCAAGCGCGGCCGGCCTCCGGGCGAAGGCAAGTGGAGCATCCCGGGCGGCCTGGTCGGCCTGGGCGAGCGGCTCGAGGACGCGGCGATTCGCGAGGTCGAAGAAGAGTGCGGGCTCCGCGTGAAGATCCTCGGGCTGTGCGGCGTCATCGATCGCATCGTCCGCGCCGACGGCACCGAGCCCGTCCAATATCACTGGGTGATCATCGATTACGTGGCCGCCGTCACCAGCGGCGCGTTGAGCGCGGGGAGCGACGCCGCGGAGGCGCGCTGGGTGCCTCTGGGTGAGCTCGACCGGTACCAGACCACCGAGGGGCTCGTCGAGATGATCAACCGCGCATCGAGCCTCTATCGGGAGGGAGGCGCCGTTCGATGAAGCTCGCCGTCGAGATCCGGAACCCCCAGGATGCCCGCGCGGAGGCGCTCGTGGTCGGCCGATACGGCGAGGGTGCCCGGCCGACGCCTGCCGAGGCCGTGCTCGACCGACGGCTGGGCGGGCTCCTCTCCTCCGTCCTCAAGAGCGAGAAGTTCGAGGGGAAGCCGGGTCAGCTCTCCTACTTCCAGACGGGTGGGCGCATCCCTGCCGCCCGCGTCCTCGTGGTGGGGCTGGGGCCGAAGCGGGACGCCGGGGCCGAGGCCCTCCGCCGTGGCACCGCGACGGCCGTGCGCCGGGCTCGCGATCTGGGTGCGACCAGCGCCGCGGTCTTCATGCCGTCCGAGAGCGTGTCGCCCGAGCAGCGGGCCCAGGCCATCGTCGAGGGGGCGACTCTCGGGACGTACCGGTTCGAGAAGTATCTCAAGGAGAAGAACGGCAAGACGATCGATGCCGTCTCCATAGTCGAGCCCGACGCCCGCCATCGCGCGGCCGCCCAGCGAGGCGTGCGCCTGGGAGAGATCTGGGCCGCGTCGACCTGCTTGACGCGGGATCTGGTCAACGAGCCAGCCAACGTGGTCACGCCGACCTATCTCGCCCGACGCGCCGCCGAGATCGCCAAGGCGGGCGGCCTGAGGCTCAAGGTCCTCGAGCGCGCCGATTGTGCGCGCCTCGGCATGGGGGCACTCATCGGTGTCGCCCAGGGAAGCGAGCAGCCGCCCAAGTTCATCCACCTCGCGTATGTGCCGAAGGGTCGCCCGCGGCGGCGGATCGCCGTGGTCGGCAAGGGCATCACCTTCGACTCGGGCGGCCTCGATCTCAAGACCGCGGACGGCATGGTCAGGATGAAGGACGACATGTCCGGCGCCGCCGCGGTGCTCGGGATCTTCCAGGCGCTGCCCAGGCTGCGCCTGCCGCTCGAGGTGCACGGGCTCATCGCGGCGACCGAGAACATGCCCTCGGGCCGAGCCCAGCGGCCCGGCGACATCGTGCGGGCCATGAACGGCCTCACCATCGAGATCGGCAACACGGATGCCGAGGGCCGGCTCACCCTGGCCGACGCGCTGGCCTACGCCGCCAAGGTGGTCAAGCCCGATGAGATCGTGGATCTGGCGACGCTCACCGGCGCCATCGTCATGGCGCTGGGTCTCGGCGTCTCGGGCGTCTTCGCGAGCGACGAGCGGCTGGCGAGCCGCATGCTGGCCGCTGCCGAGGCCGCGGGGGAGCGGATGTGGCAGCTGCCGCTGCACGAGGAGTACAAGGAGGGCATCAAGAGCGACATCGCCGATCTGAACAACGTCTCGAGCCAGCGGGGCGGCGGCGCCATCGTGGCCGCGCTCTTCATGCGCGACTTCACCGGCGGCCTCCCGTGGGTCCATCTCGACATCGCGGGCACCGCGTTCACCGAGCGCGAGCTGCCGCTGGGACCGAAGGGCGGCACCGGCGTGGCCGTGCGCACGATGCTCCATTACCTCTGGGCGCTGGGCCACGGCCGCCGATGAATCCACGCTCGGACCCCGCTGTCACCGAATTCCGCGGGGCGCATTAGACCCGTGCCCGGAGCCGTTGACCTCCACTCGCACACCACCGCCTCGGACGGCACGTACACGCCGCGGGAGCTCGTGCGGGAAGCGGCCCGGCGCGGCCTGCGCGTGCTGGCCATCACCGACCACGATTCGACCGATGGCCTGGCCGAGGCGATGGAGGAGGCGGCCGGGCACCGGCCGCTCGAGATCGTTCCCGGCATCGAGATCAACTGCGACGTCGAGGGCGCCGAGATCCACATCCTCGGCTATTACATGGACTACGGAGCGGAGTGGTTCCAAGGCTTCTGCCGGACCCAGCGGGAGGAGCGGCGTCAGCGCGTCTACCGCATGGCGGACCGCCTGGCCTCGCTGGGGATGCCCATCGACCCCGGTGAGGTCTTCGCCCTCGTGCGCGAAGGCTCGGCGGGGCGCCCGCACGTGGCGCAGGTGATGGTCGCTCGCGGCTATGTGAAGAGCGTGCGCGAGGCCTTCGACAAGTACCTGGCCTCGGGCCGTCCGGGCCACGTGCCGCGCAAGAAGCTCACGCCCGCCGAGGCCGTCCGGCTGATCCGCAAGGCGGGTGGTGTGCCAGTGTTCGCCCATCCCGGTCTGGCGGACCGCGATGCCCTGATTCCCGGGTTGATCGAGGCGGGGCTGATGGGCATCGAGTGCTACTACGCCGAGCACTCGGCGGCCCAGCGCGCGGGCTATCTGCAGATCTGCAAGGAGCGGGGATTGGTGGCGACGGGTGGCTCAGACTTCCACGGTCCCAAGGTGCGCGCCGCCAATCTCGGCTCGCCCAGCGTGCCGCTCGCGGCGTGGGAGGAGCTCAAGGTCAAGGCCGCCGGGGCGCGCGCCTCGAGACCCGAAGCGACGCGCGGCACGTAGCCCGCTAGGCGTGCGCACATTCTTCCTGTTCGCCCTGCTGGCCTGGCTGCTGGAGAGTCCCCTGCTGGCGGCGCTAGTGCTGGTCGCGTTCGTCGGCGGGAGCTATCTGCTCTTCTCGCGCCGGCTCTACCGCTGGCGACAGCGCTGGTACGATCGCGCGCGCGCCCGCCACCTCGAAGCGACCCTCGCTGTGAACCCCGAGGATGCCAAGGCCCGCAGCGACCTGGGCAGCCTTCTCGCCCGGCGCGGCCGCTTTGCCGAGGCGCTGCCCCATCTGGAAATGGCGATTCGTCGCTCCGACGATCTTCCGGGCCCGAACTTCTACCTCGGATGGACCCTGCTGAATCAGGGCGATCTGGAGCGCGGCCGGAGCTGCATCGAAGCCGCGCTGGCCATCGACCCGCGCTTCGGCTACGGCGAACCGCACCTCCGCCTGGGCGATTACTTCTTCGGTCGGAGAGAGTACCGCGACGCGATCCCCCACTACGAGGCCTGCCGGGGCATCCACGGGTCCGGGATGGAGGCCGCGGCCAAACTCGGCGAATGCTATCTGGCCGTCGGAGACAAGGAACGGGCGGCCAAACTACTGAGCGAAGCCCTGGGGGTCTATCGCACCCTGCCATGGTTCGGCAAGCAGGAGCAGCGGGGCTGGGCCCGGAGGGCCAAGGCCGTCCTGCGCCGGGCTCGCGTTCGATGAGCCGCCAGGACCCGACCTCACACCTCCTGGGTCGGGACGAACTTGCGTCTCTCGATGAAGGCGCGGGGGCCGTTGAGCGTGTCGGGCAGCGAAAGGTTGGTGTTCCAGAGCGTGTTCTCCAGGCGGAGCCCTTCCTCGAGCGTGAGCCCGAGTCCGCGGATGCACGCCTCCTTGTCGGTGCGCAGGGACGACTGGGGGTACTCGCAGATCCGCTCGGCGAGCTTCGTACACTGATCCATGAGCCTGGCGGTCTTCACGACTTTGGAGACAAAGTTGATGCGATAGGCCTCCTTGGCGTCGAACCAGCGGCCGGTGATGAGCAGGTCGAGGGCGACGCCGAGGCCGACGATGTGTGGCAAGCGCTGGGTCAGGCCCGACTCGGCCCCGACGTTCCAGCGGCGGTTGACCACGCCGAACTTCGCGTGCTGGGCGGCGATCCGGATGTCGCAGGCCATCGCCAGCTCCATGCCGCCGGCGAGGCAGTAGCCGTTGATGGCGGCGATGATCGGCTTCCACACGTTGATGCCCTTGGTGATGCCGCCCAGATTCGGGCCCTCGTGGGCGCGCCGGCGCTTCCACTCCGGCGAGCGCTTCGAGATCGTCTCGACATACCAGCGCAGGTCGGAGCCCGCGCAGAAGGAATTCTTCCCGGCCCCGGTGAGGATCGCGACGTAGAGCGCGGCGTCGTCGCGGAAGTCGTGCCACACCTTCCACAGGTCCTGGTCCACCACTTCCTCGAGGCAGTTCTCGTGCTCGGCGTTGTCGATGGTGACGTAAGCGATGTGCTCCTTCTTCTCGTATTTCACCTTGCGGAGCTTGAGCGCCATGACGCCTCCTGGTTCGATGGTGAAGGGACTATAGCGTGGTGATGCGCCACCTCGATCGGCAGCGCGGTGCTCGAAGGCCACCGACGAGGTGAGCCGGCCGTAGGGCGGGCGGGTGGGGAGCCCCCCTGACGGGCCTCGCCTCCTGCCGCTCCAGCCACCGACCGCAGGACTCTGCCTGCAGCATGAGATTGCCGACACCGATCGCGTAGGCGGGGGTGATCGGGCAGCCGGCAGCACGGAGCGCTTCGGCCGTCCAGTTGTTGCAGGTCTGGAAGAGATGGTAGCGGCCAAGGGCGGTGTAGAAGCCGCTGTTCGGATAGAGCCCGGGGCCCAAGGGCAGGGGCCGGCCGTCGGCGCCGCGCGCATGGCTCTCCTCGACGAAGCGCAGGAGCGCCTCCAGTCCCCGCGGCGAGAGATCGATGGCCAGGATCTCCGCATGCGGGAAATACTCGGCCGGTTCCGGGTCGAAGCCCGCCACGTGGAGCACGCTCCCCCGCGACACGAAGGCCGCCCGAAGCGCCAGGCCCAGCGAGGGATCGGGCGACTGGTAGAAGTCGCGGTCGCCCCAGCCGATCTCGAGCCAGCGCCCCTGGGGGAAGTCCCGATGGCGGGGCCAGAGGGCGTCAGGGATATCGGCCCGCGCGATCACGAGCCCCGCATGCCAGCCATGCCCCACCAGATAGATCGTCCGCCTCGGCTCGCCGAGGCGGGGCAGATGGAGGTCGGCCACGGGGCCGAGACAGCCCGCCCCGAGCACTATCCACCCAACGAAGAGCATCCGCGTCGCCCGCCCCATGGAAGTCTTGCGAGCAGGATATGAGTACAATCGCGTGTCATGCGAGAATTCGCTGCCATCGGCCGGAGCGTCCCCCGCACGGACGGCGGGGAGAAGGTCACTGGGCTCACCCGCTTTGCCGCTGACCTGCGCCTGCCTGGCTTGCTTCACGCGCGGCTCGTCCTGAGTCCCCATGCCCATGCGCGCATCGTGAAGATCGAGACCAAGGAGGCTCTGGCGCTTCCAGGCGTGGTGGCGGTGCTCACGGGGGGCGACCTGCCGCTCGCCGAGCCGGACCCGTCGCACCGCAATCGCCTGCCGCTGGCCACCGAGCGCGTCCGCTTCGCGGGCCAGCCCGTGGTCGCGGTCGTGGCCGAGAGCGAGGCCCTGGCCGAGGATGCGGCAGGGCTCGTCCGCGTGGACTACGAGCCGCTCCCGGCCGCCCTCGATCCCCTCGAGGCGATGAAACCCGAGGCGCCCGCCGTGCGCGGCCCGGGGGAAGCCCAAGGCGACGACGAAGCGCTGGCGATGCACGGCGCGGCGACGGACAGCGCCGGCCCGGCCGAGCCCATGGCGCCCAACGTGGCGAGCACGGTCGCCTACCTCCGGGGCGATGTGGTGAAAGGGCTGGCCCAGGCCGACGTGATCGTCGAGCGCCGCTATCGCACCTCGATGGTCCACCAGGGCTATCTCGAGCCCCAGGCCGCGGTGGCCAGCGTCGATCCCTTGGGTCGCCTCACCGTCTGGGCCAGCACCCAGGCGCTGTTCTACGCGCGCTCGGAAGTCTCCGAGGCGCTGGGGCTCCCCGAGCACCGGATCCGGATGGTCGGGATGCCGCTGGGGGGAGCCTTCGGCGGGAAGTTCGTCCTCCTCGAGCCGCTCACGGCGGCCCTGGCGGTGGCGGTGAAGCGGCCGGTCGCGCTGGCCCTCTCCCGCACCGAGGAGTTCCTGGCGGCCAATCCGGCGCCGGCCAGCCTCTTCGACCTGAAGACGGGGATCACGCTGGATGGCGCCCTCACCGCGCTCGCGGCGCGGATCGTCTTCGACGCGGGCGCCTTCGCCGGCGCGCCGGTGGGCATCGCGGCGCTCCTCCTGGGCTGCTACCGGTTCCCCCACCTCGACATCAAGGGCTACGAGGTGCTCACGCACAAGGTGGGCAACGGCGCCTACCGTGCCCCCGGAGCCGTCCAGGCCGCCTTCGCGCTCGAGTCCCAGATGGACGAGATGGCGCGCGCCATCGGGATGGATCCGCTCGAGCTGCGCCTGCGCCACGCCGTCGTGGAAGGCGATCTTCTGCCCAGCGGGCGGCCGTGGCCGCGCATCGGGATGAGGCAATGTCTCGAGCGGCTCCGGAAGGAGCGGGAGAAGCTGGGATGGAAGTCGGCGGGCTCCCCCGACGGCCGGCTGCGTCGCGGCGTCGGCATGGCGGTCGGCGGCTGGATGGGCGGCATCGAGCCCTCGAGCGCCGTCTGCCGCCTCGACCGCGACGGCACGGTGAGCATCGTCGTCGGCACCGTGGACATGAGCGGGACCAACACCACGCTGGCCCAAATCGCGGCCGAGGCCGTCGGGCTCCCGCTGGACGATGTCAAGGTGATCAACGCCGACACCGAGGCCGCGCCCTATGCGGGCTCGAGCGGCGGGAGCAAGATCACCTACACGGTCGGCGCAGCGGTCGAGCGAGCCGCTCGCGACGCGCGCCGCCAGGTGCTCGCCATCGCCGCGGAGGAGCTCGAGGCCGCGGTGGAGGACCTGGAGATCGTCGGACGCGCGGTGCGCGTCCGCGGGGTGCCCGATCGCGAGGTCACCCTCGAGGCGATCGCCAAGGCGTGCATGGAGTTCGGCGCTCGCCACGAGCCGGTCTTCGGCCGAGGCTCGGTGGCCACGACGGCGCGAGCGCCGGCCTTCGCGGCCCATCTGGCCCACGTCGAGGTCGACACCGAGACGGGGCGGCCCCGCGTCCTCGGCCACCTCGTGGTCCAGGACGTGGGGCGGGCGCTCAATCCCGCGGCCATCGAGGGGCAGATCCAGGGCGCGGTCGGCCAGGGCGTGGGCTGGGCGCTGCTGGAGCGGATGGCCCATGACGAGGGCGGCCAGCTCCTGACGGGGACCCTGATGGAGTACACGCTCCCGCAGTCGGATCAGGTGCCGCCCGTCGAGGCGGTGCTGGTCGAAGTGCCGTCGGAGGCCGGGCCCTTCGGCGCCAAGGGGGTGGGCGAGCCGCCGGTCATCGGCGCCCCCGCGGCCATCGCCAACGCCGTGGCCGACGCCACGGCCCGGCCCTACACCGAGCTGCCGATTCGGAGCCAGGCGGTGATCCAATCCCTCGGCGCGCCCGGCCCGCAAGCGAGTTCCTCGAGCCGATCATGAACCGAGAGCGGCGACCGCCGGCATGGCCCGGACGCGGTCCGAGTCCCTTCACCCCGATCGGTCAGGAGCCGCGCGCGGCTCCGCCGGATCGGGGAGCCGCGCCCGCAACTCCGCCTTCAGGAGCTTGCCGTTGGCATTGCGCGGGAGCGGTCCCGACACGATCGTGAACGTCTCCGGCACCTTGTAGTCCGACAGGCGCTCGGCGCAGAATGCCCTGAGCAAGCCCGGGAGCGCGGCGGCGCTGGCGCCGGGGCGCGAGGCGACGACCGCGTGCACACGCTCGCCGAGCACCGGATCGGGCTGGCCCACGACGGCAGCCTCGACGACGTCGGGGTGTGCCATCAAGACGTTCTCCACTTCGACCGAGTAGACCTTGTAACCGGCGCGATTGATCATGTCCTTCAGACGGCCGCGGAGAACCTGCGCGTCGGCGCCGGGGCTCGCCGCCACTGCCTCGCGGAAGATCGCGTCGAGATGCAGTGGCCGGTCGGCGAAGCAGTTGACGAGGCGGTCGCCGAAATGGCGCTCCCGGCGCATGTGGATTGGCACGGGATCGGGCCAGCTCATCGCGTCAGGCGCCGAGGACCGTCGCGCTCCGCTCGATGACGTACGTCGCGTTCGCGGGCAGCTTGACCCATTTGGCCTCCGACTCGGCGATCCGCACGGCGAGGCTGGGCTCACGCTGCTGGAGCTCCTGCACCGCGCGGATCAGCCGGCGCGCCAGCGTCGAGGCCGCGCCCGCGAACGGCTCGTCGAGGAGGGTGAGCCCCCGCTGCTGGCCACCGCTCAGCAGCACAGCGGGTCGCGACGCGAGCACGGCGGGCTCGGGCATCAGCTCGGTGATGACGGCCAAGCGGGGCTCGGCGTCGTTGAGGTGGCGCGCCCTGCAATGCCGTGAAGAGCAAGCGACCGACACGCGGTGGCCGGAGACGCGGGCGCGCTCACATCCCCGGCGCCTCTCCCGGCGTCCGCCAGCAAGACGAGAGTGCCCCGCAGTGGGCGCCCAGTCAAGATCCGGCGCGGCGCTCAGCGGCTCTCCCGCGCGTAGTTGGGGAACATCCGTCGGAAGATCTCGGGCGGCGTGCGCGGGCGGAAGTACTCCATCTGGCGCACGGAGTAATCGGGGCCGCCGCGGAACACGATGGAGGCGGTCGCCAGCAGCCTGCCCTCGGGACCGAGGAGGGCCGTCTCGGTCCGCCAGAAGCTGCGCTTGCGGTCGATGGGCTTGACGTCCGCGAAGCGCCCCGCGGCGAGCAGCGGGCCCGTGAACGGCGCCTCGGCGCGCAGGAGGGTGAGACGGATCCGGTTGGTGAGCCCGCCTTCCTTCATCCGCAGCGCGGCCAGCCACCAGGCGATCTCGTCGAGCAGGACCGGCGCGAAGGCCGGATGCAGGCCTCCGCCGGCCGCGCGCCACGGCTCGCGCGGCGTCAGGCTCGCCCATACGCCCTGCTCGTCGAAGCGGAGCCGAGCCTGCAGGCCGAGGGGATTGACGGCGCCGCAGGCCAGGCACCCCTCGGACATGGGCAGCGGCCAGCCGTCGTGCTCGGGCCGCCATGGTAGGCCATCGCGCGCGGGCTCCACCGCCAGCGCCCTGACGGTGCCGGACGTGAGTGGCTGACCGTCTTCCAGAATGCTGACCGTGATCTCGTCACCGCCGGCATGGCCTTCGAGCGCCAGCGCCGTCTCGATCGGCACCGACGCGGTGAGCCGCCCTTCGACGAGGCGTGGCCCGGCCGGCCGCCCGAGCACGGCCGCCGCTTCGTCGACCAGCGCGACCAGCCCACCGCCGTGGACGATGCCCGGCCAGCTCTGCAGCGGTTGCGGTGCCGCGAAGCGCCCGTGGCCGTCGGCGCCAAGCGCGATCGTCGCGGCGAGAGCCTCGGTGATGGTGTCCAGGCGGAGGTCCCTAGCGCGCGCGCGTGCTATACTCGGCGTGGTTCATGTCCCCGGCCATTCTACTGCCTCGGCAGATCGCGTCGCAACGCGCGTGACCACGACTCTCGAGCTCATGCGTGGCCCGTTCGCGCGGGTCATGCTCACCAATTTCTTTTTCTTCGGGAGCCTGAACGGCTTCGTCCTGCTCCCGCTCTACATCCACGCGCTCGGCGGCAACGAGGGGCAGATCGGCATCGTGCAGGGAATGTACAGCGCCGCCGGCATCCTCTGCCAGCCGCTCGTGGGCGCGCTCGTGGACCGGATCGGCCGCCGGTTCTTCATGCTGCTGGGGGTGACAGTCGTCACGGTCACCAGCGCCGCGTTCCTTGTCTTCAGCTCCATCCCGATGCTGGCCGTGCTGCGCGGGCTGCACGGCGTGGCGTTCTCCGCGTTCTTCGTGGCCAACTACATCCACGTGGTGGACCTGGTCCCGCAGGAGCGCCGCGGGTGGGCCCTGGGGATCTTCGGGCTGTCGGGGCTGCTCTCCACGTCGCTGGCGCCGCTGGCGGGTGAGTTCCTCATCCGGCGGTTCGGCTTCCCGTGGCTCTTCGTCGGCGCGACGCTGCTCGGGGCCGGCGCGGCGGCCCTGGTGGCCCGGCTGCGCGACACGCGGGCGCCGGAGCTGACAGGAGTCCCAGGTCTCGACGCCGTCCGCCAGGGGCTGGGGGAGCTCCTCCACCTGCACATGGCGCTCATGTTTTTCTTCGGGCTGGGCACGGGGACCGTCTTTACCTTCCTGCCCACCTTCGCCGAGCGGCTGGGCGTGACCGGCCTGGGGCTCTTCTACACCGCCTACGCCGGGGCTGCGATGCTCGTGCGCGTGGCCGGCGGCACGCTGATCGACGTGCGCGGGCGCCGCGCCGTCATCATTCCCTCCATGTTCGTCCAGGCGGCGGCGACGTTGATCCTCGCCCTCGTCGCGATCTTCATCCGCCCCACCTCCGGCCTGCCGGTCCTGCCGTTTCTCTTCTTGGCCGGCTTCATGGCGGGCGGCGCCCACGGCTTCCTCTATCCCGGGCTCTCCGCCCTTCTGATGGACGTGACGCCCGAGAGCCGGCGCGGCAGCGCGGTGGGGATCTTCAGCTCGGTCTTTCTGGTGGGCAATGCGCTGGGGGCCATGGTCTTCGGCTATGTGGCCCACGGCCTCGGGTACGGCGTCATGTGGAGCGCGCTGACGCTGCTGCTCCTCGGAGGCTTTCTCGCGAGCCTTCGCCTGCGGATCGGATTGCCCGTGCGCGCCCCGCGTCCCGCCGTCTGATTTGACTTGGTTCCGGGAGCGACTGATACTGCCCCACATGACTTCGGAGCCGACCAAGGATGCCGGCGCGCCGGCCACGGCCCTCGACAGCGAGGGCCAGCAGTGGGCGATCCAGCGCCGGCTCGAAGACGTCTTCGCCAAGCTGGGAGAGAAATTCGGGGACCTCACCGGCCGAGTCGACGTCCGGGTCAAGCCCGATACTCCCTTCGATCACATCGGCGGGCTCGCGGAAGCCAAAAGCGTCGTCCGCAGCTTCATCACCGCCCTGACGGATCCCGAGCTCTACCGCAAGTGGGGCATCACGCCGCCCAAGGGGCTGCTCATCTACGGCCCGCCGGGGACGGGCAAGACCCTGCTGGCGCGGGCGCTGGCGACCGAGGCGGGCGCGATCTTCTACCACATCAAGCTCACCAACCTCACGTCCAAGTTCGGCCCGAACACGGGCGAGGTGCTCCAGGAGATCCTGGCCGTCGCCAAGGAGCAGGGCAAGGGCGTGGTCTTCCTGGATGAGGCGGACGCGCTGTCGCTCGAGCACCTGCTGCCGCCCGCCCAGGCCCGCGAGGCCAGCGCGCGACTGGTGGCGGCGCTCTGCGAACGGGTGGACGCCCTCGAGGATTTCTCGCGGCTGGTCGTGGTGGCGGCGACGAACCGCACCGACGCCGTGGACCCTTCGCTCGTGGCTCCGGGCCGCCTCGACCGGCTGGTCGAGGTCACGCTGCCCGACGGGGCCGCCCAGCAGCAGATCTTCGAGCTGGCGAAAACGCAGCGGGAAGCCGCCGCCGGCCGGCGGCTCGTCGGAGACATCGACTACCGCTCGGTGCTGCCGCCCATGGGCGGCATGAGGGGGGCCGAGATCGCCGAGGTGCTGCGCCGGGCGCTCGAACAGAAGGTGCACGCTGCCGGCCAGGGGCGGGACAACGGGCTGGTCACGACGCAGGACCTGCTCCAGCAGATCGACGCCTACCGGAAGATCCGCGCCGTCGTGGAGAAGATCCGCTACGGCCAGTACCTCTGATCCCCTCTCCCCGTCGGGGAGAGGGTCAGGGTGAGGGGCCCGGCGGGCCGACGCGCTACTTCTTCTCCTTCTCCGACTCGCCGGTCGCCTCGATCGTGACCTTGTCCCCGACGATCACGAAGACCACCTTGCCGTTGGACGCCTTGTACGTCCACTTCTCGATGGGCCCGAGCTTGGCGATGTCGTCGGGCCGGCCCAGGGCTTTCTCGAGATCACCCTTGGTGGACGCGTTCTTGGCCTTGATGACGATGTCTTCCTTGGTCGAGGGGCCGCACGCCGTGGCCAGGGCGAGCACGCCGCAGAATACGAGGGTCCGGACCATCATTACCTTCATTGCTGATCCTCCTATGAGTTGGAGTTTCTTCGCTCCGCCTCAGCGCGTGAGCCGCTCCTTCGGAAGAAGCGCCCGCAGGCCGGGCGGCAGCGCGCCCACCACCGCGCGCTCGATGCCTGCCTGATTGCGCTGGTAGAGGACGCCCAGGGCGATGATGGCGATGCCGATCGCGCTGAGCGCGAACGGGAAGAGCAAGGAGTCCTTGAATACCGTGTAGGAGAGGTGGCCGAGGTAGCCGAAGACTCCGAGGGCGCCGAAGATCAGGAAAACGCGCCGGTCCAGGAGCACTGCGATCCCGATGAGCGCGACGTTGATGAGGCAGTACCCGAGCCTGGCGAGCTCGCTCCGGCTCTCCATGAGCGACAGCCCGCACCAGAAGGCGAGCATGCCGAACAGGTAGCCCCAGAATGCGAAGTCCTCCTCGGTGCGGCGGTCCACCAGATAGGCAACGAGCAGCATGGCCAGGCCGAACCAGAGTGAGACCCACAGGCGCTCGGTCCAGGTGAAGTTCGGCCTTCCGTACAGTAAGGGTGTGAGATCCATCGACATGAACCACAAGGCGAAGGCGATGGGAAAGGTCAGGAAGGGAAAGCGCACGAAGCGGAGCGCCACGAGGCCGACGAGGATCGTGCCGATCTCCATCAGGAACCAGCCGCCCTTGACCCACTCGTAGTAGCCGCGATAGGTTCCAGGATCCTGCTGCGGCCAAATCCCCACCATTCGCTCCAGCCCGTACACGGCGAGCGGGGTCATCCAGACCGCGACGGTGAACAGCAGCCCCCCGGGGACCCGGAGATTCTGGACGAAGTACAGGGTACGGCCCGCGAGAGCAAAACAGGTGGCATAGACGAGGGAGATCAGGAGAATGCCGCCGCCGCCGAAGCGCTCCCAGGCCTGGGTCATGAACCACGCCATCGCCGAGATGACGACCATGGCGCCGAAGTAGTAGGCGACGTGGGCGAGATCGAAGCGGCTTCGGCCACCAACCCGGCTCTCGAGTGCGCTCCATAGCGTATCGGCGTCATGGGGAGTGATGATGCCTTGACTGGCGGCCCACTCCAGATCGCGCCGGGAGACGTTCATGAGTCCGCCGCGCGCTTACTTGACCGCGCCTGCCGTGAGTCCTGAGACGTAGTAGTCGAGGAAGAACACGTAGATCGCGACGATGGGCACGGAGCCGAGCACGGCGCCGGCCATGAGCGAGCCCCAGTAGTAGATGTCCCCACGGATGAGATCGTTGGTCACGCCCACCGTGATGGTCTTCTGGTCGGCCGCCGAGGTGAAGGTGAGCGCATAGATGAACTCGTTCCAGGACAGTGTGAAGGCGAAGAGCAGCGCGCAGACGATGCCGGGGGCGGCCACGGGGAGCACGATGCGAATCAGAGCCTGTACCCGATTGCAGCCATCCACCATGGCGCACTCCTCGATCTCCTTGGGGATGGTGCGGAAATACCCCATGAGCAGCCAGGTGCAGAACGGCACGAGAAAAGTGGGATAGGTCACCATCAGCGCCGCGACGGAGTCGGTGAGCCCGAGCGCGTTGACGACCTGGGAGAGCGGCAGGAAGAGCAGGCTCGGCGGCACGAGGTAGGTGATGAACACGGCCAGACCGAAGCTCTCGGCGCCGCGGAAGCGGAGTCGCGCCAGGGCGTAGGCCGCGATGGTGCCGAGGAGCACGGCCACGAGAGTGGACACCAGGCTGACGGTCACGCTGTTGAGCAGCCAGCGGCCGAAGAGGGTGTCCTCGAACAGGAGCCGGTAATGCTCCGTCACCACGCCCTGCCGGATGAAGAAAGGTACGGCCTTGAGGTCGTAGAGCTCCGCGTCGCTCTTCAGGGACGTGATGAGCATGAAGTAGAAGGGAAAGAGCGCAAAGAAGATGAACGGGACGAGCCCCACGTGGTCCAGGATGGCGCGCAGGCGCGGGTGGCGGCGAATCGCCATCAGACTTCCTTGCGCGCGTAGTGCAGCTGGAAATACACGATGACGGCCAGCGCCGGGAACATGACGAGCGCGATGGCCGAGCCCTCGCCGATCCGCCCGGCCTGCAGCCCGACCTGGTAGGCCAGCGTCGCGAAGAGGTGGGTCGAGTTGACCGGCCCGCCACGCGTGAGCACGTAGACGATGTTGAAGTCGGCGAAGGTGAGGATCGTGGAGAAGAGGATGACCACGGCGAGCACCGGACGCAGCAGGGGCAGGGTAATGTGCCAGAAGCGAGCCCAGGCTCCCGCGCCGTCGGCTTCGGCCGCCTCGTAGAGCTCGGGGTTGATGGCCATCAGCCCGGCCAGGATGGTGATGGCGAAGAAGGGCAGCCCCCGCCAGATGTTGACGGTGATCACGGCGGCCATCGCAAGATGCGGCGTGCCCAGCCACTGCAGCCGCTCGTGGATCAGCCCCAGGTGGATGAGGCTCCAGTTGATCACGCTGTAGAGCGAGTCGAACATCCACCACCAGCCCAGCGTGGACAGCGCGGTGGGGATGACCCACGGTAGGAGCACGGCGCCGCGGAAGAGCCGCTTCATCCGGAGCTTCTGTGAGAGCAGCAGCGCCAGGCTGATGCCCAGCACGGTCTTGATGGTCACGGCGGTGCTGGTGAAGACGATGGAGTTCCGTAGCGCCTGGCGGAAGATCTCGTCCGTCGAGAAGAGCGAGACGAAGTTGCCGAGGGCGACGAACCGACCCAGCCGGCCGACCACCGAGTCGGTGAGGCTGAGCCACAGGGCCATGGCAAAAGGATAGGCAACCAGCCCCGCCAACAGCAGCAGCGCCGGCAGGACCAGCAAGTAGCCGAGGACACCCTCGCGCTGGAGCAGCACGCCGAGCCGTGCGCCGGCCACAGCTCGTGGTGCTGCCAGGGGCAGCCCGGCCTCGCTCGATTGGGGCTGGGAGCCCGGGGCGGGGCGCATGCCGCTCCTAGGCTCGCGCCCCCTCGAGCACCCGTTTCACCTGGTCGCCCGCCCAGGCCATGGCGTCCTTGGTGGCCATGCCGCCGATGGCCTTGGCCACCATGTCGGGCAGGATGTAGAGGTCGTCGATGACGCCGAAGACATCGCTCGGCGGCGCCGGCCAGCCGCGCATCCGCGCGTACAGGCCCTCGGCGGGGAGGAGCCTGAGCTTCGGGTCCGAGGCCCAGACGGGGTGCTTTTCCCAGTAACGCCACATGGGGTGGTTGAACCCGTTCCCCGCTTGGATCCACTCGGACAGGTTGTCCTCGCGGAAGAGGAAACGCAGCAGGTCCTTCGCCGCGTCCACATTCTTCGAGAACTTCCAGATGCCGTAGCCGCGCACCGTAGGCGCGAAGAAGCGCCCGGCCGGTCCGGCAGGCGTCGAGTGGTGGTGGAGGTCGTCGGCGATAGGGAGCTTCTTCGCCATGGCGGCCGCGTAGGGGCTCACGGGGTTGTGGATCCAGGCGCAGTGGCCCGAGTTGATGCAGCGGTTGTTGCCGGCGTCGTCCCAGGAGAGCACGTCCGGCTCCATGCAGGTCGCGTACAGCTCCCTGTAGAACTCGATCACCTCGGCCATCTTGGGCGAGTTGAGGGCGATGGTCTTGCCGTCGGGCTCGAGGACCTTGGCGCCGAGGGACCAGGAGACCGACCAGAACGTCGAGTTGGCGTCGAAGCAGTGACTGATGGCGATCCCCACGGGGTGGCCGATCTTCTTGAGCTTCTTGCCGCTCCGGAGCAGGTCCATCCAGGTCTCGGGCGCAGCCTCGCCCACCTGCCGGAACTTGGATTGCAGGTAGTTGCCGGGGAAGGCGGGCCAGATAGCCTCGAGCACCTTCCAGCGGCCGTTGATCTGGAACGCCTCCTTTACGAACGGGTAGATGTCGGTGCCGTACTTCTTGTTGAGGTCATCCACTACGTCGTTCAGGTCGAGGAGGTGCTCGCGGTAGCGCCACGCCTGCTCGTTGAAGAACATCATGACGTCGTGTCCGGCGCCGGTCTGCAACTCCGCGGCCTGCTTGGAGGCCAGCTGGGCGTGGGGGATGTGGTCGGAGCGGACGGTCACGTTCTTCTCCTTCGCGAACCTATCCAGCAGGTCCTTGAGCTTCTTGTCGGACTCGGGGACGAAGTGGCTCCACCCGAGCATGGTGACTTCGCGCTTTTGGGCGAAGGCCGGCGGGGTCTGGGACGCGAGCATCCCGCCCACCCCGGCCGTCCCGGCCGCCGCCCGACCGAGGAACTGCCGCCGCGTGAGGCGGTCCATTGGCGTCCTCCTAGAGTCCCAGCATGGCGGCCGCGTTGTCCCGGGCCACCATCTTGATCTGCTGGTCCGTCACCCCGTTGGCCTTGAGCCCGGCGATCATGGCCTTCATTCCGTCAATGTGACCCGGGTTGCCGGTTTGACCGAGATCGGTGCCCATGACGATATGCTGAGCCCCGATCTGCTTGATGGCCTCCGCGTTGTCCTTGACCGAGACGTTCTTCCAGTGCGCCATCCAGGCCATGTGGGCGTTGGGCCCCATGAGCGTACCCAGGAAGTCGATCTCGAGCTTGGCTCCCATGGCTGCGGCCTGCTTCATCTGTTCCATGTTCATGTTGACCACGGTGAACATGGCGTGGGTCACGATGACGTGCTTGACGCCGACGTCCTTGGCCTGCTTGATCAGCGCCAGCGATTCGGTCGCGGAGGCGTGGCCGGTGCAGAGGATCAGGTTCTGTTTGGCGCAGATCTTCATCACCTCGATGACGGCGGGCAGCACTTTCCCCTGGGCGTCCACCACCTTGATGCCCTCGGGGGCGTCCTTGAAGGTCTTCACGTGGTTGTCGGCGTCGAATGTGGGCAGCCAGACCACCTTGCCCAACCCGCCTTCCATCCGCCACATCCACTGGACGGCCTCGGAGTTGATGCCGTACGGGCCGTTCAGCACGATGCCGCCGAAGATGGGGATCCCGGGCACCTGCCGCTTGGCGAGGAACGCCCGGGCGCCGGTTTCCATGACGTGATTCTTGAGCACGAGCGCGCCCATCTTGGCTTCCACGGCCTTCCGCGCGACCTCGTTGTCATCGACGGCGCGACCGAAGACATCCGGTGAAGAATGGACGTGGAAGTCGATCATCCCTTCGATGGGACTTGTCAGCGGCGGCGGGGGCGGGAAGACGCGCACCTGGGCCTGCGCCGCGACCGGCGCCCCCACTGCCGCGAGCGCCGCCATGCCCTTCGCCGCCGTGGCGAGGAACTCCCGGCGTCCGGCCGGATCGCTCCAGCCATGGCCGCAACAGCACGTAAGCTTCCATCGCTTGATCTTCATGGCAGTGATCCTCCCTCGGGGCCGGACGTTTACGGCATCAGCAACAACGCTCCCCCATCGCGACGCTCAGGACCGCGTGCTGTCCACGATGCGCTTGATCTGATCCGCCGCCCAGGTCATGGCGTCCTTGGTGGACATGCCGCCGATTGCCTTGGCGACCATGTCGGGCAGGATGTAGAGGTCGTCGATGGCGCCGAACACGTCGCTGGGCGGCGCCGGCCAGCCGCGCATCCGGCCGTGGACTCCCTCGGCCGGCAGCAGCCGGAGCTTGGGGTCGGTGTTCCAGACCGGGTGCTTTTCCCAGTAACGCCACATCGGGTGGTTGAACCCGGCGCCCGCCTGGATCCACTCGCTGAGGTTGTCCTCGCGGAAGAGGAAGCGGAGCAGGTCCTTGGCGGCGTCGACGTTCTTCGAGAACTTCCAGATGCCGTAGCCGCGGGCGTTGGGGGCCCAGAAGCGGCCGGCCGGCCCAGCCGGGGAGGAATGGTGGTTGATGTCGTCGGCGATGGGCAGCTTCTTGGCCGTGGCGGCGGCGTAGGGGCTCACCGGATTGTGGATCCAGGAGCAGTGGCCCGAGTTGAGGCAGCGGTTATTGCCCGAGTCGTCCCAGGACAGCACGTCGGGCTCCATGGCGTCGGCGTACAGCTCCTTATAGAACTCGATGACCTCGGCCATCTTCGGCGAGTTGATCGCGATGGTCTTGCCGTCGGCTTCCGTCACCTTGGCGCCGTAGCACCAGGCGATGGACCAGAAGGTAGTGGGGGCGTCGATGCAGTGACTGATCTGGATGCCGACCGGATGGCCCGCCTTCTTCAGCTTCTTGCCGGCGCGGAGGAGATCGGCCCAGGTCTCGGGGGGCCCTTCGCCCACCTGGCGGAACTTCGACTGCAGGTAGCTCCCCGGGCACGCCGGCCAGATGGACTCGACGACCTTCCAGTGTCCCTTGATGAGGAATGCGTCCTTGCAGAAGGGGTAGATGTCGGTACCGTACTTCTTGTTCAGCTCCCCGACGATGTCATCGACATCGACCAGGTTCTCGCGATGGCGCCACCCCTGCTCGTTGTAGAACATCATGAGGTCGTGCCCCGCCTTGGTCTGCACCTCGGCCGCTTGCTTGGCGGCCAGCTGGACGTTGGGCACATGGTCGCTTCGCGCGAGGACTCCGGTCTCCTTCGTGAATTTCTCCAGCAGCTCCTTGAGCTTCTTGTCGGACTCGGGGACGAAGTGGCTCCACCCGAGCATGGTGACTTCGCGTTTCTGGGCGAAGGCGGGCGCCGTGCGGGTGAGCAGGATGCCGGTGAGGCCGGTGGCCCCGGCCGCCGTCTGCGCCATGAACTGACGTCGGGTGACCCGGTTCATAGGCCCTCCTTCGGGTGAGGTGCGACGGGGATGAGGTGACCGCGAGGATATGGCCGGGCGGCGCCCCTGTCAAGGTCGGCGGTCGAGGTCGGCGGGTTGGTGATACGATACTCGCCGGGCCCAGTCCCTGTCACCGCCTCCATGTCATCGGTCACGCAGATCCGCGTCCGCTACAAGGACACCGACACCATGTCGGTGGTGTACTACGGCAACTATCTGACGTACTTCGAAGTCGGCCGTGTCGAGTACCTGCGCCAGGCGGGGCTGCCCATGTCCGAGGTGAACAAGCGGGTGCATCTGCCGGTGGTGGAAGCCTTCGTCAGGTTCGTCAAGCCCGCCCGGCTCGACGAGCTCCTCGAGGTGACCTCCCGCGTGAGCGAGCGGAAGCGCGCGAGCTTCACCTTCGCCTATGAGATCCGCAACGAGGCCAAGGAGCTCGTGGCGAGCGGCTACACGCTTCACGCCTGCTGGGATCCGGCCACCTCGAAGATGATTCCGATTCCCGAATGGCTCAAGGAGGTCATGCCCGATGCCGACCTCGATCCCGCCCCGGGCCGCGGCTGAGCCGACCGCTCGCCTGCGACCCATCGGTGAGGTCGCTGGCGAGCTGGGGCTGGCGGAGGCCGAGTGGGTGCCGTACGGCCGCACCAAGGCCAAGGTTCTGCTCGACGCGCTCAAGTCCCGTGAAGCGCGGCCGTCGGGCAAGCTGGTCGTGGTGTCCTCCATCACCCCGACGCCGGCCGGCGACGGCAAGACGACGGTCACGATCGGCTTGGGCCAGGCGCTCTGGAAGTCGGGCCGGCGCGCCGTCATCGCCCTGCGCCAGCCCTCGATCGGGCCGACGCTCGGGATGAAGGGCGGGGGCACGGGCGGCGGCCGCGCCCAGATCGTGCCCATGGAGGAGATCAACCTCCACTTCACGGGCGACTTCCACGCGATCGCCGCGGCGCACAACCTGTTGGCGGCGGTGATCGACAACCATCTCCATCACGGCAACCGGCTCGGCATCGATCCACGCCAGATCCTTTGGGAGCGCGTCCTCGACGTCAACGACCGCGCGCTTCGCCGGGTCGTGACCGGTCTGGGCGGTCGCGCGAACGGCGTCCCGCGCGAGACGGGCTTCCTCATCACCTCCGCGTCGGAGATCATGGCGGCCCTCTGCCTCGCCGACGATCTGGCCGATCTCCGGCAGCGCCTCGGCCGGATGCTCGTCGCGCTCACCGCGGCCGGCAAGCCGGTCGTCGCGGAGGCCCTGGGCGTCACCGGGGCCATGACGGCCCTGCTGCGCGACGCCATGCACCCCAACCTCGTGCAGACCCTGGAAGGGACGCCGGCCCTCGTTCACGGCGGGCCCTTCGGCAATATCGCCCACGGCTGCAATTCAGTCGCGGCGACGCGCCTCGGGCTCAAGCTGGGCGAGCTCTGCCTGACGGAGGCCGGCTTCGCGACGGAGCTCGGAGCCGAGAAGTTCTTCGACATCAAGTGTCGGCTTGCGGGACTCCGGCCCGACGCGGCCCTCATCGTGGTATCGGCGCGCGCGCTCAAGTATCACGGCGGCGTAGCCGTGGCCGAGCTCGACCGGGAGAACGTCGACGCCCTCACCCGGGGCCTGGACAACCTCGAGGCCCACGTGGAGATCGTCCGACTGTTCCAGGTCCCGGTGCTGGTGGCGCTGAACCGGTATGCGGCGGACACGGAGCGGGAGTATGCGGCGGTCGCCGAGCGCTGCGCCCGGCTCGGCGTTTCGGTCCACGTGGCCGACGTCTTCGCCCGAGGCGGTGAGGGCGGCGCGGAGCTGGCTGGGGGCCTGCTCAAGCTGCTGGCCTCGGAGCCGTCCTCCTTCCGGCCTCTCTACGCCCTGGACGAGGCCATCACGGCCAAACTGGAGGTGCTGGCGACGCGGGTCTACGGAGCCGACGGCGTTGACTATCCCGAGCGGGTCCAGCGCCAGATCGCCCAGGCCGAGGCCCTGGGGTACGGCAGTCTCCCGGTCTGCGTGGCCAAGACCCAACGCTCGCTCTCCGACGATCCGGCGCGGCTCAACCGGCCCCGCGGGTTCCGGATCACCGTCAACGAGCTGCGCGTGGCCGCGGGGGCGGGCTTCCTGGTGGCCGTCACGGGGGACATCATGACGATGCCCGGGCTGCCCGCGCGGCCGAACGCGGAGCGGATCGACGTCACGGCGGACGGCGCCATCACGGGGCTGTTTTGACCGTGTGCTATACTTTCCGACCGCGTACGCGATGATCGGACGTTACCGGTACTCCCTATGATTCAGGTCGACCAGCTGACCAAGCGTTACGGGCCGGTCACGGCCATCGAGGACGTCACCTTCGGGGTCGAGAAGGGGCAGATCGTCGGGTTCCTCGGCCCCAACGGCGCCGGCAAGTCCACGACGATGAAGATCCTCTCGTGCTTCATGCCGGCCAGCAGCGGCACGGCGCGGGTGGCGGGTTTCGACGTGTTCTCCCAGTCCCTCGAGGTGCGCCGGCGCATCGGCTATCTGCCCGAGAACGCGCCGCTCTACCCGGACCTGCCGGTCGCCACCTATCTCGACTTCGTGGCGGAGATCAAGGGGATCCCGCGGAGCGCGCGGAAGGCGCGCGTGGCCGACGTGATGGACCGCTGCTTCGTCACCGAGATGCAGCGGCGGCTGATCGGCAAGCTCAGCAAGGGCTATCGCCAGCGGGTCGGGATCGCGCAGGCGCTGCTGGGGGATCCCGAGGTCCTGATCCTCGACGAGCCGACCATCGGCCTCGACCCGAAGCAGATCGCCGAGATCCGCGCGCTGATCCGCTCCCTCGCCGGGCAGCACACGGTGATCCTCTCCACCCATATCCTCCCGGAAGTCTCCATGGTGTGCGACGGCGTCATCATCATCAACCGCGGCCGCATCGTCGCCCGCGGCACGGAGTCCGAGCTGGTCGCCCAAGTCTTCCCGACCGCCCGCATCGAGCTGCGCCTGGGCGGCGCCCGGGAGGATGCGGCGGCGGCGCTGCGGGCGGTGCCGGGCGTGTCGACGGTCGAGCCGGTGCAGGCCCGCGACGGCAGCGCCGCGTTCGTCGTCGAGTCGCCGCGCGGCCGGGACCTGACCGGCGAGCTGGTCAAGCTGGTGACGAGCCGCGGCTGGGATCTCCGGGAGCTGCGCCAGGTGGGAATGAGCCTCGAAGACGTCTTCCTGCGAGTTGTCGCGGGCGAGGAGACCGTGGAGCCGACCGCGCCGGAGGAAGCGGCCTGATGCGCTGGTGGGCCGTGTTCAAGAAGGAGATGTGGCTGTATTTCGGCTCGCCCGTCGCCTACGTGGTCTTCGCCTTCTTCCTGATCATTTCGGGCTGGTTCTTCAGCCAGATCTTCCTCTACTACAGCGATGCGTCGATGCGGGCCTTCATGCAGCCGCAGTTCGCCCAGACCCTCAACATCACCGACAACGTGATGCGGCCCCTCTTCTCCAACATGGCCGTGGTCCTGCTGTTTTTCATGCCGATGCTCACCATGCGCCTGTTCGCCGAAGAGAAGCGGTCGGGCACCATCGAGCTGCTGCTGACCTACCCGATCCGCGACGGTGAGGTACTCGCCGGCAAGTTCCTCGCCGCCGGAGCGCTTTTCGTGCTGCTGCTGGCGGTGACCCTGCTCTACCCGGCTCTCATTGCCTACTTCACGCGCATCGAGTGGGGCCCGATCTTGTCGGGCTATCTGGGACTGCTCCTGGCCGGCGGCACCTTCCTGGCGGTCGGCGTGCTGATCTCGTCGCTGACCGAGAACCAGATCGTGGCGGGCTTCGGCACCTTCGGGGTGCTGCTGGCCTTCTGGATCGTGGGCTGGGGCGCCGAGTTCGCCGGGCCGAACCTCCGGGCCCTGCTGCAGTATCTGTCCATGACCGATCATATGGATGGCTTCAGCCGGGGCGTGATCGACACCAAGGACCTCGTCTACTACGTGACCGCCATCGCCCTGGCGCTGTTCCTCACGCTGCGATCGCTGGACTCGAAGCGGTGGCGGGGATAGCCGGATGATCTTCCTCAAGCGCAACGCCCTCTGGCTCGGGCTAGCCTGCCTCGTGATCGGCGCCTTCGTGAACTGGTCGCCGTGGCAGGGCATGCCGTTCAAGTGGGTGCTGCTGGTCGCCGGCAGCTTCTTGCTCTTCGTCGCTCTCACGCTCAATGCCGAGGAGCTGCGCGGGCTGCTGGACCTGCGCGCCACGCGCTACGGCGCCGGCGCGGCGGTCCTGGCGCTGCTGGCGCTGGGCGTCGCGGCGTTCGGCAATGCCGTCTCGTACCGGCACAGCTACCGCTGGGACTTGACGGAGAACCGGCGGAACAGCCTCTCGCCCCAGACGATCCAGATCCTCAGGACGCTCAAGGCGCCCGTCAACGCCATCGCGTTCTTCCGCTCGGACACGCCCGGCAAGCGGAACGCCGAGGACCTGCTCAACCAGTACGCCTCCTATTCGGGGGGCAAGTTCACGTGGCGGATCGAGGACACCGACCGCGCCGTGGCCCTGGCGCGGCAGTACAACGTGGACAGCTACGGCACCGTGGTGCTCGAGAGCGGCTCGGGTCCGGAGGCCAAGATCGAGAAGGTCTCGGACGCCGAGGAGGAGAAGCTTACCAACGCCCTGGTCAAGGTTACGCGCTCCGGCAAGCGAATCGTCTACGTCGTCAAAGGGCACGGCGAGCGGGAGATCGGCAACACCGACAAGACCGGCTTCAGCCAGGCCAAGGATCAGATGGACAAGGCCAACTACGAGGTCAAGGACCTGGTCCTGGCCCGCGACCCCAAGGTGCCCGACGACGCGTCGATCGTCATCGTGCCGGGTCCGCGCACCGATCTGTTTCCGCAGGAGCTGGCGGCGCTGGACGGTTATATCGCCCGCGGCGGGAAGGTTTTCTTCATGGCGACGCCGTTCCAGGGCGAGGGCCTGGGGAAGTACCTGGCCAAGTACGGTGTGGTGCTCGACGACGATGTCGTGATCGAGCTCAATCCGCTGGGCCAGCTCTTCGGCACGGGCCCGCTCGTGCCCATCGTCAACCAGTACGACTCGCACCCGATCACGCGGGACATGGCGGGCGTGATGACACTCTTCCCCCTTACGCGATCGCTGGAGGCCGCCAAGGTCCCGCCCAAGGGCGTGCAGATCGACATGCTGGCGAGGACAAGCCGGCAGTCGTGGGGCGAGACTGATAAGAGCGTGTTCCAGAAGGGTACCGCCCAGCCGGACCCGGGCGAGAAGACCGGGCCGCTGCCGGTCGCCCTGGTCGCCACCATCGAGCCTCAGGCCGAAGCCAAGGCGGGCGCGAAGCCGGTCGGCGCCGATGAAAGGAAGACGCCGAAGGCGCGCATCGTCGTGGTCGGCACCGCCGACTTCGCCTCGAACCAGTTCCTGGGTGCCCAGGGCAACCGGGATTTCTTCCTCAACGTGGTCTCCTGGCTGGCCGAGGAGGAGGACCTCATCTCGGTCAGGGCCAAGGACACGCGGCAGAATCCCATCGT
>DASSSH010000338.1:0-11245 GCA_035708525.1 Candidatus Methylomirabilota bacterium
GTGGCTGGGGTCGTTCACCGCTTTGAGGATTTCGAGCGCGCGGCGCGCGAGCGCCACGCGGATGATCGCCTCGCCGTGGCCGGTGCAGGAGACGCCGCCGAGCGTGCTTTCGGCGTAGGTGCCGCAGCCGATCAGCGCCGAGTCGCCCACGCGGCCGGGCAGCTTGCCCAGCATGCCGCCGGTAGAGGTGGCGGCGGCGATCGTGCCCGAGCGGTCCAGCGCCACGGCGCCGACCGTGCCGGCCTCGACCGTGTCCGCCAGAAGCGCGGCCAGGCGCTTGCGCTGGCGCTCGGTGATGAGCCCGGCGGGATCGCACAGAGCCACGCCGAATGCCTTGGCCTGCTCGAGGGCCCCCTCGCCGGCGAAGAGCGAATGCCGGCCGTCCTCGAGGATGCGGCGGGCAAGCGAGATCGGGTTCCGCACGCCGACCACGGCCGCCACAGCACCGTTGCGCAAGCCGTCACCTTCCATGATGGACGCGTCCATCTCGACCGTGCCGGCCGAGGTGAGCACCGAGCCGCGTCCGGCGTTGAAGCGCGGATGATCCTCGAGGGCGCGCACCGCCGCCTCGACCGCGTCCAGCGCCGAGCCGCCCTCGCTCAGCGGCCTCCAGCCGGCGGCCACCGCCTCGCGGATTCCTTCGCGCAGCTCCTCGCGCCCCTCGACGGGGTCGGCGCCAGCTCCGCCGTGAACGATCAGCGCAGGGACTCGGCTTGCCACGCGTTTGCTCCCGCCTGTATCATCGCGTCGTGATTGTCGACCAAGTTCTCGCTCAGGACAACTCGAAGTTGCGCGCGCTCGGCCGGCGCATCATCGGCTGCCGGCGCTGCCCGCGCCTGGTGCGCCGTCGCGAGGCCGCCGCCGCCGTGCCGCCGTTGCGCTATCGCGGGCAGCCGTACTGGGCGCGGCCGCTGCCGGGCTTTGGGGATCCAGCCGCGCGCGTGTTGCTGGTCGGCCTAGCGCCGGCGGCGCACGGCGGCAACCGCACCGGCCGCATGTTCACTGGGGACCGGAGCGGCGAGTGGCTCTTTCGCGCGCTCCACGAGGCACGGCTCGCCAATCGCCCGTCCTCCGTCGCGCCGGGCGACGGCCTGCGCCTGCGCGGTGCCTACATCACCGCCTCGCTGCGCTGCGCGCCGCCCGGCAACAAACCGCTGCCGTCCGAGCTCGTGCATTGCCAGCCGTACCTGCTCGAAGAGCTCAGGCTGCTGGAGCGGGTGCGCGTGGTGGTCGCCCTCGGCAAGATCGCCTGGGATGCGTACTTGCGCGCGCGGCGGGCGCTCGGCCAGCCGCTGCCGCGGCCGCTGCCGAAGTTCGGCCACGACGCCGCCGCGCGAATGCCGGGCGGCATCGTGCTCCTGGGCTGCTTTCACCCGAGCCAGCAGAACACCTTCACCGGCAAGCTGACGCGCTCCATGCTCCGCGCCGTTTTTGTCAAGGCGCGGAGGCTGGCTTTCCACCCCTCACCCTGACCCTCTCCCCAACGGGGAGAGGGACTCAGGCGCGGCCGAAATGGATGATAAGGCCGCCAGCGATAATGAGCGCGCCGCCGAGGAGGAGAGAGGCGGGCGGCCGCTCGCCGAGAGCGACGAGAGCCACGAGCTGGCTCATGAGGAAGAATACGACGATGTAGAGCCCGAGCAGCCGGCCGAAAGCCAGCGCCGGCTGATTCACGACGAGGCCGTAGGCCGCGAGCAGGGCCACGCCCAGCGCGTAGCCCCACGGGCGGCCCCGGAGGCCGAGCCGCATCCCCAGGTCGCCGACGACTTCCGCCGCCGCAGCGATGACAAGCACCATGATGGTCACGAGAGCGCCTCCCGCGATGAGGTCAGGTCGAGCCGCGTGCTAGTATAGGCCGCTCATGCCGAGTGACGCTGGTGGGCAGCAAATGTCGTATTTCAAGACCTGACCCCATGTACTACACGATTTGGGCGCTGATCGTCTTCGCCTGGATCACCAACTACATCATCCGGATGGCGCCCAACGCGCTCTGGCCCCCGATCATGGCCGAGCTGCGGCTGGACTACACGCTGACGGGCTTTCTCTCGACGGCGTTCTTCTACGCCTACATGGGCATGCAGTTTCCGGCGGGGTTCCTGGGCGACCGCTTCGGGCGCAAGCGAATGCTGGTCGCCGGGCTCGTGCTGGGCGCGCTCTCCTCGTTCCTCACGGGCCTGACGGGCTCCTTCCTGGCGCTGTTCCTCGTGCGGCTGCTCACCGGCGCCAGCCAGGGCTTCCTCTTCTCCAACGATCGGGTGATCATCGCTGCCACGACGCCCAGGGACAAGATGGCGCTGGGACAGGGGATCTCGTTTTCGGGCCCCGGTATCGGCACGACGCTCGGCCTGCTCCTCGCGGGGGCGCTCGGAGTGCTGATGCCCTGGCGCAGCGTCTTCTTCGTGTTCGCGCTGCCGCCGCTGCTGGCCGCGTTCCTGATCTGGCGCTTCGTGCCCGAGCCGCCGCGTGTGGCCGCCGCCACCGACCTGCGCTGGCCCTTCCGCCGCGTGCTGCGCACGGCCGACTTCTGGCTGCTGGGCATCACGGGCATCCTGCCGGTCTTCATCCAGTTCACCCTCGCCACGTGGGGCCCGCTGCTCTTCAGCGAGGTCGGCATCACCGATCTGGGACGCTCGGCGTCGCTGGCGAGCCTGCAGGGGCTGGTGGCGCCGCCCGGATTGCTGCTCTCGGGGCTGCTTGCGGACCGGCTTCTCCGCTACGGGCTCGAGCGGAAGCTGGTCATCTCGGCCTCGCAGCTGCTGTCGGCGGCATCGCTCGTGGGCATGGGGATGGTCGTGCACGCGCAGGGACCCGCGTGGCTGCTCACCGCGCTGCTGCTCTCGACGAGCTTCCTGATCTGGTGCACCTGGGGACCGGCCTACGCGATCCTGCCCGAGCTGTTCCCGCCCTCGGTGCTCGGCAAGGCGTTCGGCCTCTACAACTGCACCTGCTTCATCGGCGCCATCGTGGGGCCGCTCCTGAGCGGCTTGATCAAGGACATGACCGGCTCCTTCGCCGCCGCGCTCTTCGCCAGCGCGGCGCTGGCCGTGGTGAGCGCCGTGACCACGCTCGCCCTCCGGCCCGCCTTCCGCCTGTCGTCGCCCCCGTCGCTTGCCGCTCGCGAGTCCCCGTAGGATAATCGCAGGGTGACAAAATCCCATTTGGTCACGGTTGTCGCCCTCGTCTGCGCCGCGCTGGTGACGCCAGCGGCCGCCCAGCAATCGCTGGATGTCAAGGAGGCCACGCTCGGCAACGGTCTCCGCGTCCTGATCCTCGAGGACCACCGCAGCCCCATCGTGTCGATCCAGATGTGGTACCGCGTGGGCTCGCGCAACGAGCGCGTCGGGGCCACGGGCCTCGCCCACTTCCTCGAGCACATGATGTTCAAGGGCACGCCGACCCACGGCAAGGGAGAGTTCGCCCGGATCGTGGAGCAGAACGGCGGGCAGGACAACGCCTTCACCTCGACCGACGTCACCTCCTATTACGTCAACATCGCCGCCGACAAGGTGGACATGGTGCTGCGGCTCGAAGCCGACCGCATGCGACACCTGCTGCTGGATCCCAAGGAGATCGACTCGGAGCGACAGGTCGTGATGGAGGAGCGGCGCACGCGCACCGAGGACGACCCGGACGGGCTGCTCTCGGAGCAGGTGATGGCGACGGCCTTCGAGGCGCTGCCGTACCGCTGGCCCATCATCGGCTGGATGGAGGACATCCAGCGCATCACGCCGAAGCAGTTGCGGGCCTTCTACGATACCTACTACGTGCCGAACAACGCGCTGCTGGTGATCGTCGGCGACGTCAAGGCGGGGGAGCTGCTCGCGCGGATCCGGCAGATCTTCGGCGGAATTCCCCGCGGGCCGGAGATTCCCCCGGTGACCGCCGTCGAGCCGCCTCAGCGCGGCGAGAAGCGGGTCATCGTGAAGAAGGTCGGGGCGCAGCTGCCGATCGTGGATCTGGCCTGGCACGTGCCGAACTTCAAGTCGGCCGATGCGCCGGCGCTCGAGCTGCTGTCCACGATCCTGTCCGAAGGGCGCGCCTCCCGGCTGTACCGCAAGCTCGTCTACGAGAAGCGGATGGCGCTCAACGCCGGGGGCGATTACTCGTACAGCTCGGCCGACCCGAACCTCTTCTGGCTGTACGCCACGCCGCTGCCCGGGCAGACGCCCGAGGCGCTGGAACAGGCGCTGCTGGCCGAGATCGAGCTGATCAAGACCGAGCCCGTGCCTGCGGAGGAGCTGCAGCGCGCGAAGAACCAGATCGAGGCATCGTTCGTCTGGCGCCAGGACTCGGTCCACTCCCGCGCGCGCATCCTGGCGGGCTTCGAGCTGCAAGGCTCGTGGCGGCGGCTCGAAGCCTTCCTCCCGCTCATCCGCGCGGTCACCGCGGAGGATCTGCAGCGCGTGGCGCGCACCTACTTCCCAGTGGACCGCAAGACGGTGGGGATCCTCCTGCCGGACGAGCCGGCCAAGCCGGGGACCAAATAGTCGCGATGCGCTCGAACGCCGTCAAGGCGGGCATCGCCCTCGGCATCCTGCTCGTCCTGGGACTGGCCTATGCCTACGGTGGACGGCTCTTCGGCCCGGGGCACCGGCCCCTCGTCAGCGTCACGGGGACCATCGAGGCCCTCCAGGTCGACGTGAGCGCCAAGATCGCGAGCCGCATCGTGGCGCGCCCGGTGAAGGAAGGCGATCGGGTCACGGCGGGCCAGGTTCTGGCGCGGCTGGATGACGCAGAGCTGGTGGCCGACGTGCGCCGCCAGGAAGCCGCCGTGCGCACCGCGCAGGCGACGCTGCGCGACCTGCGCGCCGGGCCGCGCCAGGAGGAGATCGAGGACGCCCGCGCGGCGCTCCAGAGCGCCGAGGCCACGCGTTGGATGACCGAGCGCGATTTCCGCCGCGCCGAGGAGCTGAGCCGGAAGGCCCTCATCGCCACTCAGGAGGTGGACAAGGCGCGCCAGGCTTATGACGTGGCGGCGGCTCAGGAACGGTCCGCGCGCCAGCGGCTGAACTTGCTGCTGGCCGGCTCGCGTCCCGACCAGATCGAGGCCGCGCGCCACCAGCTGGCCCAGGCGGAGCAGGCGCTGGCCATCGCGCGAAGCCGCCTCAAGGAGATGGTCATCCTCTCGCCGCTCGACGGCCTCGTGCTGCGGAAAAACCTCGAGGTCGGCGAGATGGCCAACCCGGGGGTGTCCATCCTCACCCTGATGGATCCCAAGCAGATCTGGGTTCGCGCCTATGTGCCCGAGGAGGAGATCGGGCGCATCAAGATCGGCGACGCGGCCCGGGTCGCAGTGGACGCCTATCCCGGCCGGGCCTTCGCCGGCCATATCATCGAGATCGCCGCCGAGGCCGAGTTCACCCCGAAGAACGTGCAGACCAAGAAGGAGCGGGTGAACCTCGTGTTCCGGATCAAGATCGCCCTGGACAACCCCGAGGGCATCCTCAAGCCCGGCATGCCGGCCGATGCCGACATCGGCTGATCCCGCCTACGCCGTCGTCACCGACGGGCTGACCCGCCGCTTCGGGGAGCGCGTGGCGGTGGACCACATCAGCATGCGCGTGCGCCAGGGCGAGCTCTACGGCTTCCTCGGCCCCAACGGCGCCGGCAAGTCCACGACGCTGCGCATGCTCTCCGGCTTGCTCGAGCCCAGTGAGGGCACCGGCACCGTCCTGGGCCTCGACATCCGGAAGGAGCCGGAGCGCATCAAGGCCCTGATCGGCTACATGTCGCAGAGGTTCTCCCTCTACGACGAGCTGACGGTGGACGAGAACCTGACCTTCTACGCGCGCGCCTACATGGTCCCGCGGGCGGAGCGCCCCGGGCGCGTCGCCCAGATGGTCCAGCTGGCGGACCTCCCGGGGCGAGAGCGGCAGCTGGCCGGTCAGCTCTCCGGCGGCTATCGCCAGCGCCTGGCGCTGGTCTGCGCCATGGTCCACACGCCTCGCCTCATCTTCCTCGACGAGCCGACGGCCGGCGTGGACCCGGTCTCGCGGCGGAACTTCTGGGGCCTGATCCGTCGCCTGGCCGACGGCGGCACCACGATCATCGTGACCACCCACTACATGGACGAGGCCGAGCTCTGCGACACGCTGGGCTTCATCTACCAGGGCCAGCTCATCGCCCAGGGGTCGCCTCACACGATCAAGACCGAGACCTTCCGCCAGCCCGTGGTGGAGGTGGAGGTGGGCGACATCCGCCGCGCGGCGGATGCGCTGGGGGAGTGGGACACCGTGGAAGATGTGGTGCGCATCGGAACGCGGCTCCGCGTGGTGCTGGCGGACACGCACGCCTCGGCGGCGGACGTCGAGGGTCACCTCAAGCGCGCGGGGCACGACGTGCACTGGGCGCAGGCCGTCGAGCCGTCGGTCGAGGACCTGTTCGTCTCGTTCGTGGACAAGCAGCGCAAGGCGCGGCTGCGCGAGCAGCTGCGCGCGCTCCAGGGCCCTCACCCCGGCCCTCTCCCTGGAAGGGAGAGGGAGGCTTAGGAGCGCAGGGGCCCACCATTCCTTCTCCCCTTATAGGGAGAGCCCAGGGGCCCACCATTCCCTCTCCCCTCTGGGGAGAGGGCAGGGTGAGGGGGAGATCGCAGGAGGTAGGCGATGACGTCGCGGCTGCTCGGGATGATCATCAAGGAGTTCATCCACCTCAAGCGCGATGCGCTGGCGCTGTTCCTCGCCCTCGTCATGCCGGTGCTGATGCTCTTCATCTTCGGCTGGGCCATCAACACCGACGTCAAGCACATCCCGACCGCGGTGTTCGAGCAGTCCGGCAGCCTCGAGGCGCAGCAATTCCTCGAGGCCTTGGTCAACACGCAGTACTTCGACATCCGCTATCAGGCCCATAGCCACAGGGAGCTCACGCGACTCATCGACAGCGCCAAGGCGAAGATCGGTGTCGTCATCCCGCCGGATTTCCCGCGCCGCCTCACCCGGCAGGAGGCATTCGTGCAGGTGATCGTGGATGCCTCGGACCCGCAGGTCGCGACCTCCGGGATCAACGCGGCCACCTCGCTCGGCTTCCAGCGCTCGCTGGAGATCATCACCGAGACCGTCCAGGCCAGCACGGGCGCGCGCCACGCCGACCCGCCGCTGGATATCCGGGTACGGGCCTGGTACAACCCGGACCTCGTCTCGGCCATCTTCATCGTGCCGGGGCTCATCGGCGCGCTGCTGATGCAGACGACGATCACGGCGATGGCGGTGTCGGTGGTCCGCGAGCGCGAGCGGGGGACGCTCGAGGCGCTCATCGTGAGCCCGATCCGCCGCTGGGAGCTGCTGCTCGGCAAGATCATCCCGAACCTCCTGGTCGCCTACGGGCAGATGACGATGGCGCTGGTGGTCGCCCATTTCGTCTTCGACGTGCCGATCCGCGGCAGCCTGCCGCTGCTCTACGCGCTCTCGGCGGTCTTCATGATGGGCACCCTCGGCATCGGGATCTTCCTCTCCGCCGCCGCGCGGACCGTGCCCCAGGCGATGCAGATGGCCTTCCTGACCTTCCTGCCGTCCATCTACCTCTCGGGGCTGCTGTTCCCCATCGAGGGGATGCCGTGGGGGGCGCAGTACCTGGCCTCCGTCATCCCGCTGACCTACTTCCTGCGGATCGTCCGCGGCATCGTGCTCAAGGGCGTGGGCTTCAGCTACCTCTGGCCCCACCTGGTCCCATTGCTCATCTTCGGCGTCGTGATCTTCTCGCTGGCCGTCTTCAAGTTCCGCAAGACGCTCGACTGAGGAGTGCCCATGCCCCTGCTCCGCCGCCTTCGCCCGCTCTCGTCGCTCCTGCTCGTCGGTCTCCTCGCCTCCGTCAGCGCCGGCGCGCCGCTGGCCCGCCGCGAGGTGCTGCCCAACGGGATCCGGCTGCTCGTCGCCGAGCGTCCCGCTATTCCCATCGTGATCGTGCGCGTCTCGATCCGGGCGGGATCGGCCTTCGACCCACCGGAGGCGGGCGGGCTCGCCAATCTGACGGCGGAGCTGCTGACCCGCGGCACCGCGAAGCGGACGGGACCGGAGCTGGATCGCGCCATCGAGTCCGTGGGCGGCAGCCTCGAGACCGACGCCGGCCGTGATACGGCGACGGTCAGTGTGGGCGTGCTCAAGAAGGATCTCGATCTCGGGCTCGACCTGCTGGCCGAGGTGCTTCTGCAGCCGGCCTTTCCGGAGGACGAGCTCAAGCGCAAGGTGACCGACATCCAGGCGGCGATCCGCCGCTCCGAGGAGAACCCGGAGAGCGTCGCGGGGCGCGAGCTGGCGCGGCTCCTGTACCCAGGACATCCGTACGCGCGGCCGACGTCGGGTACCATCGAGTCGGTGGGCACGCTCACGCGCGAGCAGGTCGTGCGCTTCCATCGCGAGCGTTACCGCCCCGACGCGGCGGCCATCGCCGCGGTGGGCGACGTGAAGGAGGCGGAGATCCGTGAGGCGCTGCTGCGCCGGCTCGGCGGCTGGACCGCGCCCGCGACACCGCTGCCGGTCATCCCCATGACGCCGCCGGGCCCGCCGGTCGAAGCGCGGACCATCACGCGCCAGCTCACCCAGGCCACGGTCTATCTGGGCCGCCCCGCCGTCCGCCAGGATCACCCGGATTACTTCCCGCTGCTGGTGGCCAACTACATTCTGGGAGGCGGCTCGGCGTCGCGGCTCTACACTCGCGTGCGCGAGGAGCACGGCCTGGCCTACGCCGTCTACGGAAGCCTCTTGCCGGGGCGCTACGGCGCTGCCTATGTCGTCTCGCTCCAGACGCGCGTCGAGGCGGTCTCGGACGCGGTGAAGCTCGCGAAAGAGGAAATGGCGCGCATGGGCCGGGAGCCCGTCGCCGAGCGCGAGCTGGCGCTGGCCAAGTCGTATCTGATCGGGAGCTTCCCGCTCCGCCTGGATACCTCGGCGAAGGTCGCCGGACTGCTGATCGGCATCGAGGAGAACGGCCTCGGCCTCGATTACCCGGACCGCTTCAAGCGGGAAGTCGCCAAGGTCACCGCGGCCGACGTCCAGCGCGTGGCCAAACAGTATCTCGACCCAGCCACGTTCTCGTCGGTGATGGTCGGCCGCTAGGTCGCCAGCGGTCTCCCGCATCCGGTAAGGTCCGGAGCGCAGGGGCCGAGTTCGCGCCGACGATGGCTCGCCTGTACGCCGACGCTCGCTCGGGCGTGCCTCGCGCGACCCCCCATCCCCCAGCGGGGGCTCGGGCGTGGCCAGTCGGCCCGCGATCGCGCGCTCGCCCCGCCCTGCGCTTCGCACGGCGACACGGCTCGGTCCCCATTTCCGCTCGCCTTGGACGGCGGGGCCCCAGCCCCGCGACGTCCTCCGGCTCGCCCGACAGCGGCGCTCCGTCGGCCCCCACGCTCCGGACGTCAGCTCGGCCGCACCCCTGTTGCCGAGCGCCCCAAGCTCCGCTCAGTCTCCTTAGTAGTAGGGGCGGGGATAGAGCCGCTCGTAGAGTCCCCAGGGATAACCGGGGTAGAACGGCGGGGGCGCATCCCACTCGCGCGGCCAGAGCTGGAGGCGGACGGTGGCGAGCACTGGATAGCGATAGGCGACCTCGCCGATCTTCCGCTCCTCCACGCCCGTGACGGTGCCGATGACGGTGAGCCGACGGCCCGGCGCGAACACCGCCGGATCGAGGAACCCGGCCGTGGTCACGAGAAAGCGGCCCTCGGATCGATCGCTCCGCTCGGGAATGTCGTCGCGGAGCGGTCGCGCCAGCACTTCGATCTCGGTCTCGCCCGTGCGCGGCCGCGTGGCCAGGATCTCGCCGCCCAGAATCACCCGCTGGTTCACGTACAGCGTCGGGTCCGTCGCCCGCGCGCTCATCGTGATGGCGCGGTTGACGGACCGCAGCGCCTCCTCGGGAAAGGCCGAGACACAGCCCGAGAGAAGTAAGACGGCAAGTCCAAGCCTAAGCCACGGGGCGATTCGCACGGCCTCACCCTATCCCTGGTTGTCGATGAGCGTCGATCGGATTCCAGCCCCCTCACCCCGACCCTCTCCCCGGAGGGGAGAGGGAAGTCAACGACCCACGCCCCCGAAGGGGGAGAGGGCAGGGTGAGGCGCGCCGAAGTGTGTGGAATCGCTGTGCTACAATACGCGCCACATGAGTCGGAAGTGCTCACGGCGCGTCGCTGTGCTGCTGGCGGCCGCGCTCGGGCTCACGGCCGCGCGGCCCGCCGACGCCGCCCTCTTCGTCCTCACGGAGCGTGATCGGAGCGAGGCGATCCGCGTCGGCAAGCGCAGCGTGCTGAGCGAAGAGTTCGGCGGCGAGTGGATGGTCGCCGGAGTCGGCGGCCAGCGCGTCGTCGTGATGACGCCCTTCCACCGTCTGGCGCTCGCGGCGCGCAACTCGGCATTTCAGCATCGGGAGCTGCGGCCCAGGGACATCAACGCGCTGCTCAAGGAGCACGAAGGCAAGCTGATCTTCTGGACGACGCTGCGCGGCTCGAAGGCCGACTTCGCGCGCTTCTACGGCGCCGCGCTCCTGGTCCAGCAGGAGGAGATCAAGCCCACATTCAGCCAGAACGAGCGGACCGCGCTGCGCGACGACGACGGACGCTTCATCGCCCGGTGCATCTACGTATTCCCCATGGAGGGAATCGATCCCAGGGCGAAGGTGCTGCTGGTGGTCCGGGACCCGGACGAGAAGCCGGTGGCGCGGTTCACGGTGGATCTCTCGAGCATGCGCTGAGCGAGCGCAATCCCACGATCAAAGGAGACTATCCATGAAGGCGATCCGCATTCACGCCCCAGGTGGCCCCGAGGCACTGACGTACGAGGACGCGCCGGAGCCGACAGCGGGCGCCGGCCAGGCGCTCGTCAAGATCGAGGCCGCGGGGGTCAACTATATCGACGTCTACTTCCGCATCGGCCAGTACAAGACGCCACTACCGCTGACGCTCGGGCTCGAGGGCGCCGGTACGGTCACAGCGGTGGGGCCGGGCGTGACCGATGTCAAGGTCGGCGACAAGGTGGCGTGGACGGGCGTGCCCGGCTCCTACGCGCAGATGAACGCGGTGCCGGCCGACCGGCTGGTGAAGCTGCCCGCGGGGCTGTCGGCGAAGGACGGCGCCGCCGCGATGCTCCAGGGCATGACGGCCCACTATCTCGTCAAGGCGAGCTACCCGCTCAAGCAGGGCGACTGGTGCCTCGTGCACGCGGCGGCCGGCGGAATGGGCCTGCTGCTCTGCCAGCTCGCCAAGATGCTGGGCGCCACGGTGATCGGCACCGTCTCGACCGAGGAGAAGGCGGCGCTGGCGAAG
>DASSSH010000339.1:0-14782 GCA_035708525.1 Candidatus Methylomirabilota bacterium
GAACTTCTGGTTGGAGAGCGCCTTGAGCGGGGTCGTGTAGGCGATGCGGCGGATGCGCGCCAGCGCGGCGTGGATGGCGAACTCGGCGACGAGCGTCTTGCCCGATCCTGTCGGCGCCGAGACGATGACCGACGTCCCACTGAGAATCGCCTCGATGGCTCGGAGCTGGAAGTCGTCGAGCGGGAACGGGTAGCGGGCCTTGAAGGACTCCAGCAGGGCGTCGGTCACGCTCAGCGCCCCCTCGGCGCAACTTCACCTTAGCACGGTCTTGCAGCGCCCGGAAATCCCGCTTACCCTCGGGGCATGAAACTCACGGGAAAGGTCGCGCTCATCACCAACGTCAGCCATTTCATGGGGCCGGCCATCACCGAGGAGTTCGCGCGGGAAGGCGCGTCGATGGCCCTCCACGACCGCGACGAGGCCGCGGTCAAGCCCTTCGCCGCCATCGCCGAAGGGCTCGGGCGCGAGGTGCTCAGCCTCGGCGGCGATCTCACCCGGTCGAGCGAGGCCGACCGGGTCGTGGATGCCGTCGTCAAGCGGTTCGGCCGGCTGGACATCTTGGTCAACAACAATGCCAATCCGCCCGCCGGCAGCCCCACCGAGGCGGTCAGCGACGCCGTCTGGCGCGAGATGATGGCCCGGCTACTCGACGAGCCGTTCTATTGCCTCCGGGCCGCGCTGCGCGTGATGCGGCCCGCCCGGCGCGGCAAGATCATCAACATGTCCTCGGCCGCGGCCTTCCCGGGCCTCGCAAATTACGCCGCCTACTCGGCGGCCCGGGCCGCGGTGAACGGGCTGACCAAGGCGGTTGGCCGTGAAGTCGCCAGGGACGGGATCCAGGTCAACGCCATCGCCCAGAACTACGTCGAGAACCCGACCTACTTCCCGCCGTCGCTGACCGGTGACCCGGACAGGCTCGCCCGCATGGTCAAGAACATCCCCGCCGGGCGTCTGGCGCGCAGCGAGGAGTCGGCGCGGCTGGCCGTCTATCTCGCGTCGGAGGACGCGGACTTCTTCGTGGGCCAGGTCATCCCGTTCGCCGGCGGTTGGGTGACCCCGTGATCGTCTACCACGTCGCGATCACCACGGCTGCGGACTATCTGGGGAAGCGCGAGCCCTACCGCGCGGCCCACCTCGAGCGGCTCATGGCCCTCCGCCAGCAGGGGCTGGTGATCGCCGGCGGTCCCGCCCCCGACGGCAAGACCGCCGACATCTTCTATCGTGTCCAGCAGGCCGGCGATCTCAAACGGATCGTCGAGGAGGATCCCTACTGGACCGGGGGCGCGTGGACCGCCTACGACCCGCGCAGCTTCGCCCAGTTCCTCGAGCCCTGGGAGCTGCCGCCGCTGATCACGGACGGCTCACGCAAGGCCGTCATCGTCGAGGGCCTGGCCCCCGACGTCGAGATGGCCTCTTTCGCCCTCATCGAGGCGCGGGGCGCCGGTCGGATGGCCTTCGGCGGCTTCTTCCCGGCTGGCGAGAGCCTGGCCCTGATGCGATCCGACGACGCCATCCAGGCCGTCGACGGGCTGCGCGCGACCGGCTTCTGGAGGGACGGCACGCTCCGGGCCCGGCCCTTCCTCTACGTGCTCTAGGCCCCCCGGGCCGGCCCCAGCCCCCCGAGTTTTTTCGGTTGACACAACTTTTATATTTAGGTATACCTAACTCGCAGCCATTCCCCGGATCGGAGGCGCAACGATGCGACGCTTCGCCCTGCTCCTCATGCTGGCCGCGGGAGTCCTCCTGGCCCCAGCCCTAGCCGCGATCCCGGGCTTCCTGCTCTTCGGTCCTGGTCAGCCCAGGCCAAGTCAGGATTCGCAGGAGGACCGCATACCCGCCAAGGTCGGCTGACGGCCGGGTGGCCCGGAATCCGACTATGGTCGTCTGCCTCTGCCGTGGGTTGTCGGACAACGCCATCGAGGCCGTCATCGAGGCCGGCGCCTCAAGCCTCGATGATCTCGCGAGGGCGTGCGGCGCCGGCGCCGACTGCCGTGCCTGCTGCCCTCTGCTTGCCGCCTTGGTTGACCGGACCCGTGAGACGGCTTATAGTGACGCCCACTGCGCCAAATAGCCTTCCCACGGGAGACCTCACATGAAAGGTCACGACCAGGTTGTGGCTATGCTGAACGAGGTGCTCACCGCAGAGCTGACGGCGATCAACCAGTACTTTGTCCACGCGCGGATGTGCGAGAACTGGGGATATGAGCGGCTCTGGAAGAAGATCCGGGCAGAGTCCATGGGCGAGATGAAGCACGCGGACAAATTGATTGAGCGCATCCTGTATCTCGAGGGCGTGCCCAACGTGCAACGGCTCGGGAAGGTTAATGTCGGCCAGGTCGTACCCGAGCAACTGCGCCTGGACCTGGCAGTCGAGCAGGCTGCGATCAAGACGCTGAACAATGGCATCGAGCTCAGCCGGAGCCTCGGAGACAACGGAAGCCGCGAGCTGCTGGAGGACATCCTGAAGGGCGAAGAGGACCACGCCAATTGGATCGAGGCCCAGCTCACGCTGATCCAGCAGATGGGCGAGGCGCACTATCTCGCCCAGCAGGTCCACGGAGACAGCAAGGAGTGACCGACAACGCCGAGAGCGCCCGGGGCGTCCGCGAGGCCTCCGAGGCCGGACCGGCCGAGGTGCGCATAGCGAGCTCAGAGCTGTTCCAGGGGTGGCGTGACGTCGTCATCCTGCACCGCGGCCAGGAATACCGGCTGCATATCACGAAGGCGGACGAACTGATTCTGACCAAGTAATCCGTTCACCCAGCCAGCCACCGACAAGCGGATTCGCTTTAGGCAGCGAGCTACGAATCCGGCGCCGATCACGCCGCGCCAGCAAGGAAGGAGCTCGCGTGACGTTGATGCACGTGAAAGCCCTTTGCCCCAACGACAATGCCGAGCTGGCGACCATCGTCCTGGAGACTCGCGCGAGCGACTTCGTTCTGGGCTTCGTGATCCCCCTGAACGAGGCGAATCGGCTGGCTCGTGTGCTCGGGCTGACCTGTTGCCACTGAAAGGAGCAGAGCGATGCGTCCCTCACGGGAAATCACCTCGCTGATCGCGATCCTGGTCGCTGCCGTCGGCTTTGTCCCCGCCCTCCTGCCTTCCGGCGCCAGAGCCGCCGAGGAAGTCGTGATGTACTCGGCGCGTCACTACGGTCAGGAAGTGGCCTTCGAAGCCTTCACCAAGAAGACCGGTATTCAGATCAGGATCCTCAACGGCGAGACGGGGCAGTTGTTCGAGCGCCTCAAAGCCGAAGGAGAGAAGACGCCGGCCGACGTGCTGATCACGGTCGACGCCGGCAATCTCTGGAACGCCGCGCAGGCCGGACTCCTTGCCCCGGTCGCGTCTCCAGTGCTCCAGAAGAACATCCCGGCGCACCTCCGCGATACCGAGGGGCGCTGGTTCGGCCTCACCATGCGGGCGCGCACGATCATGTACAACGTCAAGAAGGTGAACCCCGCGGATCTGTCGAGCTACGAAGCGCTGGGCGATCCGAAGTGGAAAGGGCGGATCTGCCTCCGCACGTCGGGCTACATCTACAATCAGTCGCTGCTCGCCACGATGATCAAGCGCCACGGGGAGCCAAAGACGGAGGAGATCGTCAAGGGCTGGGTGGCGAATCAGCCCATCTTGATCAACGGCGACACCAAGATCCTCGAGGCCATCGCGGCCGGCCAGTGCGACGTGGGCTTGACGAACACGTATTATCTTGCCCGTCTTCTCTCCAAGGACCCGAACTTCCCCGTCGCTCCGTTCTGGGCCAATCAGCAGACGACGGGGACCCACGTCAACGTGTCGGGGGGCGGCGTGACCACCCACGCGAAGAACCGCGCCAATGCGGTCAAGCTGCTCGAGTTCCTCTCGAGTACCGAGGCGCAGCAGATGTTCGCCGACACGAGCCTCGAGTTTCCAGCCAATCCTAAGGCCGAAGTGAATCCGATCGTTCGCGCATGGGGGCCGTTCAAGCAGGACGACATCAACGTCGCGTCCGCGGGGGAATTTCAGGCTGCCGCGACGCGGCTCGCCGATCGCGTCGGCTACAGGTAAGACGATCGTCTTCCCCGTGTCGCCGTGGACGCTCGCCGCCGGCGGGATCGCCGCCATCGTCGGAGTCCCCCTCCTTGCGGTAATCGCGGCGTGGCGAGACCCGGCCGTCGATGTCTGGGTGCATCTGTGGCGCACGCAGCTCCCCGAGCTGATTGCGAACACGTTGTTCCTGGTAGCGGGTGTCGGCGCTGGGACGCTGACCCTTGGCGCGGCGCTGGCCTGGCTCATTGTGGGGTATCGGTTCCCCGGCCGCGCACTCTTCGAATGGGCGCTGGGTTTGCCGCTGGCGGTCCCCGCGTACGTCATCGGCTTCGTGTTTCTGGGTTTGTTCGACTTTGCGGGACCAGTTCAGTCCGCGCTGCGGCGGTGGTTCGGGGACGTGGCCCGGCTTCCCGAGCTGCCCTCGGGGCTGGGTGTGGTCCTCGTGATGACGCTGGTCTTCTATCCGTACGTGTACCTGATGGCGCGCGCGGCGTTCCGCGAGCATGGGCTCGCCACGCTGGAGACGGCGCGGAGTCTTGGCCGGTCGCGACTGCGGGCGTTCGTCGGAGTCATGGTCCCCATGGCGCGCCCGTCCCTCGTCGCCGGCGCGTCGCTGGCGATGATGGAGGCGCTCGCGGATCTTGGCACGGTGTCGACGTTCGGGTATCGCACGCTGACCGAAGCAGTCTATCGTGTCTGGACGGGGATGTTTGATCGCATCGCGGCGACGCAACTGGCAAGTCTCTTGCTCTTCGTCGCCCTGGGACTCCTGCTCCTCGAGCGCGCGTTGCGCGGGCACCGGCGCTTCACGCAGAGTCAGCGGCGCGGACCGGGCGTCGTCCCCGTCCCGCTTCGTGGCTGGGCTGCCGCCGCTGCGACCGGCGCGTGCGGCCTGGTGCTTGGGGTTGCGTTCGTCCTGCCGATCGCCCAGCTCCTGGTCTGGGCGGTCGACGTCGTTCGCCGCTGGCGCGTGAGCCCCGATTTCGTCGCGTGGCTTGGCGCGACATTTCTCCTCGCCGGCACCGCGGCGGTGTTGATCTGCGTCCTGGGGCTCACGGTCGCGTATGCCGGCCGCCTCCATCCATCGCCGAGCGCGCGCGTTGCGGCGCAGGTCTCCTCGATGGGCTACGCGCTGCCCGGCGCGGTGATCGCGATGGGGGTCCTCGCCCCCATCGCCTGGTTGGACTGGATCCTCGGCGCCGCCGCCGAGTGGGCCCTCGGATGGCGCGTGGGCTTGCTGCTCACGGGCTCTGCGTGTGCCGTGTTGTTCGCCTACGCCGTGCGCTTCCTCACGGTCGGCTTCCAGGCCCTCGAGGCCAGTCTGGCCAAGATCCCGTCCAGTTTCGACGAGGTGGCGCGATCGCTCGGCGTCGCTGGCACCGGCACCCTCCGGCGGATACATTTGCCGCTGATGCGTGGGAGCCTCCTCACCGCCCTCGCCCTGGTATGGGTCGAGGTGATGAAGGAGCTGCCGGCGACACTGCTCCTTCGCCCTCTCGGGCTCAAGACCCTGGCCATCGAGGTCTGGGAGCGCACGTCAGAATCGATGTGGGCCGATGCCGCAATCCCCTCGCTCGCGATCGTCGCCGTCGGGCTCCTTCCACTGTTCCTCGTCTCGCGTTTCGCGTCGGACCCTGGGGGCCGGTGATCTGATGCCGCTCCTGGTAACTCTCTCCAAGGTAACTAAGCGCTTTCATCCACGCCGCCCGCCGGCCGTCGATGAGCTCTCACTCACCGTCGAACGCGGGGAGATCCTCGCCCTGCTCGGGCCATCGGGAAGCGGGAAGACGACCACGCTGCGGCTGATCGCCGGGTTCGAGACCCCGGACGAGGGCCGGATCACGCTCGGAGAGCGGATCGTGGCCGAGGCGGGGGACGGGGGGGTGGCCGCCGTGCCACCCGAACAACGCCACGTGGGCATCGTGTTCCAGGACTACGCCCTCTTCCCCCATTTGACCGTGGAGCAGAATGTCGGCTTTGGCCTCTCCGCCCTCGCCGGCGCGGCGCGGCGGCAGCGGGTCCATGAGACTCTCGACCTTGTCGGACTTGCCGATCTCGGACGCTGGTACCCGCACCAGTTGTCGGGCGGCGAGCAACAGCGAGTCGCGCTGGCGCGCGCGCTCGCGCCGGCGCCGGCGCTAATGCTGCTCGACGAGCCCTTCTCGAATCTCGACGCCGACCTCCGCGCGCAGATGCGGGACGACGTCGAGACGGTCCTGCGATCAACGGGGACGACGGCGATCTTCGTGACGCACGATCAGGAAGAAGCCTTCACGATTGCTGACCGGGTCGGCGTCCTCAACCGCGGCCGTCTCGAGCAACTTGGCACGCCGGAGACGATCTACCACCAGCCGGCAACCCCCTTCGTCGCCGAGTTCGTCGGCGCCGCGGATTTCCTCCCGGGAGTCGTGACAGCGGAGGGGATCGTCACGGAGATCGGCACCTTCGCGAATGTCGAGGCTCGCGCGCCGGGCGAGCGGGTCAGGGTGATGATCCGGCCGGATGACGTGACATTCGTCGCCAAAGATGATGGCGAGGTGATCATCCTCCGCCGGTATTTTCGCGGCTCCGAGACGCTCTACTGTCTCGGTCTAGCGTCGGGGAGCCGCGTTCACTCGTCACAGCCGTCCTCCGCGGCCTCCGCGAAAGGCACACGTGTGACGCTTGAGGCGCGCGTAGTCCACGTCGTCGCGTTTCCGACTGGATAGCCGAGGGACGGGTCGGGGGCCCCTGCACGCTTCACGCCAGGGTCACGCGGGAGTCCTGATTCCGGCAGCCTTGAGTGCCCAGGCCGAGCCACAGTAAGATGGGAGGAGCGCCGGCGCGGGCATGCCGCCCGCCCCCCCAGGCGCCGGAGGGCCGGATGCGGCTGCTGCCCGACCTGCTCTACACGCGCGAGAGCTTCGAGCACGGACCCGTGGTGACGATCCGTGACGGCATCATCACGCGGGTGGCGCGGCTCCCCACGCAGGAGGGCGGCGCGACCCCGGAGGACGTGATCCGGCTGAACGGCCGCGCCCTCTTGCCCGGCACGGTCAACACCCACTGCCACACCTTCCAATCCCTGCTGCGCGGGCTCGGCGAGGATCTGGACTTCACGGCGTGGCGAGACCGCATCCTCTACCCCTACTCGACGCGGCTCGACCGCGACGCCATCTATCTGGGCGCGGCCTTCGCGTTCGCCGAGATGCTGCTGCACGGGGTCACCACCTGCGTGGACTTCTTCTATATCCAGGACGGCGGCAACGAGAACGCCGAGGCCGTCATCCAGGCCGCCAAGGACGTGGGCATCCGTCTGGTGCTGGCCCGCGGCATGTACGACTGGGACGGGGCGCCGGCCAGGTACCGCGAGGATCCCCGCGCGGCGGCCCGCCGGGTGCGCGACCTGATCCGCAAGCACGCGGGGGACCCGCTGGTGACCGTCCAGCCCGCGCCCCACAGCCCCCACGGCGCCTCGCCCGGCATGATCCGGGCCGGCTGGGAGGTGGCCGAGACCGCCGACACCAAGTTCCACATCCACGTGGCCGAGGGACGGTACGAGGTCCACGCGACCGCCAAGGCCCATGGCGCGACCCCGATCCGTCTCCTGGACAAGCTGGGCGTGCTCGGCCCGCGGATGATCGGCGTGCACTGCGTGTGGCTCGACGACGAGGAGCTGCGGCTGATGGCCGAGCAGGGCGCGGGCCTCGCCTACTGCCCGTCCTCCAACATGATGCTGGGCGACGGCATCACGCGAATCACCGAGATGCAGGAGCTCGGGATCCGCGTCGGACTCGGCACCGACGGCGGCTGCACCAATAATCGCCTCAGCGTATTCGAGGAGATGCGCATGGCCGCCCTGCTCCAGAAGGTCCGCCATCTGGACGGCGCGCGGTTGGGCGCCGAAGAAGTCTTCGCCATGGGCACGCTCGCCGGCGCCAGGCTGCTCCAGGTCAACGCGGGCGCCATCGAGACCGGCTTGGCCGCCGATCTGGTCGCCGTGGACCTCGAGCACCCCTCGCTCCACCCACCCACCCACTTGCTCAAGAGCGTGGTCTATGCCATGTCGCACCAGGCGGTCACCGACGTCTGGGTGCACGGCCAGCAGGTGGTCAAGAACCAGCGGCTCACCCTGATCGATCAGGCCGCGCTGCTCGAGCGGGTGCGGGCGCTCACGCGCGACTGGAAGCGCCCCTAGTCTGAGGGTGGAGCGCTGATCCCCTCGCCCCCGGAGGAGGAGAGGGTTAGGGTGAGGGGGACGTACAACACCACCCGTTCATGCATAGGTCAGGCTAGATGCGGCTGCTGGAAGTCGTAGGGCTAGCGAAGCGCTTCGGGTCCCACGACGTGCTGGCCGGCGTGTCGTTCACTGTGGAGGAAGGGCACGTCGTCGCCCTTGTCGGTCCGGCGGGCTCCGGCAAGAGCACCTGCCTCGGCTGCATCGCAGGCACCCTCGTCCCGGACGGCGGGCGTGTCGTCTTCGACGGGCGCGACATCACCCGGGAGCCGCCCGGCCGGCCCGACCGCCGAGGCCTCCTGCTCTCGCCGCCCGCGTCCCCAATCGCCCCCGGGGCACGCCTCATCCTCCTCGACGACGGCGCCGACGCGGCAGCCACCGTGCCGGCCCTTCGCGCGCGGGGTGTCACTGTGCTCATCACCGTGCGGCAGCTTGGCCCCCCGCGCGATCTCGTGGACAGCGTCATCATGCTGGACCAGGGCAGAGCCGTCGCGACAGGTGCGGCTCAACGCCCCTGGCGCTCAGCGGCTCGCCAGTCCGACGAGGTCCCTCAACCGCCTCTCAACCGCTACCGATGAGCGCCGGGCCCGTTCCGATAAAGGGGGACGATGAGGTCGAAGATCACGGCCTGTTCGCGGTGATCCAGGCTCGGGCTGTTCCCGCACGAGGAATGCTTCCCCTCCTCGTGATCGGTACGCTCGCCTGCCTGGTCCTGGGCCCCCTCATGAGAAGGAGCCCCAGGGTACGTTCGAGAGGCGCACACGGGCAAGAAGGCAAAACACGGATCGGGCGCTCCCGGCCCTCCGGAAGCGCCCGATTGTCCAATGGTGGGCCGTCAGAGATCACACTTGGCAGTATGAAGGGACCCAGCTCTTCTTCAGGACCTCGGGCGAGATGACGCTGTAATCGAACCCCTGCCCGTCTCTCACCATCTGATCGATGTCGAACAGCAGTCTCGCTTCGGGCAGGCCGGAAAGGAAAATCCGAAACATCGGCTCGACGATCCACTTCGCCGCCCGCAGGCCGATCGGTCCTACGAAATTGCGACGCTGGCCGACGTGGGCCAACTCGTCGGCCATGATCTCACGCAGGAGCTCGCGCAGGCGCTCTCGCGCTTCCGGCTCATCGACGAGGATATCGTCGAGGACCGCGTCGATGTGCAGATACACAATCAGGCCGATCAGCTCGCTCACGAAGGCCGGGGGCGACATGATGGCCCCGGGGAGACGGGGAAAGACCCGGTACATGCGCTCCATCCACCTCCCCGGCGGCACCCACTCCACCTTGTCGAGATGAAACGTTCGAAACATCTCCTGGAAGAGGCGCATGTGGCAGAACTCCTCCGAGAGATGGTGGCGGCTGATCTTGTCGATCGTCCGCTTCGACTTGGCCAGTGATGGGGTCGCGTCCCAGGCGGCCGAGATGCCGACCCACTCGTGGCGGGCGAACTTGTAGAGGAAGGTGAGCAGCAGCGTCGTTCGATTGAGCGTGCGCGGATCGTCCTGCATCCTGACGGAGTTCCGGTAGAAGCGCTCGGGGCTGGGGAGGGGCTTGCGGGACCGGACGGCGCTCCCCTGGAAACGGGCGAGGAGTGCCTGCTTCTTCGTGAGATCCTTCTGGTCCTCGAGGATCTCTCCATCGTTCCGCTGGGAGTAGATCCAGTACGTGTCGAAGTTCTCGGCCCGCTCGCGCGCCGTGGCGGGCGAGAAGACCGAGCGGTGTCGGCGGGCGGCGATTTCTTGATCCATGACTCGAGCCTGCATTACGCTCTGCCGTTCACTCGCCGCTCCTGGGGCCGGGATCTGTCGCGTCCATCATCTGATCACCAAGGATGTCAGCGTCGCGCGGCATGGGGCGTTCCCCTTGTCGGGCTGAATTACCAGCCGGAGATGGGTGGCCCGTTCGGCGGGCATGGACCATACCTCACGCTCGAACGTGGTGCCCGGGAGGCTGAACGTGAATTCCTGGCGAATCCGTTCGCGGTACGTCTGACCGCCGTCCTCGGAGAGCGAGACACAGAGCACATTCGTCCGGGTCGCACTGGGCTCTTCGGCTTCGATGCTGACCTCACGAATCGTCTGCGGCGTGTCGAACGCAAGGATTACGGTCTGCTCCCCGTCGGCCCCGGCGATCCAGCGAGTGCCGCCCGGCCCGCTCGAGGCGTCGAACAGGTGATCAATCGGGTGGCCTGGGGCTTCGGACGTTACAAAGACGGTAGCCAGAGAGGGAATGTCCATGACATCGGGCGTCAATGGCCGGGCGGCCGGAGGATCTTTCAGAATGTGTTTTCGGAGCATGAGATGTCACCCCTTTCCCGCGAGGTCTCATCTCAGGATACGGGGGTGACCCGTGTCGTGCAATTGAAACCCGAACAACGGCGATGCTCTTGATCCTCGCCTTGCCTCGGGACTAGTCACCTGGGGCTGATCGGCTCGCTAGTCCGATCAGTTCCCCAACGGCTGCCTATGAGCGCCGGCCCGTTCCGATAAGGCCCTTATGTTGCAAACGCGCCCGCGCAGGGCGCGACCGAGCACGTGGCCCCGCGCAGATCGCCGCGCTGGCGAGGAACGCCGGACTCAGCGCGTTCGAACTCGCCGATCGGACCATCATGCTCGACCGCGGGCGCGTCGGGGACCCGGCGCGGCGCGGGCGTTGACAGGCGCGAACGACTCCAGGTACGCTCGAGCCCGCTGAGCAACCAGTCCCGCCCCTCTGGAACCAGGAAGGAGACTGCGATGGCCCGCACACCGGCTGACCGCACCACCAAGTACACGCTCGGCGAGAGGGACATCCCGACCAGGTGGTACAACATCCAGGCCGATCTCAAGACCCCGGCCCCGCCGGTGATGCACCCGGGCACGGGGCAGCCCATCGGGCCGCAGGACCTCGCCCCGCTCTTCCCCATGGAGCTGATCAAGCAGGAGGTCAGCCGCGAGCGCTGGATCGAGATCCCCGACGAGCTGCGCGACGTCCTGCGGCTCTGGCGGCCAAGCCCGCTCTACCGGGCGCGGCGGCTCGAGAAGGCGCTCGGCACGCCGGCGCGCATCTACTACAAGTATGAGGGCGTGAGCCCGGCGGGCAGCCACAAGCCCAACACCGCGGTCGCCCAGGCCTATTACAACAAGAGGGAAGGCGTTACGCGCATTGCCACCGAGACCGGCGCCGGGCAGTGGGGCTCGGCGCTCGCCATGGCCTGCCAGTTCTTCGGCCTGCAGTGCAAGGTCTACATGGTAAAGGTCTCGTACCAGCAGAAGCCCTACCGCCGCATCATGATGGAGACCTGGGGCGCACAGGTCGTGGCGAGCCCGAGCCCGGACACCCAGGCCGGCAAGAAGATCCTGGAAGCGGATCCCGAGTCTCCCGGCAGCCTGGGCATCGCCATCAGCGAGGCCGTGGAGGACGCGGCCACGCGGGACGACACCAAGTACTCCCTGGGCAGCGTGCTCAACCACGTCCTGCTGCACCAGACGGTCATCGGGCTCGAGGCCAAGAAGCAGCTCGAGAAGGCGGACGACGAGGCCGACATCGTGATCGGCTGCGCGGGAGGTGGCTCGAACTTCGCGGGGCTCGCGTTCCCCTTCGTCGGCGACATGCTCACGGCCCGGAAGAAGACGCGGATCATCGCTGTGGAGCCCACGGCCTGCCCGAGCCTCACCAAGGGCACCTACGCCTACGACTTCGGCGACACCGTGGGCATGACGCCGCTGGTGAAGATGTACACGCTGGGGCATACCTTCGTCCCGGCGCCACTCCACGCGGGGGGCCTCCGCTACCACGGCATGGCTCCGCTCGTCTGCAAGCTCTACGCCGAGAAATACATCGAGGCGGTGGCAGTCCCGCAGCTCGCGACGTTCCGCGCGGCCCTCGACTTCGCGCGGAGCGAGGGGATCATCCCCGCCCCCGAGTCGGCCCACGCGATCCGCGTGGCGATCGACGAGGCGCTGGCCTGCAAGAAGGCCGGCCGCGGCAAGACGATCCTGTTCAATCTCTCGGGCCACGGCCACTTCGACCTCGGCGCCTACGAGGCCTATCTGGCGGGTAAGCTCCAGGACTACGAGTATCCATCGGCGAAGGTGGAGGAGGCGCTCCGCCACCTGCCCCGCGTGAAGGGGTAGCGCCGGCTCAGTCCAGGGGGTGGACGAAGAGCCCGCTCAAGAGCTTCGGCTCGAACCAGGTGGTCTTGGGCGGCAGCACGCGGCCGGCGTCGGACACGGCCATGAGCTGCTCCACGGTGATCGGACACATCGAGACGGCCAGCGCCATCTCTCCGGAATCCACGCGGGCCTGAAGCTCGCGCGTCCCCCGAATGCCGCCGACGAAGTCGATGCGTTTGTCCGTCCGCTGGTCGCCGACGCCGAGCACGGGCGCCAGCACGCGCTCCTGGAGGAGCGACACGTCGAGAGAGCCGACGGGGTCGCCGCGATCGATGCTCTCTGCGGCCAGCTCGAGCAGGTGCCAGCGCCCGTCGAGGTAGATGCAGAAGCTGCCGGCGCCCGGCGGGACCGGCTCCGCCGCCGGTGACAGTCGCCCGATGTCGCGGAGGCGGTCGAGCACCTCGCGCGGGCTCAGCCCCCCGAGGTCGGTGACAACGCGGTTGTAGGGCAGGATCCTCACCTGGGCAGCGGGAAAGAGCACCGCGAGAAACCAGTTGTACTCCTCGTCGCCTCGGTGGCGGGGGTTCTCGGCGCGGCGCTGCTCGGCGGCGCGCCACGCGCTCGCCGAGCGGTGGTGGCCATCGGCGATATAGGAGCACGGTATGGCCGCGAAGGCCTCGACAACGCGGGTGGGTTCGGGCAACTGCCAGACCGTGTGGCTCACGCCGTCAGGCGCGCCGAAATCGTAGAGCTCCAGCCCGCGCATCGCGGCGGCCATCAGCCCGTCGATCTCGGGCCGGCTGCGGTAGGTGAGAAAGACCGGCTCGGCCTGGGCGCCGAGCGCGAGGATGTGGCGGGTGCGGTCGTCCTCCTTGTCCGGCCGCGTGGTCTCGTGCTTCCGGATGACGCCGCTCTCGTAATCGCCGACGTGCACGCAGCCGACCACGCCCGCCTGGGCCCGCCCCTGCATCTCCTGGCGATAGATGTAGAGGGACGGCCGCGCATCGTGCCGAAGGGTTCCGTCGCCGACGAGCCGCTCGAGGTTCTCCCGCGCCTTGGCGTAGACGCGGGGATCGTGGGGCTCCACGTCCTCGGGGAGATCGATGTCGGAGCGGCCGACGTGGAGAAAGCTCAGCGGATTGCCCTGGGCCAGCCGCGCGGCCTCCCGGCGGCTCACCACGTCGTAGGGCGGCGCGGCGACCCGCGCCGCCAGCTCCGGGGCGGGGCGCAGGGCGCGGAACGGATGGAGCCGCATCGGCAAGCGCCGGGCTCAGGCGCCGCGGAGGAGCGCGAGCGCCTCGGCATGGAGGCGGCCGTTGGTGGCGAGCACGGTGCCGTCGTAGATCGTGGGCTTTCCGGTGAAGTCCGTGAGGCGGCCGCCCGCCTCCTCGACGAGGATCTTCACGGGCGCCACGTCCCATGGCTTGAGATCCACCTCGACGTAGATCTCGGCGCTGCCCTGGGCGATCAGCCCGTAGCCGTAGTAGTCGCCGAAGCCGCGCGTGCGGTAGCCGGCGCCGGCGAGCCGGAGAAATCCGTCCCAGTAGGGCGTCGCGCGCAGGTAGCGGAGATCGGCGTGGAGCACGGTGGCGTCCGTCATGCGGTCGCAGCCGGAGACGCTGATGCGCTCTCCGTTGACGAAGGCCCCCTCCCCTCGCCTCGCCGAGAAGAGCTCGCCGGTCACCGGGTTGAACACGACCCCCGTCGTCACCTCGCCTTTTTCCTCGAGCGCGAGCAGCACGGCCCAGATCGGGATGTGGCGCACATAGTTCTTGGTCCCGTCGATCGGATCGATGATCCAGCGCATCTCGCGCGCGCCCTGCTCGCCGAACTCCTCGCCGAGGAAGCCATAGTCCGGAAAGGCGCGGCGCAGGATCGTCATGATGGCCTGCTCGGCCTCCTTGTCCGCCTGGGTCACCGGCGTCTGGTCCGGCTTGATCGTGACCTTGAAGCCGCCGCGGTAGTAGCGGAGGGCGATCTCCCCCGCCGCGCGGGCGGCCTTGATGGCCGCAGCCAGCGCGGGATGGACGGCGACCCCGCGGCGGGAGGCGCGGATCACTGAAGCGCGCCGGGCTCGTCGTGATGGGCCTCGCGCGCGTCGAGCCGTCATTCGGTCCACTCCCCGCGCTGCTGGAGCACCTCCTTGAGCACCTCGAGGGCGTCGTTGACCACCGGCATGCCGCCGTAGGTCGCCTGCTGGAACATCACCTCCGCGATCTCCTGGCGCGTGGCGCCAACATTGAGCGCGGCATGGACATGGGCTCGCACCTCGTTGCGACGGTTCAGCACCGTGAGCGAGGCGACGGCGCAGAGCTCCCGCTGCTTCTGGGGGATCACCTCGCGGCTGTAGAGCTTTCCCGTGTAGAACATGCTCAACTCGCGGGCGAGATCGCGGTCGAACTTCCTCCACAGCTCGTAGCCTGCCCCACCCTTGAGCGTGTGA
>DASSSH010000340.1:0-3868 GCA_035708525.1 Candidatus Methylomirabilota bacterium
CCGTCGCCGTCCGATGGCAGGCCACGCACTCGAGCCGGGCATGCACGGACCCCTTGAGGACGGCCTCGTCGGCGAACAGGGACTCCGAGCGCCCCGGCACGGGGGGGTCTCGCTTGAGGTCCCGGTCCCCGTGACAGGCGAGACAGTCCTGGGCCGAGGGCTGGGACTCCGCCGGCTTGGCCTGGGCCCCGGCCGGGGCAGCGGGAAAGAGCGCGGCGCCGAAACACAGGAGGGCGCCGAGGCCCGTCCGGGCTGTGAACACGCTCTGTGCGCTCCGTCCGCTCGGGAATGATCTATCGCGATGGATCCGCGGCGCCGCGCGCCCGCCGGGTCACTTCTTGTGACACTTCTCGCAGTTGGCCTTCTCCTCGACGGAGAACACCACCTTGCCGGCCATCTCGGTCTTCCCGTTGTGGCACGCGCCGCACTGCTGCCCGGCCCGCATCTCCTGCATGGACAGGGTGCCGGTCTGGCCCTTCTTCATCTTGAAGACCTTCGTATGGCAGCCCTGGCACTTCTCGACCTTCTCCTTGTGCTTCTCGTGGCTGAACGTCACCGCGCCGGGACTGTCCTTCTGCGGCGTGAAGCTGAAGTCCGGCGGAATCTTGGGCTGCGCGCCCCCCGGCGAGACGATCAGGGCGCTGGCAACGAATCCGACGACGAGCGCGAGACTCCCGAACCGGTTCACTCGCACGCTGGGCCCTCCTCTTCCTCGATCTTTCGTGTCACTTCCTGGCGCTGCGCAGGAAGCCGACGAGATTGCCCATCTCGTCGCCTGAGAAGCGCGGGTACAGCACGGCCATCCGCTTGGCCTCCTCGGCCATGCGAGGGGCATGATTCCACACTGTCGTGGCCCACACAACCGGGGCCTCGTACCCGGGGTACTTCGTCAGCTCGATCCCCACCCAGCCGCCCTCGCCCCGGAACCGGTGGCACTTGAGACATCCCTTCCGGACGAGCAACACCTCTCCCCGGGAGAGGTCCGGGGCCGGATCGCGGGCCGGGGTCGCCTGGAGATAGGCCATGAGGTCGGCCATCTCGGCGACGCTGATCTCGGGCCAGGCCGCGCCGCCCTCGCGGAGCAGCATGAACATGCCCGGCGCGTGGTTCCACAGCCGGCCCGCCAGCTCCAAGCCACCCTGCGGCCGCCGGAGCTCCTCCAGCAGCGGCCCGACCCCCTGCTGGCCGCGCGGCAGATGACAGCGCCCGCACTGCCGGCCCGTGAACACCCTGCGGCCGCGCTCGGCATCCCCCGGCCCCTGGGCCACGGCATGTGTGCCGGCCGCGAGGAGGGCGATCCCGAGCCCGGTCGCGAGCACGAGCCAGGCCGGCGCACGGAGGAACCTCATTTCGTGGCGCTGGCCGTGTAGCCGAGGTAGGTCAGGACGATCATGTAGACGATGATGATGACGCCGATCCAGGTGAACAGCCGGCTCGGCTCGCCCCTCGCCGTCCGCCGGTCCAGGAACGGGATGAGCAGCAGGAACAGCCCGCCGAGCCCGAAGCCGACGATGCCGACGATCTCGCCCTCGATGCCGAGGATGTAGGCCGGCAGGTACTTGAGCGTCTGGAACATGAACATGAAGTACCACTCCGGCTTGATCCCCGCGGGCGCCGGCGCGAAGGGGTCGGCCTTGCGGCCCAGCTCGGCGGGAAAGTAGGCGGCGAGCGCGGCCAGGATAGCGAGGGCGGAGAGCCACCCGACGATGTCCCGGAGCAGGAAGTTGGGGAGAAACGGCATCACGCGCCGCGACTCCCCGCGCCGCTCGACGCTGGGGGGCACGCTCATCCCGTGCTTCTGGACCAGGTAGAGGTGCAGCCCCAGCAGGGCGGCGGCCAACGCCGGGAGCACCGCCACGTGGATCCCGTAGAAGCGGGTGAGCGTGGCGCCCGTGACGTCGTCCCCACCGCGGAGAAGCCGTCCCGCGAACCCCCCAACCAGCGGGACCGCCCCCGTGATCTCGGTCCCAACCTTGGTCGCGAAGTACGCGAGCTCGTTCCAGGGCAGCAGGTAGCCGGTGAAGCCGAAGCCCATGGCCAGGCCCATGAGCCCGATCCCCGAGAACCAGGTGACCTCGCGCGGCGGGCGGTACGCCTTGAGCAGCAGCACGCTGAAGAGGTGGAGGAACAGCGTGAAGATCATCAGGTTCGCCGCCCACGCGTGAATGGAGCGGATCAGCCAGCCGAACTCCACCTCCGCCATCAGGAACTGGACGGATTCGTAGGCCTCCTCCGCGCTCGGGCGATAGTAGAAGAGGAGCAGGATCCCCGTCGCAACCTGGATGACGAAGAGGAACAGCGTCATCCCGCCGAGGTAGTACCAGACCGTGTGGCGGTGGACCGGGATCTCTTTCTTCCTGACCAGCTTTTCCATATCGGCCACGCCCACGCGCTCGTCGAGCCACGTCCAGAGCCGGCCGTGCCGCTTGTCCCCCGCCTCCATGCTCACGCGCTCTTGCTCACCACGATCTGGGTGCCCCGCACGTTGACGATGAAGGCATCCAGCGGGCGGGGAGGCGGGCCCACGATGTTCTTGCCGTTGAGGTCGTAGTGCCCGTTGTGGCAGGCGCACCAGATGTGGCTCAGGTCGGACCGGTACTGCACCGTGCAGTTGAGGTGGGTGCAGACGGCCGAGAAGGCCCGGAGCTCGCCAGCCGGCGTCCGGACCAGGATCGCGGGCCGGTTGCCGAACTTGAAGATCTGCCCGGAGTTGGGCTTCACCTCGTCGGGCTTGATCTGAAGCGTCACGGTCCCGGCCGTCGACTCGCCCACCGGCGGCGGAATCAGGTACCGACTCACGGGGTAGAACACCGAGAGCAGGAATGCTCCGGCGCTGGTGCCGAGAAACCAGTTCAAGAACCGTCTCCGGGTCGGGTCGTCACCCATGATCTGGGCCATCTCGTCTCCCCTCACTCGTGTCCCGCGCCGGGGGGCGCCCGCCGGTCGACCTGGCGGATCTTGAGCACGAGCCCGACGATCAGGGCCAGGATGATCACGGCCGAGACCGCCAGCCCCTTGCGCCGGAACTGGAGCTCGTCGAGCGCCCGCACCCCGCGGGCGTAGGCTTTCGCACTCACCGTGAACCCCGTGGCCGTCTCCTTCTTCACGGCGTCCACGGTGAAGGCATGGATGGCGGCGCGGGCCTTCACCAGGGCGTCCTGGGCGGCGTTGAGGTCGAACTGCGCCTGGCTGACCTCCATCCCGGCCTCCTCCGCCTGGCGCAGGATGGCGCGGGCCTTCTGCACCTCTGCCCCCAACGAGCCGATCACGACCCGCATCTCGGCCGCGCTCTTCCCGCCCTTGTCATCGACCGCGTGGCAGGTGGCGCACACGGCCTTGTCACCGAGGCCAAGCATCACGTCCGTGGCTTCCTGGATCCCGTGGTTCTCGTGACAGGTCGCACAGCCGGGGGTCCCCATCTCGCGGAAGGCCTTGGAGTGCACGCTCTTCGCGAAGAGGTCCGCCTGCACCGAATGGCACTGCCCGCACACGTTGCCCACCCACGAGATCCCCGGCGGCACGGCGCCGTGGTTGCCGTGGCAGTCGTTGCAGGTCGGCGCGGAGAGGTCGCCTTTGGCCGTCATCGCGTTCCAGTGGACGCTCGTCCTGTATTTCTGGAGCTGATCGGTGGGGATCTTGTATTCCGCCATGTACTTCGCATCGGCGTGGCAGCGGCCGCAGGTCTCGGCCACCTTGAGCGGGTGCACGCTCGACTTGGGATCGGACGGCGGCTTGATGGAGTGGGCGGGATGGCAGCTCACGCACGTCGCGACGTTCGCGTCGCCCAGCTCTCTGAGCCGCCGCCCGTGGATCGAGGTCGCGTACTCGGCCACCTGGTCCACGCGGAGCGACGGATTGTAGCGCTTCA
>DASSSH010000341.1:0-22386 GCA_035708525.1 Candidatus Methylomirabilota bacterium
TCAACCCGCGCACCGGGCTGGCGGTCGGTCGGCTCTCGGCACGCGAGGTGTTCGAGCGCATCGTGCGGGCCGCCTGGCGGACCGGCGACCCCGGCCTGGTGTTCATCGACCGCATCAACCGAAGTCCGGCCAACCCGACCCCCGAGCTGGGGCTGATCGAGGCGACAAACCCCTGCGTTACGGGGGATACCCTCATCTACACGGCGCGAGGTCTCGTCCGAGCGGATGCGCTCGCCGCGATGCAGGAGCCGATCGACACGACGCTCGACTCTCGGTTCGGGGCCGGCCGTTGGGGCCTGGCCTCCGCGGTGCTCGAGACTGGGGTCAAGCCAGTCTATCGGCTCCGCACCCGGGAAGGGTACGAAGTTCGGCTGACCGCCGACCACCGCCTCATGACTGCCCACGGCTGGTGTCGCGCCGACGAGCTCCAGCCTGGGGACCGCATTCACCTCGTGAACGGCAAGGGAGGGTTTGGACCCACCGGCACGTTGGCCGATGGTCGCGTGTTGGGCTGGCTGCTGGGTGACGGCCACCTCAAGGCCGAGGGACGTGCCGTCCTGAGCTTCTTCGGCGAAGAGAAACGGGAGTTGGGACCACTCTTCGTCGGCCATGTAAACGAGATCCTCGGCTCAAAGCCGGGCGATCGCTATCACATCTCGTGCCTGGATGTCCCTGGGCGCGACGAAGCCAGGATAGGTTCCGTGCGGCTGGCGCGCCTGGTAGCGCACCGGTACGGCCTCGAAGCCGGGAACAAAGGGACGCGGGTTCCGGAGGGAGTCCTCTCGGGCTCGGAGGATCTCCAGCGGGGATTCCTCCAAGGGCTCTTCACCGCCGACGGGCACGTGAACGGCCGAACCGCGAAGGGCGTGTCGGCGCGGCTGACATCGATCTCGCTCGGCTTGCTTCGGGACGTGCAGAGGATGCTCTTGAACTTCGGGATCGCCTCACGCCTCTATGCCGAGCGCCACGGCGCTCGGAAGGTGAGACTGCCCGACGGCAGAGGCGGGGCGCGCGAGTACGACTCTCAGGCCGACCATGACCTCGTGATCGGCCGCGACAATGTCAGGCGGTTTGCCGAGGAGATTGGGTTTCTCAGCCCTCGCAAGCAGTCACGGCTGCTCGGTCTGGTGTCAGAGTATTCGCGAGGGCCCTATCGGGAGACGTTCACCTGTCGATTCGCGGCGCTGGAACCGGACGGGATGGAGACCGTGTTCGACGTCAAGGAGCCCTTCACGCACAGTTTCGTGGCCAACGGGCTGGTCGTTCACAACTGCGGTGAACAAAGTCTCCTGCCGTGGGATGCGTGCAACCTGGGCTCCCTGAACGTCGCAAAGTTTGCCCGTGACGACGGCACGCCGGAATCGAGATTGAACTGGGACGAGCTCGAGCGGGTCGTCCGGCTGGCCGTGCGCTTCCTCGACGACGTCATCGAGGTGAACCCGTATCCGCTGCCCCAGATTGCCGCCATGGTCAAGGCCAACCGCCGCATCGGTCTCGGCGTGATGGGCTGGGCGGACCTGCTCTTCACGCTGGGCATTCCCTACGACAGCCAGCAGGCGCTCGACCTGGCCGATCGGCTCATGGCCTTCATGAGGGAGAAGGGGCACGACCAGTCGGCGCGGCTGGCGGAAGAGCGCGGGCCGTTCCCCAACTGGGCCCGCTCGATCTATCGGGACGGCCGTCCGCTGCGCAACTCCGCGGTGACGACGGTCGCGCCCACGGGGACGATCTCGATGATCGCAGGCTGCTCGGCGGGCATCGAGCCGGTCTTCGCCCTCGCCTTCGAGCACCGGGTCAAGAGCGCCGAGGGGGAGCGGGTGCTGTCGTTCGTCAGCGAGACGTTCGAGCGCGTGGCGCGTCAGCGCGACTTCTACTCCGACGCCCTCATGGCGGAAGTGGCGCGCCAGGGAACGCTCGAGGGCATCCCGGGTGTGCCGGACGAGGCCCGGGCCGTGTTCAAGACCGCCCACGAGATCGAGTACGGCTGGCACGTCCGCCACCAGGCCGCGTTCCAGCGCCACACTGACAACGGCGTGTCCAAGACCATCAATCTGCCCCGTGAGGCGACCACCGACGACGTGGCCAACGCCTATCTCCTGGCGTGGGAAGAGGGCTGCCTCGGCATCACGGTATTCCGGGACGGGTGCAAGGGCAGCCAGGTGCTCACCGTCGGCGTCGGCGAAGCCGAGGCGTCGCCCGAGGTCGCTGATCGCGCGGTCAAGCCCCGGCCCCACAGCCTGGTGGGGCGGACCTACCGGATGGAGACGCCGATCGGGACGGCGTTCATCACGGTCAACGACACATCCGAGGGCGAACCGTTCGAGGTCTTCGTCCAGGTCGGCAAGGCCGGATCCGACACGATGGCCGTGGCCGAGGCCCTAGGGCGCCTCGTGTCCCTGGTGTTGCGGCTACCCTCGCCGCTGTCGGCCGAGCGCCGGCTGGAAGAGGTGATCAACCAGCTCTCGCGCATCGGCGGCGGCCAGCCCACGGGCTTCGGCGCCGCCAAGGTGCTGTCGCTGCCCGACGCGCTGGCGCGCACGCTGGGCGAGCATATCGGCCAGCCGCGGCGCGGTGCGGCGGCGACCGGCGCCGGCCCGCGCCGGGTCGGCGATCTCTGCAAGGAGTGCGGCCAGGCGACGGTGATCTACGAGGAAGGCTGCAAGAAGTGCCTGTCGTGCGGCTACAACGAATGCTAGGGGGCCGGGGCCAAGTTCCCTCGCCCTCCTTCGTTCGGTCGCCATCGCTCAGCCCCGGTCTGCTGGTGACTGCTCCCTGCCTGTCGATGTAGAATCCCGCCGTGTTCTCAGGCGGTAGCTACGAGGACGTCGCGCGCTGGCTGGCCAACTTCGTGCGCTCGCACGCGAAGCGTGAGGACCTGCGCGTGGAGGCGGTGCTGGAGGCCGAGGGCCCGCGGGAAGGGAAGAGCTACGGCGTTCGGCTGCGGCTCGGCGAGCGCCTGATGCCGGGCCCGGGGCAGCCGCCGCTCGAGCTGCCCTATCGCGAGGTCGCCGACAACCGCGGGAGCCTCGCTTGGTGCAATGCCCTGGCCGCCCGTATCCGCGCCCTCGCCAGCGAGCTGAGCGCGGCCGCCGGCGCCTCGCGCAAGTCCGCCTGAAGCGGTGCGCCGGACCGCCGTCCTCCGGTGGTACGCCCCGGGGGACTGGAACGCGTTCTTCGGTCTCGCCCTCGACAACCTCACCCAGCTCGTCATCCTCTCGAGCCTGCTCATCGGTCTCTTCGGCTTTCCCGCCGACCTCGTCTTGCGGGTGATGGTGCCCGGCACCGCGGCGGGCGTGCTGGTGGGCGATCTCCTCTACACGTGGCTTGCCGTCCGGCTCATGCGCGCCGAACGGCGCTCGGATGTGACCGCCATGCCGTTCGGCATCGACACGCCCTCGCTGTTCGGGATCGTGTTCGGCGTGCTGGGGCCCGCGATGGTGCTGACGCGCGATCCGCTGCTCGCGTGGAAGATCGGCATGGGCGCGACCGTGACCATGGGCGCGGTGAAGCTCGTCCTGGCCTTCGCCGGCGACTGGGCCCGCCGGGTCGTGCCCCGGGCCGCGCTGCTCGGCTCCATCGCCGGAGTCGCCGTGCTGCTCATCGCGTTCCTGCCCGCGCTCAAGGTGTTCGCCGATCCGCTGGTGGGCATCGTCTCGCTCGCCATCGTCCTCGTCGCGCTCGTCGGCGGCGTGAGGATGCCGTGGGGGCTGCCGGGCGCCTTCGCGGCGGTGGCGGCCGGCGCCGCGATTTTCTGGGGGCGCTCGCTCCTGGCCGCCGCCTGGGGCGCGGCCGCGCCCGGGGCAGCTCTGGCGCTCGCGCCCCCAGCGCTGGCGCTGCCGTGGCCGACGCTGGCGTGGGTTCCCGCCCTCGATGACACGCTGGCGTATCTGCCGCTCGCGCTGCCCTTCGCCTTGGCCACGGTGGTGGGCGGCATCGACAACACGGAGTCGGCGATCGTCGCGGGCGACGGGTACCGGACGCGCGACATCCTGCTGGTCGAAGCGCTCGCCACCATGCTGGCCGGCACGTGCGGGGGCGTGATCCAGAACACGCCTTACATCGGCCATCCGGCCTACAAGGCCATGGGCGCGCGCGCCGGCTACACGCTGGCCACGGGCCTCGTCATCGGCTGTGGGGCCGCGGTGGGCGTGGTCTCGCTCCTGGTGAGCCTGTTGCCGGAAGCGGCGGTCGCGCCCATCCTGATCTTCATCGGCCTGCAGATTACGGCGCAGGCCTTTCTCGCCTCGCCGGCGAGACACGCGCCAGCCGTGGCGGTGTCGTTCATCCCCGCGATCGCCGCGCTTGTCCTCATCCAGGTCACCAGCCTGCTGGGCGCGGTGGGCAAGAGCGCCGCCGATCTGGCGGGCGAGGGGCGGACGACCTTCAGCACCTTGCTGGTGCTGGGGAACGGCTTCATTCTGACGGCGCTGTTCTGGGGGTCGGCGCTGGCCTGCATCATCGACCGGCGTTTGCTCCAGGCGGGGGCAGTGCTCGGGTTGGCCGGGCTCGCGACGCTCTTCGGACTGATCCACTCGCCCCTGCCCAGCGGAGCCGTGTTCTGGCCGTGGGCCGTTCAGAGCGGTACCCCGCTCAGCGTGGCCGGCGCCTACGGGGTGGCGGCGGCGCTCCTGGTGCTGCTGGCGGCGCGCCGGGAGCCCGGCTAACGGCCGATCGCGTCCAGCATCTCGCGGTCGCTGGGGAACTTGAACTCCTCGACCTTTTCGGCCTGCGCGCGCGCCCGCTCCGCCGCTTCGAGCCGCTCGATGTCAGCGTAGGTGACGGTGGTGACCTTCCGCTTGGCGAGCGTGTCGATCAGCGTGGAGACCAGACGCTCGGCTTCGCCCGCGGGCCGGCGAGGCCGAGCGGCCAGGAACTCGAGCACGTGCTTGACGCCTGTCTCCGCGTCGAGGCGAGCCCGCCCGACGACGCCGTCGCTGGCTCGCCGGGCCCAGCCCACCACGAAGATGCCGGTGAGCGGGCGCTGAGTGGCGGGATCCCAGACCTGATAGGCAGCGGCGGGATCGTCGCCCGGCGCGGTGAGGTACAGGCCGTCCTTGTACGGAAGGCCCGCGGATTCGTCCACGCGATCGCCGACGGCGAAGACGACGGTGTCACACGGGATCACCGCCAGCTCGCCGGTCCCCGTCGCCGCGATGCGGTCGCCCTTTCGCTCGAGCCGCGTTTCCTCCACCTCGAGTCCGACGACGCGGCCGCCCTCGGCAAGGACGCGCCGCGGGGAGGCGAGGAACCGGAAGCGCAGCCGCGTCCGCGCGCGGGGATGCGGCTCGGGCCTGGCCGCGAGCGCCTTGAGGAGCTCCTCCGGATCCTGCCCGGCGGCCTCGAGCCGCGGCTGGATGCGATGCAGCTCCTGGCGGAAGAGCTCCCGGTCGAAGGCGTCCTCGATATCCTCGAACTCGCGATCGTCGTAGGCTTTCTCGAACGGCCCACGCCGGGCGATGGCGATGACCTCGTCGCAGTCGCAGAAGTGGATGCAGTAGTTGGCGATGTCGACCATCACGTTGCCGACGCCGACGATGGCGACCCGCCGTCCGATGGGATACGGGCGCTCGCTGAAGGGCGGCAGGCGGTTGTAGTGATACACGAGATCCTTCGCGTGATAGACGCCGGGGAGGCGCTCACCCTCGATGCCGAGGTACTTCGTCCCTTGAGCGCCGATGGCGAACACAAGAGCGTCGAAGCCCATGCCCGCCAGCTCCCCAACGCTCAGGCTGCCGCCCTGAGCGACGGTCACGTGGCCGAGGTAAGTGACGCGCGGGTCGGAGAGGATCTTCTGGAACTGCTTCCGCAGGCCGCCCTTCATCTTGTACTTGTTGAGGAAGATGCCGTACTCGGCGAGGCCGCCCGGCTTGACGTCGCGGTTGAGCAGCACGACCCGGCAGCCCTGGGCGGCGAGCGCGCGGGTCGCGAACAGGCCTGCGGGCCCGGCACCCACGACCGCCACCGCGTGCACCGTCCCGTCCGGCATGTGTCCTCTGCGTTCGGAGTCGAAGCGCCGGCGACCGAAAGCGCCGCGTGACCTGTTTCCGGCGGCCACCATAGCACACGCGAACGCTGCGGGGAACCCGCGAAGCCCCTTGACCCCCTGCGCGCGACGGGTGTTAAATGATTCGTCCGGGCCGGTTGCCCCAGTGCGATGATGAAGCTGTCCTACTCAGGAGGAGTCCCATGTGTCGATCGATGGTGTCCCGTGCCGCCAGCGTCGTTCTCGCGGTCGGATTGGTCTTGGGCGGAATAGCGTGGGGCGGAATAGCATGGGCCCAGGCGCCCTGGGTCGTGCCCGAGGCCGAGAAGGCGAAGAAGAGCCCGCTGCCGCCGAGCGCGAAAGCCGTCGCCGACGGCAAGAAGTCGGCGCAGGTCAATTGCGTGTCCTGCCACGGCGCCTCCGGTAAGGGCGACGGGGCCGCAGCCGCCGCGCTGAATCCGAAGCCAGCGGACTGGACCTCGGATCGAGTGCAAAAGGAGACGGACGGCGAGCTCTTCTGGAAGATCAGCAACGGCCGTGGCGCGATGCCACCCTGGAAGCATCTGCCCGAGAATGAGCGCTGGGCGCTGATCCAGCACATCCGGTCGCTGAAGAAGTAGGGAAGAGGTTGCCTGCGGTGCCGGCGCGGAAGCGCCGGCGGCGGAGCCCTATGCGTCGACTTGCAACTGTCGTCCGGTCCCCCCGATGAACGACGAGCCCGAGCAGCCGGACCTCGATCCACCGCGGCTGCGGTCGGCACTGTTGGAGCTACGCGAGATCCTGGACTCGCTGAGCGAGCGTCTGGGCCGGCTCGAGCGCGGCGGCACCGAGGGGGCGGACACTGCGGCGAGACGCGCCGGCGACTCCGACGAGGCCACGCTCGCCCTGTTCCAGGAGATCCTCTCCATTCCCGCCGCGGGCCTGGAGCCGGGCGAGCTCTACGCGCTTGCCGTGGACCGGGTCGCCCGGCTGCTCGCCGCCGATCGTACGATGCTCTTCGTGGTCGAGGCGCCCTCCAGCCGGCTCGTCCCGCGCTCGGCGCGCGGCTTCCGCCGCGATGATCTGGCGACGATCTCGCTGCAGGCCGGTGAAGGGTTGGTGGGCCGCGTCTTCAGCGAGAAGAGGGTGCTGACATACGACCCCGCTGCCTCGCCGCCGGCGCCGGATCCGTTCATCGACCGATTCCCGGTCCGCGAAGCCATCGCGGTGCCAGTCCGTGTCGAAGGCGACGTGGCCGGTGTGCTGTATGCGGGACGCCGGACTCTGGGCGCGCCGTTCAGCACCAGCGACACGCTGCTGCTCTTGGTCCTCGCCGACCGCGTGGGCGCGGGGCTTGTCCACCAGGGCTTGCTCGAGCGCCACGGCGACCACCTCGAGCAGCTCAAGGAGCTCGGCGGCTTCGTCGACGAGCTCGCGCTGGGCCGAACCCTGACCGACGCGCTCGCGCGGGCGTGCGATGTCGGCTGCCGGCTCGTGGGGGCGCGGGCCGCCGCCATCGCCCTGTTCGACCCCGACCAGCGGCTCACGCTGGCTGCCGCGTGCGGGCTGCCCGCGTCGGCGATGCCGAGGCCCGTGAACTCCCGCGAGGGACTCACCGGCGAGTTGATGGTGCGGCAGACGCCGGTGACGTGTCGCGATGTGCAAGGCCGCGGCAGCGCGGAGGAGAGCTTCCTGGGCGAGCGCGGCTTTCATGCCTGCCTGCTCGTCCCCTTGCGGTGGGGCGGACGGATGCTCGGCGTGTTCTATCTGGCCGACACCGACGTGAGGGAATTCTCCGCCGAGGCGATCGAGGCGGCGCAGCTGCTGGCCTCGCTCGCGGCCGTCGCGGCAGAGAACAGCCGGATCCATGCCGAGCTGCGCGGGGCGTTCGAGCAGGCGGTGGCGGCCCAGGAGGGGGTCGTCCAGTCGGAGAAGGCCCGCGCCCTGGGGGAAATGGCCGGCGGCATCTCGCGCGAGTTCAACAACATCTTTGCGATCATCCTCGGCAAAGCGCAGCTGCTGCTCGCGCGCGCGCACGACGACTCGCTGCGCGAAGGCCTCGGGATGCTGGAGGAGGCGGCCTGGCGCGGCGCCGACATCGTGCATCGACTGCTGGGCCTCGCGGCCACCACCACCGTCGACACCGTGAGTCCCGTGGAGATGACGGCGCTGATCCAGGATGCCGTTGGGCTCACCCAGACGCGCTGGAAGGACGAGCCCGAGGGACGGGGGGCGCGGATCGAAGTGGTCACGGATCTCGAGCCCGTGCCACCGGTAGCCGCCAACCCGACGGCACTGCGCGAGGCCGTGATGAACCTGATCGTCAATGCCGTGGACGCGATGCCTAGGGGCGGTCGCATGGTCATCCGCACGCGGGCGATCAACGCGGGTGTGGAGCTCACGGTGAGTGACACCGGCGAGGGGATTCCGGCCGACATCCGGCCGCGGATCTTCGATGCCTTCTTCACCACGCGCGCCCCGCAGCGGCTCGGGCTGGGCCTGTCGGTGGTCCACGCCATCGTCACGCGCTATCGCGGCGCGATCGACGTCGCGAGCGCCGCCGGCGGCACGACGGTGACGGTGTGGTTACCGGGGGCGGGCCCCACCGCCGCGGTGCCCCCGCCTCCGGAGGCCGAGCGGCTGTTCTCACCGCGGCCACCTGAGGCTCGTGGGCCGTCTGGGCCGGAGCCCTCGGCGGGCCGCGCCGAGCCGCCCGAGCCTCCGCCGATGCCGCGGTCCGCGCTCGAGACGCCGACGGCCGCGTTCGAGGCGCCCACGCCGACACCCCAGGTGGAGCCTCCCGCGGCCGCGCATGCCGCGTCAGCTCCACCGCGGAGGGAAGAGGCGCCGCACCCGGTCTCCATTCTCATCTTCGAGGAGGAAGCCCAGATCCGCTCCATGCTGGTCGACGCCCTCTCCGAGGCGGGATACCGCGTGGAAGCGACTGCCGACGGACCGGAAGGGCTCGGCAAGCTGCGCAGCGCGAGCTTCGACCTCGTGCTCACCGATCTGTCCCTGCCGGACCGCTCCGGGCTCCAGGTCGCGCGATCCGTCAAGCGGGTGAGCCCCCAGACGGCGGTGGTGCTCGTCACCGGATGGGGGCACCTGCTGGACCACGATCGCCTGCGCGAGAGCGGTGTGGACATGATCCTCGTGAAGCCGTTCCGGCTGGACCGTGTCCTGTCCGTCGTCCGTGACGCGCTTCGTCTTCGCACGCCCGCTTGACGCGCTGCCTTGCCACGGTCGACCTCGGCACCAATACCGTTCGCCTGCTCGTCGTCGAAGCGGACGGTAGCCAGTGGCGGCTCCTGCATCAAACCCAGCGGGTGACCCGGCTCGGCGAAGGGCAGGAGGCCGCGGGCCGTCTCCTGGAGGGGCCGATGCGCCGGACGGTAGACACCGTGTCGGAATTCATCGCCGCGGCGCGAGACCTGGGCGCTTCGGAGATCCGCGTGGTCGGGACGAGCGCGGTGCGGGAGGCGCCGAACCGCGACGAGCTCCTGGCGCGCCTGCGGGCTGCGACGGGCCTCGAGGTACAGGTCGTATCGGGGGCGGAAGAGGCGCGCCTGACCCTCCAGGGCGTCACCGCGGGGCTGCCGCGGCTCGGCGGCTCTTTCGTGCTGTTCGACATCGGCGGCGGGAGCACGGAGTTGGTCCTCGGCGAGCGGGGACGGCTGGCCGCCGCGGTCAGCCTGCGCCTCGGCGTGGTGCGGCTGGCGGAGCGCTTCGTCGACGAGAAGCCGGTGAATTGGGAGCGCTTCGCGGTCATGCGCGGTGAGATCGACGCGCGTCTCGCGCGGGAGATTCCGGCGCGCATCGCCGAGGCGCGGGCGCCAGCGCTCGTGGGTACCGCAGGGACGGTGACGACGCTCGCTGCGCTCGACCTGGGGCTGACCGCCTACGATGCCGACCGGGTGCACGGCCACACGCTCACACGTGAGACGGTCGAGGGGCTCCTGCGCCGCCTCGGCGCGCTTCCGCTGGCCGGCCGTGCCCGGCTGCCGTGCCTCGAGCCGGGGCGGGCCGACGTCATCATCCCGGGCATCGCCATCTGCCTCGCGGTCATGGGCCGGCTCCGCCACGACGCGCTCGTGGTGAGCGACCGCGGCCTGCGCGAGGGGATCCTCTGGGAAATCCTGAACGCGTGATCGCAGGCGTGCCCGCGCCCGGTTTGTTGACAGCGCGGGCCACCGTGTGCTGAGGTAGGCAACGGGCCGGGCGAACGCGGCGGGGAACTCGCGGCGCCTTCTGGGGCGGGGGGCTGGGCATGGGAATCATCCCTGAATCCGTGGTTCGGCGCTGGCTGGAGGTCCTGCTGCCACTGGTGTCGCTCGGCTTGCTGCTGTACATCTTCCATCCGGAGTATCTTCCGCATGTCCTGATCGAAGATCCCGGTGGCTCTCCCCTCCGCATCGTCGTTCTGGCCATCGTCTTCGGCGTGCTGGGAGTCCTGGGGCTCTCGGCGGTGACCGTCACCTTCTTTCTGCTGTACGCCCCCATCTATCTCCTGAATCGCTTCACGATGCTGATCGGGGAAGGCGGCTGGGTGGACCGTCGCGAGGTGCGCTTCTACCTGCTCTGCCTGCTCCTGCTGCTGGTCTTGGCGTTCCTCATTTGGTGGACGCCCATCTACGCCCTCGTGCTGTTCGTCCTCATGGCGGGCTGCGGTCCGATCATGTGGCGCGTGCTTGTCTAGGGGTGAAGTTGACAGGCGCGCGCGCGGCGTCTATGCTTACCGGGTAACATGGATGAAATAGCGGTCCTCGTTCTCAATTACACTTACGAGCCGCTGCACTTCACCAACGCGAAGCGGGCCATCACGCTCCTGCTGGCGGGGAAGGCCGAGAGCGTCGAAGCCTCCCCCCGGGTGATCCGATCGCCGTCACGCAGCTTTCACCTGCCCTCGGTGATCCGCCTCGCGATCTACATTCGCAAGCCGTTCCTCGAGCGAGTCGCCTTCAACAAGAAGAACATCCTCCGTCGCGACGGCTACACCTGCCAGTACTGCCGCCGACGGGGGGAGAAGCTGACCGTGGACCATGTCGTCCCGCGCTCGCGCGGAGGGCAGACGACCTGGACCAACGTCGTGGCGGCGTGCCTACGCTGCAATCTGCTCAAGGGCAACCGCACGCTCGAAGAGGCCCGATTGCGGCTGATTCGCGAGCCCGTGCACCCGCAGTTCCTCTTTTCGGTGCACCTGCTGAGACACCCACACGCCACGTCCTTCCTGGATTCGTGGCGAAAGTACCTGGTGGCCGTTCCCTCGACACCCTGAGTTCGTTGTTCAAGCTCTCCTCGGAGTTCGCCCCGTCGGGGGACCAGCCCCGCGCCATCGAGCGTCTCGTCGCGCTGGTGGGCGACGGGCGGCCGCACTGCGTCCTGCTGGGCATCACCGGCAGCGGCAAGACCTTCACGCTCGCCAACGTCATCGCGCGCCTCGGCCGGCCCGCGCTCGTGATCTCCCCCAACAAGACCCTGGCGGCCCAGCTGTACAGTGAGTTCAAGGCCTTCTTCCCCGAGAACGCCGTCGAGTACTTCGTCTCGTACTACGATTACTACCAGCCGGAGGCCTACATCCCGCAGTCGGACACCTACATCGAGAAGGACGCGCTGGTGAACGACGAGATCGATCGGATGCGGCACTCGGCGACCACGTCGCTGTTCGAGCGGCGGGACGTGGTCGTGGTCGTGTCGGTGTCATGCATCTACGGCATCGGCGAGCCCGAGACCTATCACGGCATGCACGTCGCGCTCCGGGCCGGACAGACGATGGAGCGCGACGCTCTGATCCGCGCGCTGGTCGCGGTGCAGTACGAGCGCAACGACTACGATTTTCGGCGGGGGACGTTCCGGGTGCGGGGCGACGTGGTGGAGGTCTTTCCCGCGGCCGCCGAGGGTGCGGCGCTGCGCGTGGAGTTCTGGGGCGACAGCGTGGAGCGGCTGATGTCACTCGACCCCCTGCGCGGGACTACGACGGGCATCGTCGAAGAGGCGCGCGTCTATCCTGCGAGCCACTACGTCACCCCGGCGGCCCAGCTGGAGCGGGCGCTCCAGGGCATTCACGAGGAGCTCGGAGAGCGCCTGCGCTTCCTGCGGGCACGCGGGCGGCTCCTGGAGGCCCAGCGCCTAGAGCAGCGGACGCTGTTCGACATGGAGATGCTCCGCGAGATCGGGTACTGCCACGGCATCGAGAACTACTCGCGCCACCTGTCGGGGCGCAAGCCGGGGCAGAACCCGCCCACGCTCATGGACTACCTGCCGAAGGACACCCTTGTCATCATCGATGAGTCCCACGTCACCGTTCCGCAGATCCGGGGCATGTATCCGGGGGATCGCTCGCGCAAGGAGCCGCTCGTCGAGTACGGGTTCCGGCTGCCTTCGGCGTTCGACAACCGGCCGCTCACGTTCGAGGAGTTCACGCGGCTCGTGCCCCAGACGCTCTACGTGTCGGCGACGCCCGGGCCCTACGAGCTGGACAGGGCGGGCGCGACGCGGACGGGACCCGGACAGCCCTGGGAAGGTGGAACGATCGCCGAGCAGATCATCCGGCCGACGGGCCTCATGGACCCCAAGATCACCGTGCGGCCGGCGGGCGCCCAGGTGGACGACCTCATGGCCGAGGTCCGCGCCCGGGCCGAGCGCGACGAGCGCGTGCTCATCACCACGCTGACGAAGCGGATGGCGGAGGACCTGACCGAATACTACCAGCAGAGCGGGCTGCGCGTGCGCTACTTGCATTCGGACATCGACACCCTCGAGCGCGTCGCGGTGATTCGCGACCTGCGGCTCGGCAAGTTCGACGCGCTGATCGGCATCAACCTGCTGCGCGAGGGACTGGACCTCCCCGAAGTCTCGCTGGTCGCGGTCCTCGACGCCGACAAGGAAGGGTACCTGCGGTCGGCGACCTCGCTGATCCAGACCGCCGGCCGCGCGGCCCGGCACGTCAACGGTGAGGTGATCATGTACGCCGACCAGATCACCGGCTCGATGCGGGAGGCGATCGCCGAGACCGAGCGGCGCCGGGTCATCCAGCAGGAGTACAACCGGAGCCACGGCATCACCCCGGAATCGATCCGCAAGTCCATCCGCGATCTGCTCGAGAGCGTGCCGGAACACGACTACTACACGGTCGAGGTGGTCCGGGAGCCCGAGGCGCGGTGGGAGAGCGCGGCCGCGCTGGCCGCCCACGTGGCCGAGCTGGAAGCGGCCATGAAGGAGGCGGCCAAGCGCCTGGACTTCGAGCGGGCCGCCGAGCTCCGGGACCGCATCCGGGCGCTCAAGAAGACCGATCTCGGGGTACGCTGAGTCCCGGGGCATGCTCTTCAAATGGGTGCTGATCCTCTTCGGGGCGCTGGCGGCGGCGCTGTTCGTTCTCTCCAAGCTGCTGGCCTGGCTGAATCCGCCGCGCCCGGGGCGCCCGAGGCCGCCTGGGCTGCGGCGGGTCGAGCGGGCGCTCCGCTGGAGCGTGCTGGTGCCGGCTGGCTTGGCGCTGGCGCTGCTGGCGCTGACGCTGCTGCGCGCGGCGTGAGGCGACGGGGGCGACCGTGACACTCGATGACAAGGTCGCCCAGGTTCCGGACCGCCCGGGCGTCTACCTCTACAAGGACGCCAAGGCGCAGACCATCTATATCGGCAAGGCCGCCTCCCTGCGGAGCCGGGTCCGCTCTTATTTCCAGGACTCCCGGGCGCGGGATCCGAAGACCGAGGCCTTGGTGGGCCAGATCCGGGACCTCGAGTACATCGTCACGGGCAACGAGCTCGAGGCGCTGATCCTCGAGTCGACCCTGGTCAAGAAGCACCGGCCCCGCTACAACATCATCCTGCGGGACGACAAGCACTACCCCTTCCTCAAGCTCACGACCAACGAGGACTTCCCACGCCTGGTCGTCGCGCGGCGGGTGCAGCAGGACGGCGCCGCCTACTTCGGGCCCTTCTACCCGGCCACCGCCATGCGGGAGACGCTGCGCCTGGTGCGCCAGCTCTTCCCGCTGCGCACCTGCCGGATCAAGATCGACGGCAAGCTGCCGCGCCCCTGCCTGCAGTACTACATCCACCGCTGCAACGCCCCATGCACCGGATGGGAGACGCGGGAAGGCTACGGGAAGACGGTGCGGGAGGTGGAGCGCTTCCTCGAGGGCCGCAACGACGACCTCGCGGCCGAGCTCACCCGCGAGATGGAAGCCGCCGCCACGGAAGAGAAGTTCGAGCGTGCCGCGGCGCTGCGCGACCGCATCCAGGCGCTCAACACAGTGCGGGAGCGGCAGCAGATGATCTCCACCGATGAAGCCGACACCGACATCCTGGGTGTCGTCCGGCAGGGCTCCGAGGCCTGCGTCCAGCTGTTCTTCGTGCGCAAGGGCCGGTTGCTGGGGCGCGAGTCGTTCTTCTTCGACCGGGTTGCCGGCTGGACCGACGGGGATATCCTCTCCGCCTTCGTGAGGCAGTTCTACGTGCGCGACGTCACGCCGCCGCCGGAGATCGTCCTGTCCGAAGCGCTGCCCGAGGCCGAGCTCACCACGGAGTGGCTGAGCCAGCGCCGGGGCGGCCGGGTCGAGCTGCTGGCCCCTCAGCGGGGCCGCAAGCGCGAGCTCGTGGCCATGGCGGAGGAGAACGCGGCGCTCGCGCTCCAGAGCCATCTGCTCGCGCGCGGCAGCCGCCAGCAGGTCGTCCTGGAGGATCTCCAGCGCGCGCTGAGCCTGCCGGGGCTGCCCCACCGCGTCGAGACCTTCGACATCTCGACGACCCAGGGCCGTGAGACCGTCGCCTCCATGGTCGTCTGGGTGGACGGGGATATGAAGCGGGACGACTACAAGCGATACAAGATACGCACCGTGACCGGCACGGACGACTTCGCCGCCATGCAGGAGGTGCTCAGTCGCCGGTACGGCAAAGCGCTGGAGACCGGCGGAGTGCTGCCGGACCTCGTCGTGCTCGACGGCGGGCGCGGCCAGCTCAACGCGGGCATCAAGGCCCTGGAGGCCCTCGGGCTCGACTATCTGCCGATCGCGGCGCTGGCCAAGCGCGCCGAGGAGGTCTACGTCCCCGAGCGGCTGCAGCCCCTGGTCCTGGACATGGGCTCGCCGGCGCTCCAGGCGCTTCAGAAGATGCGCGACGAAGCCCACCGCTTCGCGATCACCTATCACAAGAAACTGCGGACCCGCCGCACCATCGCCTCGGTGCTCGACCAGATCCCCGGCGTGGGGCCAACGCTGCGGACGAGCCTGCTGAGGTCCCTGGGCTCGGCCAAGGGCGTGCGCGAGGCCTCGGTGGCGGAGTTGGCATCGGTGCCGAAAGTCACTCCCAAGCTGGCCCAGCGCATCTACGACTTCTTCCATCCGCCAGCCGGGGCAGGGGAACCTTCCGACCGGCCGAGCAGTTAGCCAGGACGTAAATCCCTGCGAAAGGAGGTGAACTCATGAAGAAATTCGTGATGGCTCTCGCGATGGTAGGTCTGCTGGCGGGGCCGGCGCTGGCCAACCAGTGCCCGCTGCTGATCAAGCAGATCATGGATGCGACCGCCGGAAAGACCGACGACGCGTCCAAGAAGGCGGTGGCGCTGGCCAACGAGGCCAAGACGCTGCACGACGCTGGCAAGCACGCCGACTCGGTGAAGAAGGCCCAGGAGGCCGCCGCGGCGATCAACCTCCAGCTGAAGATGAAGTAAAAGGGATTGGGCCCCCGGGGGCAGTCGGTCCACCCCCGGGGGCGTTTCTTGCCTCCCCCAGCTAAGTGTCGTAAAATTCAGCCCAATATGTCACCGGACGACCGCCAGGACCGTTACCCCTTCCCTGAGATCGAGGCCAAGTGGCAGCGGGCCTGGGAGGACTCCAAGCAGTTCGCGGTGGTCGAGAGCCCGGGACGGCCGAAGTACTACTGCCTCGAGATGTTCCCGTACCCGTCCGGCCGCATCCACATGGGCCACGTCCGCGTGTACACGATCGGGGATCTCCTGGCCCGGTTCAAATGGATGCGGGGCTTCAACGTGCTTCACCCCATGGGGTGGGACGCCTTCGGTCTGCCGGCGGAGAACGCGGCCATCGACAACGGCGTCCACCCCGCCGTGTGGACCTACGAGAACATCCGGAATATGAAGACCCAGCTCCGCCGGCTGGGTATGTCGTACGACTGGGACCGGGAGCTGGCCACCTGTGACCCGGGCTACTACCGCTGGGAGCAGCTCATCTTCATCCGCATGTTCGAGCGCGGCCTCGCGTACAAGGAGCGCTCGCGGGTGAACTGGTGTCCGTCGTGCCAGACCGTCCTCGCCAACGAGCAGGTGGAGGCCGGGCGCTGCTGGCGCTGCGACTCGCCGGTGGAGACCAAGGAGGTCGACGGCTGGTTCTTCCGGATCACGAATTACGCCGACGAGCTGCTCGCGTGGTGCGATCGGCTGCCCGGCTGGCCCGAGCGCGTGCTGACGATGCAGCGCAACTGGATCGGGCGCAGCGAGGGCGCCGAGTTCGACCTGCCGGTGGCCGGCCGCGCGGACCTCAAGATCACCATCTTCACCACGCGTCCCGACACCTCGTTCGGCATGACGTACGCCGTGCTGGCCCCCGAGCACCCGCTCGTGGACGGCCTCGTCACCGACGCGGACGAGCGGGCGAAGGTCGCCGCGTTCCGCCGGGAGGTCGCCCTCGAATCCGAGATCGAGCGGCTCGCGACGGACCGCCCCAAACGCGGGCTGCGGCTCACCGCCCGCGCGGTCAACCCGTTCAACGGCAAGGCGATCCCGCTCTTCCTGGCCGACTATGTGCTCATGGGCTACGGCACCGGGGCCATCATGGCCGTTCCCGCCGAGGACCAGCGCGACTGGGAGTTCGCCAAGCAGCACGGCCTGGACATCGTGCCGACCGTGAAGCGACCCGCGGGGTGGGAAGAGAATCAGGCCTACACGGGCGACGGCGTGAAGATCAACTCGGGCTTCCTCGATGGGCTCACGGTAGAGGAGGCCAAGCGCAAGGCGATCGACTGGCTCGTGGCCCAGGGCATCGGACGGGCCACGATCAACTACCGCTTGCGCGACTGGGGGATCAGCCGCCAGCGTTACTGGGGGGCGCCGATCCCCATCCTCTACTGCTCGAGCTGCGGCATGGTGCCGGAGCGGGAGGAGAACCTGCCGGTCGTGCTGCCCCAGGATGTGCAGATCAGCGGCAAGGGCGGCTCGCCGCTGGCCAGCGTGGCGAGCTTCGTCAATGCCAAGTGCCCCAAGTGCGGCGGGCGGGCCCGGCGCGACACGGACACCATGGACACCTTCGTGGAGTCCTCGTGGTACTTCCTCCGCTACTGCTCACCCCACTACGACCAGGGGATGTTCGACCGCACGGCGGCCGAGTACTGGATGCCCGTGGACCAGTACATCGGCGGAATCGAGCACGCGGTCCTGCACCTGCTGTACGCGCGCTTCTACACCAAGGTCCTCCGCGATCTGGGGTTGATCAAGGTCGACGAGCCGTTCCTGGCCCTGCTCTCCCAGGGCATGGTCGTCAAGGACGGAGCCAAGATGTCCAAGTCCAAGGGCAATGTCGTGGACCCGGACGACATGATCCGCCGCTTCGGCGCCGACGCCACGCGGCTGTTCATGCTCTTCGCCGCGCCGCCGGAGAAAGACCTGGACTGGAAGGAGAGCGGGGTGGAAGGCGCTGCCCGCTTCCTCAACCGCGTCTGGCGCTTCGTCCACACCCATGCGGCCGAGATCCAGTCAGCCGCCCGGGTGGAGCCCGTGAGCCTGTCCGCCGAGGGGCGCGCCTTCCGGCGCGCGATCCACGAGACGATCGCGCGGGTCACGCCCGACATCGAGCGGGAGTTCCACTTCAACACGGCCATCAGCGCCGTGATGGAGCTCGTGAACGCGCTGCACGACTTCGAGCGGGCATCCCTGGACACCGTGACGCGGACCGAGCGCGCTGGGCTGCTTCGCGAGGCGGTGGAGACCACGCTCCTGCTTCTGGGGCCTGTCTGCCCGCACATCGCCGAGGAGCTGTGGGCGACGCTCGGTCATCGGCGGAGCCTCTTCAGGGAGCCGTGGCCGGCGGCCGACCCCGACGCGCTCCAGCGCGAGGAGATCCAGATCGTCGTGCAGGTGGACGGCAGGGTCCGCAGCCACCTCACCGTCGACGTCCACGCCTCCGAGGCTCAGGTCCGGGAACAGGCGCTGGCCGACGCGAAGGTCAGGCAGTGGCTGGACGGCCGCAAGGTGGCGAAGGTCGTCGTCGTGCCGGGCCGGCTCGTCAACATCGTGACCCGGGCCTGACGTGACCGCCCCCGCGCGCCGCCTGGTCGCCCTCACGATCGCCGCGACGGTGCTCGCCGGCTGCGGCTACAGCTTTCGCGGCAGCCTGCCGGACCACATCAAGACCGTCGCGGTGCCGATCTTCCGGAATCGGACCCAGGTGCCCGCCGTCGAGAACGGGATCACCTCGGCGGTGGTCGACGCCTTCGCGACCAACGGTCGGCTCAAGGTGGTGGCCGCGGGCCAGGCCGATTCCATCCTGGACGGCGAGATTGTCGGCTACAGCATCGAGCCGCTGTCCTTCGACCAGCGCCTCAACACCCGCGAGTACCGGCTGCGGGTGGTGCTCAACATCCAGTTCCGTGACATCCGCAACAACACCATGCTGTGGCGCGAGGAAGGCCTCAGCGAGGTGTCCGACTTCCGGGTGGTGGGTCAGGTCTCCGACACCCTCAGTCGGGAGGAGGGGGCCGTGCGCCAGGCGGCGGACGAGATCGGACGCAAGGTGGTCACCCAGGTGGTGGACCGGTTCTAGCGAGTGGACTACACGGGCTTTCTCAGGGCGGTGGAGGCGGGACAGGTGCCGCCCGTGGCCCTCCTGCACGGCCCGGAGCCCTTCCTCCTGGCCGACGCGATCACGACGCTCTCCCGCGCGCTGTTTCCTGACCCCTCGGCGCTGACGCTGTCGCGGGAGATCTTCGACGCCCGCGAGGCGGGAGCCGAAGCGATCGTGCAGGCGGCCCTCATGCTGCCCTGGACCGGCGCTCGCCGCCTGGTCGTGGCCCGTGGCGCCGACGGCCTGAGCGCGAGACAAGGCGAGCCTCTCGCCGCGTATGTCACGTCGCCGAATCCTTCGACCGCGCTGCTGCTCCTGGCCGACGAGATCCTCGACGCCTCCCACTGGCTGCTCAAGGCGCTGCCGGCGGCCGCCGTCGTCGCCGTGCTGCCCCCGGCGGGTCGGCAGCTGGTCGGGTGGCTGAGGGCGCGCGCGCAGGCCGACGGCTTCGAGCTGAGCGAGGACGCCGCGTCGCTCCTCGTCGAGCTGTCGGGCGACGATCTCACCCAGCTCCTCGGGGAGGTCGAGAAGTGCGCCCTGGTCGGAGGCGCCCAGAACCGACGCGTCGGCGTCGCCGAAGTGCGGGCGGTCGCGGGCGAGCACCGCCTGCACGGGATCTTCGAGCTGACCCGGGCGCTGGTGCGGCGGGATGTCGCGACCGCGCTGGCGCTGCTGGAGGCGCTCCTCAATGCCGGCGAGGATCCGCTGGGCGTGTTGGGGATGCTGGCGCGCGAGGTCCGCGCGGCCTGGCAGGCCGCCGAGGCCCTGCGCCGCGGGCGCGCGCCCGAGGATATCGCGCGCGGGTTGCGGCGCCCGCCCGCCGCCGCGGCCGCGCTCGTCGAGCGCGCCCGGGCGCTGGGTCCCGGCGCGGGGGCGCGTCAGCTCCGCCGGTGCTGGGACACCGAGCGACGACTCAAGCTGGGCGGCGCCCCGCGCTCCGAGCTCTCCCTGCTCATCGCCGATCTGTGCGCGGCGTGAGGGCGCACGCGCGCCGGGCCCTGCTCGCCTGGCTGTCCGTCGTCGCGGTGGCTGGGGCGGGATCGGCCGCGGCGGCTCCGCTGAGAGCAGGAGCAGCGGCGGTGACCGTGGCGCTCCCACCGGACACGCCGCTGGCCGGGTACGGGGGCTTCCCGCGCCGGGCATGGTTCCCGGACGTGCTCGGCCGCCATGCCGACGCCTTCTGGTTCCGACCCTCGAGCGGCGTCCACGATCCGCTCACCGTGCGCGCCCTCGTGCTCGAGTCCGGCCCCACGCGGGTGCTCTGGCTCAGCGTCGATCTCGTGGGCATCGACCCGAGCCTCGTGGCCGCGCTCAACGATCGCCTCGCGCGGGAGGCCTGGAAGCCCACGACGCTCCTCCTCTCGGCCTCCCACACCCACTCGGGGCCCGGCGCGTATGCCGAGTCGGCCCTGTTCGCGTTCGTGGCCGTGGACCGACTCTCGCCCGTCGTGCGCGCGCGCATTGTCGACGGGCTGGAGCGTGCCGCGCGCGACGCGGCGGCCCGGCGGCGCCCCGCCGCGGTCGGGACGGGACGCGCGGAGGTGACCGGCATCACCAAGAGCCGCGTGAGCGGCGCGCTGGACCCGGAGCTGGGCGTGCTGAAAGTGGTCGCGCTCGACGGCAGCCCCGTGGCGATGCTGTGGAACTACGCGATCCACGGCACCGCGCTCGGGCGGGAGAACTTCCTGCTGTCCGGCGACCTGATGGCGGACGCGGGAGCGCGGCTCGAGCGCGCCCTGGGGGTGCCGGCGCTGTTCGTCAACGGCGCGGTGGGCGACGTGAGTCCCCGCTACCGGGGGTGGGCCGGCGTGAAGGCGGCCGGAGAGGCGCTGGCCGGCGGCGCGCTCGAAGCCTGGCGCCGCGCCCGGGCCGATCCGGACGGGCGCCTGGCCGCCGTGACCGAGCGTATCCCGTTCGGAGCGCCTGCGGTCTCGCTGAGGAACTGTCTCGGGCGCTGGGTGCCGGCAGGGGTCGTGCTGGGGCTCTCTCCGGTGCTCCCGTCGGTGGGTGAGGTGGCGGCGGTGGGCATCGGCCGGTCGGCGTGGGTCACGATCCCCGGTGAGCTCGAGACGCGGCTCGGCCTCGAGGTGAAGGTCGCGGGCCGGGGATCGTTCGCTCAGACCTTCGTGGCGGGTGTGACCAACGACTACCTCGGCTATTTCCTGGCGCCCGAGCACTACCGCCAGCCCGGCTACATCGCCTGCGCCAGCCTCTACGGGGAACGCGGCGGCGAGATCGCGCGGGACGCGGCCATCGCCGCGATCGGGCGCCTCTCCGCGCGGGTGAAGCGGCGGTGAGCTCCCGGCGGATCAGGCGAGGGCGTTCAGCCTGCGGGCCAGCGCGGACTTCTTGCGAGCGGCGGTGTTGCGATGGATGACGCCTTGGCTGACGGCGCGATCGAGGGCGCGAATGGCGTCGAGCACCACGGCCTTCGACTCGGCCGACTTGTCGGCCACCGCGGCGCGCGCCGTCTTCACAGCGGTGCGGATGGTGCTGCGGACAGCGCGGTTGCGCTGCCGCCGCTTCTCGTTCTGTCGTATCCGCTTGATCGCGGACCGGGTATTGGCCACGGACCTTCTCCTCTTGGCGATCGAGAGTTGAGCGACACACGACCTTACCGTCGGGGTGCACGGCTGTCAAGGAGTTTGTCGCCGTGAGCGACGCGCACGAGGGCGTGCAGCGCGGCGTGGTGAGCGCCGTGGGCACCATCGGGCTGGCGACGCTGGCCAGCCGCCTGCTCGGCTTCGCCCGCGACATGGTGGTGGCGCGGGCCTTCGGCGCCGGCCCCGTGACCGACGCCTTCTTCGTGGCGTTCCGGATCCCGAACCTGCTCCGGCGACTGCTGGCGGAGGGCGCGCTCTCGACCGCCATCATCCCCGTCTTCAGCGAGACGCTCGCGCGCGGCGGACGGGAATCCTTCGGTCGGACGGCGCGCGCCGTGAGCGGCGCGGCCCTCGTGGCGCTCTGCGCGGTCTCGGCGCTGGGCATGCTGCTGGCGCCGTGGATCGTCGCGATCATGGCGCCCGGATGGATGGCTGATGTCGGGCTCTACCAGCTCGCGGTGCGGCTGACGCGACTGATGTTCCCCTATCTCGTGCTGGTCGGGCTCGCGGCGCTGGCCATGGGAGCGCTCAACGCCCACCACCGCTTCTTCACCGCCGCCCTCGGTCCGGCGGTGGTCAACGTCGGGATGATCGCGGGCGTGTTCCTCCTGGCGGGCCATGTGTCGCCCCCGATCCTGTCGCTGGCGGTGGGCGTGCTCGTGGGCGGGGTCGGGCAGCTGCTGGTGCAGGTGCCGGAGCTCCGACGGTTGGGCGTTCCCATGCGTCCGTCCACCGAGTGGCGTCACCCGGCCGTCGCCGAGGTGGCGCATCGGCTCTGGCCTGCGGTGTTTGCGCTCGCCGCCGTGCAGGTCACGGTGGTGGTCAACACGCTGTTGGCCTCGCTGCTGAGGACGGGGACGGTCTCGTACCTCTACTACGCCGATCGCGTCATGGAGTTTCCGCTGGGAGTGTTCGGTATCGCGCTGGCGACGGCTGTGCTGCCGAGCATGTCGGCTCAGGCCGCGCGCGGCGAAACCGAGGCGCTCCGCGTGACGCTGCGCTTTGCGCTGCGGCTCTCGGCCTTCATCGCGGT
>DASSSH010000342.1:0-11754 GCA_035708525.1 Candidatus Methylomirabilota bacterium
CAGGTCAAGCCCGAGATGGTGCTGCGCCACTTCCAGATCCTGGCCGACGGGGTGGACCTGCCGCTCGTGGTCTTCGAGTATCCGCCCGCCTCCGGGATCGGCTACAGCCCCGAGACCCTGGGCGAGCTCTGCAAGATTCCCGCGGTGGCGGCCGTCAAGGACTGGTCCAACGACATCGTGGCCTACGAGCGCAATCTGCGCGCGCTCCGGGCGAGCGGCCGTTCGGTGGCGATGCTCTCCTCGTTCACCATGTCGCTCATGGCCAGCTTTCTCCTGGGCGCCGACGGCTGCATCTCGGGCATGGGCAGCGTGGCCGCCGACCTGCAGGCGGCCCTCTTCGAGGCGGTCCGGTCGGGCGATCTCGACGAGGCCCAGCGCATCAACGACCGCCTCACTCCGCTGGTCAACGTCTTCTACGCGCCGCCGTTCGTGGACATGCACAACCGGATGAAGGAGGCGCTCGTCCTGCTCGGCCGCATCCCCGCCGCCCATGTGCGGCCGCCTCTCACGCCGGTCTCGGAGGACGAGCGCCATCGGATCCGGCTGGCGCTTCGCGCCGCCGGCCTGCTCATCTAGCGAACCGTCCGCTCACGGAGGAATCGCCCATGCTCGCAACGCGCAGATTCGCGGTCACCCTGGCCGTCATCGCCCTGCTCGCGGCCCCGATGCTGGCTTCGGCCCAGCTCGTGGACAAGAAGGCGCTCACGCTCGAGGCCGCCAAGCGAGTGGCGGCCGCCGCGGAGGCCGAAGCCAAGAAGATCAACGTGGCCGAGGTGATCGCCATCGTGGACGAGGGCGGACACCTCCTCTATCTCCAGCGCATGGACGAGGCCCAGACCGGCAGTGTGCGGATCGCCATCGAGAAAGCGCGCAGCGCGGCGGCCTTCAAGCGCCCGACCAAGGTGTGGTCGGATGGGCTCGCCGCGGGCCGCCAGGCCGTCCTGGGGGTGCATGGCGCGGTTCCCCTCGAGGGCGGCATCCCGCTCATGGCCGGCGGCAAGATCATCGGCGCCATCGGCGTGAGCGGAGGCACGAGCCCGCAGGACGAACAGGTCGCCAAGGCCGGCGCCGACACCCTGCCCAAGTAGCGGGCTACGGCCTCGTGACGGGGCCGCCCCTTGCGCGCGGCGGCCGCGTGCGGTATAAGTTTCCATCTTTTCAGACGCGAGCGAGGCTTGATGCCAGCCCCAGCCGGTCGTAGCCCCGAAGAAGACGCGCTGCTCCAGAAGGCCCTGCGCCTGCTCCCCGGCGGCGTGCTCGGCGGCTACTATGCCCCGCAGGAGCTGGCCTTCATCGTCAAGGAGGCCAAGGGCGCGAGGCTGTACGACCATTCGGGCCGCGAGTACATCGACTACATCCTTGGCTCGGGCCCTCTGGTGCTGGGACACGCCCATCCGGCCGTCGTCAATGCGGTCGAGTCCCAACTCAGCAAGGGCACGACTTACTTCCAGCTCTCCGAACCCACCCTGGCGCTGGCCGAGCTCATCTGCCAGGCCGTACCCTGCGCCGAGCAGATCCGCTTCTGCTCCTCGGGGAGCGAGGCCACGTTCTTCGCGCTGAGGCTGGCCCGCGCCTATCGCAAGCGCGACAAGATCCTCAAGTTCGAGGGCGGCTTCCACGGAACTCATGACTACTCCCTGATGAGCGTCGGTCCGCGGTCCCCCAAGGCCTGGCCCGCCCCCACCCCGGACTCGGCCGGCATTCCCCACGTCATCCAGGAGCAGGTCCTGATCGCGCCGTTCAACGACCTGGCCGAGACCGAGGCCATCATCGAGGCGCACCGCGAGGATCTGGCCGCGGTGATCATGGAGCCCTTCCAGCGGCTGATCGTGCCCGACCGCTCCTTCCTCCAGGGCGTGAGGCAAGTCACCGCGCGACACGGGATCCCGCTCGTCTTCGACGAGATCGTCACCGGCTTCCGCTTCGCGTGGGGCGGCGCCCAGGAGTACTACGGCGTCGTCCCCGACCTCTGCGCGCTCGGCAAGATCATCGGCGGCGGCTTCCCGCTGGCCGCCGTGGTGGGGCGCGCGGAGCTGATGCGGCACTTCTCCCAGGAGCTGGAAGCCACGGGCGAGATGGTGCTCCAGGCCGGCACGCTGAACGGCAACCCGATCGCGGCTGCCGCGGGGCTCGCGACCCTGACCGAGCTGAGGAAGCCGGGCCAGTACGAGCGGCTCTTCGCGACCGGGGCGCGGCTCAAGTCAGGGCTCGCGGCGGCCGCCCGGAAGGTGGGGCTCACCGCCCAGGTCGCTGGCGAGGCACCGGTCTTCGAGATCTACTTCACCGATCGGCCAATCACGGACTACCGCGCCACGCTCACTGCGGATCGCGCGCTTCACTCGGCCTTCACCCAGGCGATGATCCGCCGCGGCGTCGTCAAGGCCGCCGCGAAGTTCTACGTGTCGCTGGCGCACGGGGAGGAGGAAGTCCGGCGGACGATCGAGGTCTTCGAGCAGGCGCTCGAGGCGGTGGCCCAGCGGAAAGACTAACCCCCCTCACCCTCCCCTCTCCCCCGGTGGGGGAGAGGATCAAGGTGAGGGGCCACCCTAAGGAGGGCTCGACATGGCGCAGGACTGGAAAGAAGAGCCGTGGGCGAAAGATGAGGGCTTCTGGTACAGCGGCAAGCTGACGCGTCGCCGGCTGCTCGGCGTCGGAGTCGCCGCCGCCGGCGCGCTCGGGGCCAGCATGATGGTGCCGGCACCGTGGCGGAGCGCCTTCGGACAGGCGAAGCCGCTGAAGATCGGGGCGCTCCAGCCGCTCAGCGGCGCCGCGGCGGCGGGAGGCAAGACGGCGCTCGTCGGCACCCAGATGGCCGTCGACCGCATCAACAAGTCGGGCGGCGTCAACGGCCGGATGATCGAGCTGGTGGTCGGCGACTACGAGTCCAAGCCCGATGTCGGCCGGCGGAAGGCCGAGAAGATGGCGGTCGAGGACAAGGTCGACGCCCACGAGGGCGGCTTCCTCTCCAATGTCTGCCTGGCCTGCATGCCGGTCTGGGAGGAGCACAAGATCGTCAACATGGTCGGCGTCTGCCTCGACACGACGATGACGACCAGCAAGTGCAGCCGCTACACCTTCCGTCCCTTCGACTACGCCCCTGCCCAGGCCGTGGCCTTCGCCCCCTACCTGGTGGGCAAGCTGGGCAAGAAGTGGCACATCGCCTTCGCCGACTATGCCTGGGGCCAGTCCACCAAGGACGCCTATGCCGAGCAAATCAAGAAGGCGGGCGGTGAGATCGTGAACACGACGGGCATCCCGCTGGGCACGGCCGACATGACGCCGTTCCTGTCGAAAATCACCGGCAGCTTCGACGGGCTGTTCGGCATCTTCTTCGGCAAGGACGGCGTGACCATCGGCAACCAGGCCTTCGATCTGGGCCTGACCAAGAAGTACAAGTGGGCGGGGGACGGCGCCATCGCGGAATCCACGAACCTGCCGGCCCTCGGGAGCAAGATCGAGGGCTTCGTCGGCATCAACCGCTACCTGCCCGTGATGGACCCGCCGCTCAACACGGCCCACCACAAGAAGTTCTTCGACGAGGCGGTGGCGCGGCTCAAGCAGATCGATCCCTCGGGTCCGCTGCCCGACCGTTACGTGCAATCCAACTTCGAGGCTATGAACGCCCTCAAGGTCGGGATGCAGAAGTCGGGCTTCCGGGGCCGTGAGGACAGCATGAAGCTCATCGAGGCGCTGGAAGGACTGGAGATGAAGGAGAGCGACGACTTCTTCCAGGGCGACAAGACGCTCCGCAAGGCGGACCACCAGGCCTTCCTCCGCGAGTTCATCTTCGACATCAAGGGCGGCAAGCACCACATCCTCGAGGTCGTGCCAAAGGAAAAGACTATCTCTCCCGCTGCCTGCACCTTCGCCTAGTGGCGACTGACCAGCCTCAACCGCCCCCTCACCCCACCCTCTCCCGAGAGCGGAGAGAGGAAGGGGTGAGGGGCGGGGGCGGCGCCCCCCTCCTCAGTACCGAAGCGCTGACCATCCGCTTCGGCGGCCTCACGGCGCTGAACCAGGTCGACCTGGCCGTCGCGGCGGGCGAGATCCGCGCCATCATCGGCCCCAACGGCGCGGGCAAGAGCACCCTCTTCAACTGCATCACCGGCGTGCTCCGCCCCACGGCGGGGCGCGTCCGCTTCGCGGGCGAGGACATCACCGGCCTGCCGCCTCACCGCATCTCGCAGAAGGCGATCGCCCGCTCCTACCAGATCACCAATATCCTGCCCAACGCGACGACGCTGGAGAACGTGCGGATCGCCGCTCAGTCGCGGCGTCACTCGTGGAGCCTGCTCACCCACTACGACGCCTACCGTGACATCCTGGATCGGGCGGTGGCGGTGCTGGAGGCGGTCGGGCTCCGGGGCAAGGAGGACGAGCTGGCCGCCAACCTCTCCCACGGCGAGCAGCGGAACCTGGAAATCGGCATCGCCCTGGCGACCGAGCCGCGCCTGCTCTGCCTCGACGAGCCAACGGCCGGCATGAGCGTGGCCGAGACCCACGCCACGGTCGAGCTGATCCGGCGGATCGCCCGCGAGCTGACCATCCTCATCGTGGAGCACGACATGGAGGTGGTCATGGGGCTGGCGCGCACCATCACGGTGCTGCACTACGGGGAGGTCATCGCCGAGGGCACGCCCGCCGAGATCCAGGCCAATGCGCGCGTGCAGGAAGTCTACCTCAAGACATGATCCTGACTCTCGAGGACGTCCACACCTACTACGGCAAGTCCCATATCCTGCATGGGGTCTCGCTCGAGGTGGGGCCGGGCGAGGTCGTGGGGCTGCTGGGCCGCAACGGCGTGGGCAAGAGCACGACGCTGAAGACGATCATGGGACTCGTCCGCCCCTCGCAGGGCCGCGTGCGCTTCGACGGCCGGGAGATCGGCGGGCTACCGCCCCACCGCCTCGCCCATCTCGGCATCGCCTACGTGCCCGAGGACCGCCGGATCTTCCGCCTCCTCACCGTCATGGAAAACTTGCGCACCGGCCTCGACCGCCGCGGGATGACGGAGGCGCGGCGTCAGGCGCTCCTCGAGAAGATATATGCCCACTTCCCGGTACTGGCGGAGCGGCGGAGCCAGGCCGGCGGGACACTCTCGGGCGGCGAGCAGCAGATGCTGGCGATCGCGCGCGCCATGATGCTCGAGCCCAAGATCATCCTCCTGGACGAGCCGACCGAAGGGCTCATGCCCCGCATGGTCTCCGCGATCCGCGAGATCATCGACGTGCTCCACCGGGACGGCGTCGCCATCCTGCTCGTGGAGCAGAACGTCCCGCTCACGCTCGATGCGAGCCAGCGCGTCTACATCATGGAGAAAGGCGTCGTCCGTCACCACGCGCCAGCCGCCGAGCTGCAGCGCAACCACGCGGTCATCCACCAGTACCTGGGAGTCTGAGCGGTGGAGCTCCTCGTCAATCAGATCCTGATCCAGACGGTCAACGGGATCGTCACCGGCATGATCCTGGCCCTGGTCGCCTCGGGGCTGACCCTGATCTTCGGGATCATGGACGTCGTCAACTTCGCCCATGGCGAGCTCTTCATGCTGGGCGCCTACGTGGGCGTGCTCACGCTGGCGCGCACCGGAGATTTCTGGATCGCGCTGCTCGTCGCCTCGGTGACCGTCGGGCTGCTGGGCGCCGCCATCCAGATCTCGACCCTGCGCCCCCTGCTCGGCCGCGATCCGCTGACGACGATCCTCGCCACCTTCGGCATCTCGCTGGTGCTCCAGAACTACGCGCTCTGGCAGTTCGGCCCGGTGGCGCGCAAGATCCAGGAGCCGTTCTCGGGCCACTTCCGGTTCTTCTACCTCGAGTACCCCTGGTATCGGATCGCGATCGCCGTCCTCTCGGCGGCCATCATCACGGCGCTCTGGCTGTTCCTCAAGTACGGCAAGTACGGGATCTGGATCCGGGCGACCACCCAGGACCGGATCATGGCCTCGGCCATGGGCATCCCGGTGCCCCGCATCCACACCATGGTCTTCGCGATCGGCGCCGGCATGGCCGCGGCCAGCGGCGTGCTGTTCGGCCCCCTGGTCGGCGTCAACCACGCCATGGGGCTCGACTGGGTGCTCAAGGCCTTCATCGTGGTCGTGGTGGGCGGCATGGGGAATCTGGGCGGCTCCATCCTGGCCTCGATCTTCATCAGCCTCCTCGAGGCCTACGCCTCGCTCTGGGTGAGCCCGGCCCAGGCGGTCATCGTCTCCTTCGTCGTGCTGATCCTCACCTTGCTCTTCCGGCCCACGGGCCTCTTCGTTCCGACGGCGAGATGACGTCCCGCTCCGCCGCCGGCTTCTGGACTGGGTTCGCGGTTGTCCTGGCGCTGCTCGTCGCCGCGCCCCTGGTGCTGCCCGAGTTCTGGCGGCGCTTCGTCACGGAGATCCTGATCTGGGGCCTGCTGGCCATGTCGTCCGACATCCTCATCGGCTACACCGGGATGGTCTCCTTTGGCCACTCGGCCTTCTTCGGCCTCGGCATGTACGGGGCGGCCGCCGCGCTGCTGACCGTGAAGCCGCCCAACCTCTGGCTCGCCGTCGTCTACGGCCTCGTGGGGGCGGCCGGTATCGCTCTGTTCGTCGCCTATTTCTCCACGCGGCTGCGCGACATCTACTTTGCGATCACGACTCTGGTCTTCTCCCAGATCTTCTACGTGATCATCTTCACCTGGACCGACGTGACGGGTGGCGAGAACGGGCTGAACTTCAAGCGCCCGGAGCTGGCCGTCCCCGGTCTCTTCTCCATTCCGTTCACCTCCGAGACCCTGCACTGGTTCGTGCTAGTGGTGGTGACGCTGTCCTACCTGCTGCTGCGGCGGATCACCCGGTCGCCCTTCGGGATGGTGCTGCAGGCCATACGGGAGAACGAGCCGCGGACCCGGGCCATCGGCTACCCCGTGGAGCGCTACAAGATGGTCGCGGTGATGCTCTCGGGGCTCTTCGCCGGGCTGGCGGGCGTGCTCTACGCCATCCAGAACAAGTTCGCGGCGCCGGATTTCGTCTTCTTCCTGATCTCGGGCGAGGTGGTGATCTTCAACGTGATGGGCGGGATGGGGACACTCGTGGGCCCGGTGGCCGGGGCCGCCTTCTTCCTACTGCTGCGCGAGGGCTTCTCGCGCTTCTTCACCGAGTACTACCTGATCCCGGTCGGCCTGATCTTCACCGCCATGGTCATCTTCATGCCCCAGGGGCTGCTCGGCTTCCTCCGGCGACGGCTGAACCAGTAGTGAGGTCCCCGCCAAGGGAGGCCTTGAAGCCACCCTCCCTTTACCTCCATTCCAGGCTGGTGTCGGTCTCCTTTACAGATCGCGCCCTGCGTTCAATGGCCAAGTCGAAAAACTCTCCGGAAAGAACGCCTTCTCGCGCTGGCGCAGCAATTGCTGATGGGGACGATCCTGTCTGCATAACGGCAAGGTATTCGACGCGTCCGAACCCAGCGGTCGGCAGGGGGCACACCCTGCCAAGGAGAAGCCCTATGGTCGGCCGGGCCGTTCTGGTGTTCACCCTTGCGGTGACTCTGCTCTCCGTAGGGCCAGTGGGAGCGACAACCCTTTTCGGACCCACCCCGTACCTCTGTTTTGACACCGCGACAGCGCCGGCGGGCTGCGGTGGGGCGGATAGCCCGTTCAAGTCCCTGTCGTTCTCATATTTCTTCCTCGAAACGTTTGAGGATCATCTGTTCAACGTTCCAGGTGTGACCGCCTCGGCCGGCGGCGTCACGAGCGTCGTCTTTGGCCCGAGCATCCACGACTCGGTGGACGCTGACGACGGCGCAATTGACGGTTCAGGGCTCCTGGGCGATTCCTTCTTCTCATCCAGCGGTGCTTCCGGCATTACGTTCACGTTCAGCGCAGCAATCCTGGGGGCGCTCCCGACTCATGTGGGCATCGTCTGGACAGATGGAGCTGGCACGATCTCATTCTCTGCCAGCGGGCTGGGCGGCGCCCTCGCTCCCTGCACCATCGTGGGCTACTCCGACCCGGGATCTCCCGATGGGTCGGTCTCCGGCACCACCGCGGAGGATCGCTTCTTTGGCTGCAGCGATCCCGGCGGTATTTCGTCCATCTCCATCTCGAACTCCTCTGGGGGCATCGAGGTGGACCACCTCCAGTACGGCCTGCTCGGAGCGGGACCCGGCCCGAGCGTTCCGGCACCCGCGAGTCTGATTCTGCTCGGCTCCGGCCTGATCTGCATGGCCGTGGCCCGGAGGCTTCGCCGCAGATAGATTCCGGTCGGTCTTCTGTCCCGGCCGATCACCCGGGATACGGCCTCTTCTGCGGTGCAGATCGCCTCGATGAGGCCTCGCTCCATCGTCCTGGCCTCGGCATTTTATCCGCAGCCATCGCCAGGCGGGTCAGGTCTACCTGACCCCGGACCGTGGCTACTTGGCGTTGACCGACGTGGGCTTGCCCTCCTCCCCAAGGAAGACCACCAGGATCTTCACCGGCGCGCTGCCCTTGTTGAAGGCCTGATGCCAGTGGTTCACGTCCTCGAGGAAGGCCTCCCCGGGCTTGTACTCCCGGGCCTCGCCTCCTTGGGCCTGGACCGTGAGGGTACCCTCCAGCACATAGACGTAGACGGGCACCGGGTGCTGATGCAAGGCCGTCCGGCCTCCGGGCTCGAGCACCCCGACCACGGAGACGATTTCCGGCTTCCCGGTCTTCGGGTATTCGAGGGGCATCCGGCTGGCCGTTTGGCTGCTCTTGAGCACCGGGGTGACCTGAAACCCCTTGGGGAGCGCCTGGTCGCTGGCCGGCGCTTGCGCGAGTTGAACAGGCTGGGGCTGCCGGGCGGTGGCAGCGGTCACCAGCACGAGGATCGAGGCGCTGGCGATCAATAGTCGTTTCATCATGGCGTCCTCCTCCTGGTCGATGGGTGGTTGCGCGTCGTCGACTTTCTTGGAGCGAATCGGAACACGATCAAGCCTATCGCTTCCATGCCCGGAGTCAACGGATTCCTTGCCCCTACACCGTGGGGACCGCGCTACGCTCGCGCACCCATTCCTGATACACTAGGCAGGGCTCCGACCGGGGAGTTGCCGACTCAAATCGCACGAGGAGCATTCGATGCGCACGTACTACGACATTCGGCTGGACGACCGGACAATCACCAAGCGGGAGCTCGAAGGCGAGGCCGTCGTCAAGGCCGGCCGCTATCTCATCGCCAAGACGCTGCTGGAGCTGGGGGCGGCCACGGTCAACCCCTTGTCGCCGCGAAACCCGCTGATCTTCTCGGCCGGCCCGTTCGCCGGGACGAGCTTCTCCAACGCCAACCGCACGAGCGTGGGCTGCCGGAGCCCCCTGACCGGGGGTATCAAAGAAGCCAACGGCGGCGGCACGTTCAGCTACGGCCTCGGCCAGCAGAAGATCGCGGGCTTTACCCTGCACGGCGTCGCGGCGGGCTGGGTGGTCCTCCACTTCGCCAAGGACGGCCGGATCGAGTTCGATGACGCCACCCCCTATCTCGGCAAGGGCAACTTCGAGGCGAACGACTTGCTGCACGCGCGGTACGGCAAGAAGGTCACCATCGCCCTCTGCGGCCCGGTCGGCGAGTACCAGGGGCTCATCGCCGGGATCGCCTTCAGTGACAAGGACGGCCGGCCCTCGCGCCTTGCCGCGCGCGGCGGTGTGGGCGCCGTCATGGGGAGCAAGAAGGTCAAGGCCATCGTGGTCGACCTGGACAAGATCCCGCCGTTCCACGAGCCCAAGAAGGTCAACGCCAGCATCAAGGACTACGCCAAGATGCTCCAGGCGGACGGCGTCGTGCAGAACTTCTACGCCAAGGTCGGCACGATGGGCATGGCCGATGTCCAGAACCAGATGGGCGGCCTGCCGGTCCGCAACTTCCGCGCCGGGCAGCTCGCCAACCTTTCCGCCGGGGAGCAGTTCAAGATGGGCGGCGACTACATCGGCCAGCTCAACACCTCGCGCGGGGGCGAGCAGACCCACGCCTGTATGCCCGGCTGCGTGATCCAATGCAGCAATGTCTATCACGACGCCGAGGGCAAGGAAGTGGTCTCGCCCGTGGAATACGAGACGCTCGGCCTGCTCGGGTCGAACTGCGGCCTCACCGAGCCCGACGACCTTGCCCAGCTGAATTTCGTCGCGAATGACCTGGGAGTGGACACGATCGAGACCGGCGCGATGCTCGGCGTGCTCATGGAGGCGGGACTGGGCGCCTTCGGCGATGTGAAGTTCATGGCCGACTGCCTGGCCGAGATCCGCAGAGGGACGGAGAAGGGGCGGCTCTGGGCGCAGGGCACGGCCCGCGTCGGCGGGCACTACAAGGTGCCGCGCGTGCCCGTCATCAAGAAGCAAGCCATCAGCGCCTACGATCCACGCGTGGTCGAGGCCACCGGTATCTCGATGATGGCCACCGCTCAGGGCGCCGATCACACGGCCGGCAACCTGCCGCGGCTCAAGACGCGCGAGATGGACGCCGAGTCGCTCATCAGCCAGAGCCTCGCGGCGCAGACCAACGCGGCGGCAACCGACTCGCTCGGCTTGTGCATCTTCGGGCGGACCGTCACCGAGGTCAACACGGAGTTCCTGGCGAACGCGCTCAACGCGGCTCACGGCACCAGCCTGACCAAAGACTTCTTCGCCACCTTGGGCGGCGAGACGCTGCGCCTGGAGCGCGAGTTCAACCGTCGCGCGGGCTTCACGGAGAAGGACGACGAGCTGCCCGGGTTCTTCTACGCGGAGCCGCTGCCTCCGACCAACCACGTGGCGCGCTTCCATGGCGCCGACGTGCACCGCATGTACGAGCGCCTGCCCGTCTGAGATTGGAGCGAACGCGTCGCGAGGCTCCAATGACGCCGACGCTCCCGTAGCCCGCGCGGAGGTCGGCTGGCGGCAGGCCAGATTCGAGCGCGGCCGGCCGGCTCACCCTCCCAGATCGAAAGCCACGCCGTGCTCGGCGGCGAGAGCGCGGAGCTCCTCGTAGACGACGGCGCTCATGGGAATGCCCTCCGCCAGTCGCTGGGCCTTCTTGCGGAACTCGATTTCGCCCGCGACGTAGACCTCCTTGACGCCGGCCGCCTTCCTGGACGACTTGATGTGGCGCACCAGCCGGTCCACGCGCGATGTGAACTCGTCGAGGGGCATGAAGCACTCGGGGTTGATGGCCATGTAGAAGGCGCTCGTCACGAGCGGCTCCTTCCCGAAGGTCTTCATGGCCGGCACGTCGCGTCCGAAGAGGCCGCCCGAGAGCACCCCGCTGAGCCCTTCGACGACCGTCGCTAGCCCGAAGCCCTTGTAGCCTCCCGCCCACTGCAGAAAGCCGTGGAAGATCGCCTCGCGCGGATCGCTGGTGGGCACGCCGCGCCGGTCGAGAGCCCAGGTCCCCGGGATCGGCGCGCCCTTCTTGGCGGCCTGGCGCAGCTTGCCCGCCGCCACGATCGAGGTCGCCATGTCGAGCACGATGGGATCTTCCCGGGCGGCGGGGAAGGCCACGCTGAACGGGTTGGTGGCCAGGGTCGGCGTGGTGCCGCCGAAGGGCGGAAGGATGGTGGGGCCATTGTTGCACGACAGCCCGATGAAGCCCCGCCGCGCCGCCATCATCGGGTAGAAGCCGATCATCCCCGTATGGGTGACATTGCGCGCGGTGACGCAGGCGATCCCCGCGCGCGATGCCTTGTCCAGCGCCATCTCCATCGCGCGCCGGGCGACCACCATGCCGAAGGCGTTGTCGCCCTCGAGCATGGCCGTGGACGGCGTCTCGCGGAGCAGCTGGATCTTCGGGCGCGGGTTGAGGAG
>DASSSH010000343.1:0-4546 GCA_035708525.1 Candidatus Methylomirabilota bacterium
GCGGAAGGCGCGTCTGGAGGAGAACGTCGGCGCGGTCGAGGTCGAGCTGAGCGCGGAGGAGGTCAAGCGGCTCGCCGAGGCGGTGCCGGCCGGCGCCGCCGCGGGCGAGCGCTACCCGGCCCCCCAGCTCAAGGCCGTGTACCTTTAGACCTACGGCGCAAGACAACGAACAGGAGGAATAGCGCGCCTGCCGCAGGTTCAGCGCGGACGCTTTGATCTCGCCTGGTCGACACGCACGATCAAATCCTCTGCGACCTGGTTCTTCGCGAAGGGATTAAGTGTCCAACCGCGGACCGGGGAAAAGGCGATCTCATTCCCAAATTTTCCCGAATAAACCAGCCTCAGAGTGATGCGCGGTGGGTTCATGAGCGTCGATGCGCTGACATTCATGATGCTCGACAGCGCAACTCGGTCTTCCTCACCTCGATTCTTGATCAAGAGGAAATCGCCACAATCGTAGACTTCATCGACCAGATCCCACGCGAGCTTTTTCATTATCAAAAAGCCGAAGACCGCCATCACAAGCGGAATGACGAGAGCCCCGAGAACCATCGGGTCTTTCTCAAGGGCCCCGCTGAGAGCGATGGCAACCACGAAAAAAGCCAAGCCCCCGAACCATAGCGCGGGGAAGATCTTCTTGTAGAAGAACGCAGAGCTGGACGAGATCTTTTTCACCGTCAGGCCCTCCAACGTCCGGCAACAGCCGCAGTCGCTTCGGGGTGTGGCGCGGCGCTCGGCTAGTAGCCTTCCTCCAGCAGCGGGAAGGCGCTGGTCGCGTGGGCCGGGCCCACGGGCCTGGTCGGATGCAGATACGAGGCGTTGAGCATGGAGTAGTTGTTGACGCCGAGCAGCCCCAGGCAGATCCGGATCTCGTCCTCCAGCAGCTCAAGCGTCCTGACGAGGCCGGCCTGGCCCGCGGCGGCCAGTCCCATGCAAGCCAGGCGCCCGATGCCCACGGCCTGGGCGCCGAGTGCCATCGCCTTCACCACGTCGGTCCCGCGCAGGCAACCGCCGTCGACCATCACCGCCGCGCGCCCGCCCACGGCCGCGACGACCTCGGGCAGGACTTCCAGCGTGCCACGGCCGTGGTCGAGCTGACGCCCGCCGTGGTTGGAAACATAGATCATGTCCACGCCGTGCTCGCACGCGAGGTCGGCGTCCTCCGCCGTCGCGATGCCTTTCAGGATCAACGGGATGCTGTGGCGGTCCTTGAATCGCTTCACCTGATCCCAGCTCAGGGCCGCCTGGTACTCGTGGCCGCTCGCGCGCGTCCGCCACGGCTTGACGAAGCGCTTGGCCAGATCACGCTCGCGCCGGCTGTAGACCGCCGTGTCCACCGTGAGGCAGAAGGCCGCGTAGCCGTGAGCCACGGCCCGCTCGACGTGTTCGTCCACCCAGGCGTCGTCTCCGCGGACATAGAGCTGGAAGATGCGGAAGTTGTCGGCCGCCGCGGCCACCGCCTCGAGCCCCGGGTTGCACACCGAGCTGAGCATCTGGGGCACGCCGAACTCCGCGGAGGCCTTGGCGGCCGTCGCCCCGCCGCCCTCGGTGAAGGTCTCGATGGAGCCGATGGGCGCCAGCATGACGGGAATCCGCACCGCGCGCCCGAACAGCGACCAGCGGCAGTCGATCTTGGCGACGTTGCGAAGCACGCGCGGACGGAAGGCGATGGAATCCAGGGCCTGACGGTTGCGCTTCACCGTCGTCTCGGTCTCGGCGCCGCCGATGAGATAGTCCCAGGGGCCCGGGGCGAGGTTCTGTCGCGCCGCCTTGGCGACCTCGTGAAGGGTCTGAAACCGCTCTTCGAGGCTCATGACCGCCTGAGCTTAGAGCCTCGCGGCCTGGGCGGTCAAGAACGGCGTGGTGCGGGTCGATCCTGCAGGTCAGCTGCTGGGGTGCCGCTATGGCGAGAGAGCACCCGCCGGCGGCAGCCTCACCCGCCGGCGGGCGCCCGCTTCGGCTCGTTATCTCCGCTCGTGTCCCTCCCGACGGCCTTCGCGGTGCTCCTCGCGGCGCCCCTCGTGGCGCTCTTCTCGACGCCCCTCGTGACGCTCACGCTCCTCCCACCGGCGCTCGTCCCGTCCGCGTCCCTCCCACCGGCGTCCGTAGTGCGCTGTCCAGGGCGGTGGCCCGCCATGGCGATGGTGCCGCCATTCGGGGGGCGGGACGCGATAGTAGGTGACCGGCACCCTCAGAATCGGTGGGGGGACGTACGCCGGCACCACGACCACCCAGGGTCCGTTGAATCTGGGTCCGACGTACCACACGCCATTCGTGAACACGTAGTACTGCCCGCTGTAGAAGAAGTAGTTGGCGTGCACACTCGGCGCATACAGGACGGGAGTGCCCGGAACCACCACGAGACGCGGCGGGCCAGGCAGGTTGATCCCGATATTCACGCTTACCGCGGCCTGACTCGTGCCGACCAGGCGTCCGAGGACTCCGATCACGAGCCCGCCGAGAAACATCCGTCGAAGCATCGCTCAATCCTCCTTGATGGCCTCAGCTATCACGACGCTGATCCGACGCTTCCGAGCGCCCACTTGTTTAACGGGAAGGCCCGTCGCCGCGCGGACGCGTCCCGCGGATCTGACACTCCTTGAGGGCAGCAAGAAGCGGACCAGGGGAAAATCGCCCGTAAGGCCGAGAGCTTCGAGGACAGTGAGAGACTGGAAGCCCATGTAAGAACGTGGAGGGTCGCGTAACAACTACAGCCTCGCCTGCCCTCAGTCGCTTGTTGGCTGCCGGGCCTCCCGGGCGTGGCGCCAGAGGATCCTGAGGAAGGCCATGGCCGGGACCGAGAGAAACATGCCGATCGGGCCCGCGATCTCGCCGCCCGCGAGGACGCCGAAGATCACGAGCGCCGGATGGATGGCGACGCCCCGGCCCATGACCAGCGGGTTCGAAACATAATCCTGAACCACCCGCCAGATGACCAGAAAGAGCACCAGCGGAAGCGCGTGCCCATAGCCCGTGAACTGCGCCACCGCCACCACGACGATCCCCGCGACGACCGGACCCAAGAGCGGAATGGCCTCGCACGCGCCGCCAAGGGCCGCGAGCAAGAGTGGATACGGCACCTGGGCGACCAGAAAGACGAGCGACCAGACGACGAAGGTGATGAGCGACAGCAGGGTCAGCGCGCGCATGTACTCGCCGAGCAGATGATGGAGATCCTCGCCGATCCTGAGCGAGCGCTGCCGCTGGCGCTGGTACTCGAACAACCCCGTCGCCGCCTCCACGAAGACCTCGGCATCCTTGAGGATGAAGAAGGCAAAGACCGGAATCAGGACGATCACCCACGCGCCCACGACCCAGCGGACGACCGCCGCCGCGGCGCTCTGCGTGTAGGCGATGATCTCGCCCGCGTGCGCCTTGATGAAGCCCTCGATCTCGCCGGCGATCTCGCCCCGGAGCCCCACCGTCTGTAGCAGCTCGCCCAGACTCGCCCCGCTTCCCCACTGCCGCGACATCTCCGGAAGCTTTTCGGCGAGCGCGCGTACTTCCGTCGCGAGCCGCGGTCCCACCTGGGCTCCCGCCACGACGAGGATGGCGAGGAGGGCGAGGTACACGACGACGATCGCCCGGGTCCGGGATCGCAGTCCCGGCACCCAGCGCTGGCCCGCATGGACCACGGGATAGAGGAGGTAAGCGAAGAAGACCGAGAAGGCCAGCAGCAGGAGCACGTACCGGAGGATGTAGAGCAGCGCCAGAACGGCGCCGATCGCCAACAGTGTCCACGCGACGCGCACCGTGGCGGGATCGAGGCCCAGCCAGGGCGCCCGGCGCCGACCACCATCGTGGTTCGCCAAGTCGAGTGCCTCCTCCGGCGAGGCTAGGCGCCGCGCCGTGATGTGTCAAGCCCTCGGCGCGCTCGCATCGCGGCGAATCGCCGCGGGCCACCGTGTGCCGAGCCGCGGATCGGGGAACTTAGCCGTTGACTTCTCCGGCACCCTTCAGTAGAAAGTGCTCACCCGGAGCCGGACAGGAGATCCCTCGTGCCTCAGTCCCTAATTCCCCGTCCGTCGGTCGCGCGCCGCTACGCGCAGTTCGTCCTCGGTCTCGGGCTGGACACCATCCCCGCGCTGGCGGTCGCCAAGGCGACGGTGTTGGCGCTCGACACCATCGGCAGCTGCCTCGCGTCGTCGCGGCAGGACTTCGGGCGGGCGGTGCTGCAGGCCGCCGAACGTCTCGGCGGCCCGCCGGAGAGCACGCTCATCGGAAGCAAGGCGAGAGTGGGCGCGGCGAGCGCGGCGCTCGCCAACGGCACCCTCGCTCACGGTCTCGACTTCGACGACACGCGGGAAGATGCCATCGTGCATACGGGCTCGGTGGCCGTGACCACGGCGCTGGCCGTCGGCGAGGCGCTCGGCGCGTCCGGCCGCGCCGTGCTCGAGGCGCTGATCGCGGGGGTGGAGGTGATGTGTCGGGTCGGTCTGGCGGTCCCGGGTCGCTTTCACGCGCGTCACTATCATCCGACGGCGCTCACCGGAGGCTTCGCCGCCGCGGCCGTGGCAGGGCGGCTCTACAATCTCACCGAGGATCA
>DASSSH010000344.1:0-6853 GCA_035708525.1 Candidatus Methylomirabilota bacterium
ATCAGGGTGCTGAGCCCGGTGGGCGAGCGGCGCGAAGCCACGATGACACTGCCCGCGCTGCCGCGCGCCCTCGAAGGGCTCACCGTGGGCTTCCTCGACAACACCAAGCACAACTTCGACCGGCTGGTGGAGGGGATCGGCGAGGCCCTCAAGGCGCGCTTCGGCGTCAAGCGCGTCGTCCACGTGCGCAAGGCCAACGCCTCCTCTCCCGCCGCTCGCGAGCTCATCGAGGCCCTGGCCAAAGACTGCGACCTGGTCTTCGCCGGCTCGGCCGACTGAGGCTCCTGCACGTCGTGGAGTCTCCACGACTCGCTGGAGCTGGCCCGGGGCGGCACCCCGGCGGGCCTGATCTCGACCACCGTGTTCCAGGTGCTTGCCCTGGGTGAGATGGCCGCCCTAGGGGCCAGCGGTCTGCCGCTGCTGGTGATCCAGCACCCGCTGGGCGGCGAGCCGCCGGAAGGCGTCCAGCGGCGGGTGAGGCAGGCCGTCGAGCAGCTCCAGAGCCTGCTGGGCGCCCACCCGCCGGACCTGCGGTGAGCGGCGCCGTGAGCGACCGGCCGGTGCGCGAGCTCGAGCTGCCCGAAGACGCGGTCTACGCGGAGTTCGTTCGCCGCGAGTGGTGCGATGGATTGCCGATCGTGGCACCGACCCCCGCGCGGGTGCAGGCGATGCTCGCGGGCGCCGACGCCGAGCCCGGCGAATCGCTCGGGGTGATGCCCCCGCTCTGGCGCACCTGCACGCTCGAGAAGCTGGCGGTCAACGCCGTGATGGCGGGCTGCGAGCCCGCGTACTTCCCGGTCATCATCGCCGCGGTGCAGGCGATGCTGGATCCCGCCTTCAACCTTTACGGCGTCCAGGCGACGACGCACCCAGTCGCTCCACTGCTCATCGTCAGCGGCCCCTATGCGGGCCGCATCGGGCTGCATGGCGGCGCCGGCTGCTTCGGCCCCGGCTTTCGCGCCAATGCCACCATCGGCCGCGCCATCCGCCTCATCCTGATGAATGTCGGCGGAGCCTGGCCGGGGCGCTCGGACATGGCGACCCAGGGCAGCCCGGCTAAGTTCGCCTACGCCATCGCCGAGCGCGAGGACGCGAGCCCGTGGCCTCCGTTGCGCGTGGCGCTGGGCTTCCAGCCCGACCAGAGCGTGGTCACCGTCTTCGGAGGCGAGGGGCCCCACAATGTCAACGACCACGTGTCGGTCACGGCGACGGGAATCCTCACCAATATCGCGGACGTGGCGACGACGCTCGGCTCCAACGTCGGCTGGTACTTCACTCAGAGCCAGCTGCTCGTCGCGCTCGGGCCCGAGCACGCCGCCACCATTGCCGGCGACGGCCTCTCCCGCGCCGACGTCCAGCGCTTCGTCTTCGAGCACGCCCGGATGCCGCTGGCCCGCATGAAGCGGAGCGGCATGTGGGGCATGCACGACTGGCCGGCGTGGATGCAGGAGGTCGCCGACGAGGCGGCCCTGCTGCCGCGCGTGCCGTCGCCGGACGACATCGTCGTGCTCGTCGTCGGCGGATCGGGCAAGCACTCGTCGGTGGTTCCCAACTGCACCTTCAGCCGTGCCGTGAGCCGGGTGATCGACCGCGTTCCCGACACTGGCGGGACGCGGTAGAGCCGCTCATCATCAGGGAAGGGAGGCCAGGCATGTCCCACGCTGATTACGGGATCCGGACTACCATGGCAGGCAGCTACGAGGACGCCATTCCCAAGGTGACCGAGGCCCTGAAGGCCGAAGGGTTCGGCGTGCTGACCGAGATCGACGTCAGGGCCACCATCAAGAAGAAGCTGGACAAGGACTTCCGGAAATACATCATTCTGGGGGCCTGCAATCCCCAGCTCGCCTACCAGGGTCTCACCGCCGAGATCGAATTGGGCCTGTTGCTTCCCTGCAACGTGCTTGTCTACGAAGGCCAGGACGGTCGAACCGTGGTGTCCGCGCAAGATCCGGACACGATGTTGAAGGTCATCGGCAGCGAAGCGCTTCGACCTGTTGCGCACGAGGCGAGGGCGCGACTGCAGCGGGCCATCGCATCGTTGTCTCAGGCTTGAGCATAGCGAGGTCGGAAGCCTCGTCCCGCCGCCCGTCGGCTTGGCTGACTGCGTAGCCGCAACCTGCTGTCAGGTATGGTAAAATTAGCCTTAAGCCTTGAACGGAGCCGAGGAAGCCAAAGTTCTTGACTATTCCGACCGATAACTGCTAGTATCTCGGCCATGAGCCAGAACCCCGTCATTCAAGCCCACCAGACGCTGGACTGCAGAGAAACGCTCTGCCCGGGGCCGGTCATCGAGGTGTCGAAGGCGATCCGGAGGCTTGGTCTGGATCAGGTCCTCGAGGTTCTGGCCAGCGATCCCGGTTTTCTGCCGGACATCGAGGCCTTTTCCAAGCGCACAGGCCACCCCCTCGTCGCCGTCGAGTCCCACGGCCTCGTCAGCCGGGTCCTGATCCGCCGCGCGCGCTGACGCTCCGAAGCCAAGCTCCCGACGCACCCGCTCATCCAATCGGCGCCGAGGCCGTGAGTTCGAGCCCCGCGTGGGACCCTCAGCCCGCGCGATCCTTGACCAAAGCGGGGCTGCCGGCGCAGGATGGGACATTCTTCAGGACAGGAGCCCATTGATGGCCGACTTCAAGATCTGGATGAACGGCAAGCTGGTGGAGCAGGCGCAGGCCGTGCTGCCGGTGAACAGCGCGGCGGTCTTCTACGCGACCAACGTCTTCGAGGGCCTGCGCGCCTACTGGAACGAGCGCGACGGCGAGCTCTACGGCTTCCGGCTCGCCGATCACTTCGCGCGGCTGCGCGAATCCATGAAGATGATGCGCTTCAGCGTGCCGTATTCCGATGACGAGCTCTTCGAAGCGGTGCGCACGGTTCTCGCGGGCAACGAGGTCCGCGAGGACGTCCACATGCATCTGGTCGCCTACGTGGGCGGCGCCGGCCTCGATGCGACGACGCCGACCGGGCTCTACATCAATCCGCGGCGCCGGGCGCGCGTGGCCGGAGACACGGGCGTGTCCGCCTGCATCTCATCCTGGGTGCGCACGTCCGACAACGCCATCCCGATCCGTCTCAAGTGCGGCGCCAACTACCAGAACGGGCGGCTGGCGCGGCTGCAGGCCAAGGCGGACGGCTACGACGAGCCGATTTTCCTCAACGGGCGCGGCCGAGTGGCCGAGGGTACCGGCGCGACGCTCTTCATGGTGCGCAAGGGCCGGCTCTGCACGCCGACGACGAGCAACGACATCCTGGAGTCGATCACCCGGGCGACCCTGATCGAGGACGTGGGCCCCAACATCGTCGGGATCGACGTCGCCGAGCGCGAGATCGACCGCACCGAGCTGTACACCGCGGACGAGGCGTTCCTGTGCGGCAGCGGCTACGAGATCACTCCGGTGACCTCCATCGACCGCTTCCCGGTCGGCACCGGGGAGATCGGGCCGGTCACCAAGGCGATCAGCAAGGCGTACATGGACCTGGTGCGCGGCGTGGACACGCGGCATCCGGAGTGGCGCACGCCGACCTACAAGCCCGTGCGACTGTAACACGCCCCTCCGCTCTGGAGCCACTTCGCCCGATGAAGGTGGCGCTCGTCACCGGCGGCTCACGGGGAATCGGCCGCGCCATCGCGCTGGCGCTCGCTGACGCGGGGCTCGCGGTTACCGTCAATTACGTCCGCGCACGGACCGACGCCGAGTCGGTCGTCGAGGCGATCCGAAGGGCCGGCGGCACGGCGGAGGCGCTGGCGGCCGATGTCAGTGATCGCCACGCAGTCGAGGCGCTCTTCGCGGCGGTCGACACGCGCTTCGGCCGGCTCGACGTGCTCGTGAACAACGCCGGAATCGGTCGGCGGATCGAGTCGATCACCGCGATCGACGACGAGACGTGGCGCCGGACCCTGGCCGTCAACCTCGACGGCGCCTTCTACTGTCTGCGCGCGGCCATTCCGCGCCTCCGCGCGGCCGGCGGGGGCAGGATCGTGAACGTCTCCTCCGGCGCCGCGCAGACCGGCGGCGCCATCGGCGCTCACTACGCCGCGAGCAAGGCCGGCCTCCTGGCGCTCACGGCCAAGGCCGCGCGCGAGCTGGCCAGGGACGGCATCGTCGTGAACGCCGTCCTGCCGTCGGTGATCGAGACCGACATGCTGGAGGCCATTGCCCCAGACGAGGGGACCCGCGCGCGACTCGCCGCGCAGTTCCCCATCGGCCGCTTCGGCCGCCCGGAGGAAGTCGCCGCGCTCGTCCGGTTCCTCTGCACCGAGGCGCCCGCCTACATGACCGGAGAGTTCTTGAGCCTCCGCGGCGGCCGCCTCTAATCCGCTCGGCCCACGGGGTCGCGGGCCCGTGGGCCGGGCCGCGCGGCCGTCAGGAGCACGAGCGCAGCCACCATGAGGCCGGCCCCCACCGCGCCCGGTACCCCCAGCGATTCGCCGAAGACGAGCACTCCAAGCGTGGTGGCGGTCAGCGGCTCGAGCAGGGTGATGATCCCGGCCGCGGTGGCCGGTACGCGGCGAAGCCCGGCGCAGAACAGGGCGTAGGCCACGGCGGTGGGCCCGATCCCCAGATAGAGCAGCGGGGGCAGCGCCGCGCGCTGGAGCAGGTCTGCGCGCCCGGCGCTGGCGAGCACCGGGGCGAGAAAGACAGCGCCCAGCGTGAAAGTCGCGGCGGCGATCGTCAGCGGCTGGAGCCGGGAGACAAGGCCCTTTGCGGTCACCGCGTACACGGCGTAACATAGCCCCGCGCCGAGCGCCAGCAGCGCTCCGACGCCGAAGTGGCCGGCGATCGCTCCCGGGCCGCGCGGACCCATGACGAGCAGGGCAGTTCCGCTGACCGCCATCACGAGGCAGACGAGCACGGCCCGCGTCAACCGCTCGCCGAGGAAGGTCGCGGCCAGGACCGCGATGAGGATCGGCGCCGAGCAGATCGCGAGCAGCGCGGCAGCGGCGACCCCCGTCAGGGTGACGGCCGTGAAGTAGCAAGCCTGGTAGCCGGCCATCGCGAGTCCGGTGACGAGCAGCGGCCCCAGAGTCCGCTCGCGCCAGACGGCAGGAGTGAGAAGCCGCCCGAGCTCACGGTCGGCGCCCGCCGGCGCCAGCATCTCTCGCAGCGCGGCGCCGGCGAGCAGGCAGGGCGCGGCGATGGCCAGCCGGGCCCACCCCACGAGGAGCGGGCTCACGGCGACCTCGCGCGAGAGGAGCGTCATCGTCGCGCCCGTGGTGCCCCACGAGACCGCGGCGAGGGCGATGAGGGCGAGACCCAGGAGCATGGCGCGGGTAGTATACGGGACCACCGCGGAGAGGACGGGGTGAAAGGACCGCATGCGCTGGATTGATCTGGCTCATCCGTATCACGCCGGCATGACGTATCAGAAAATGGTCGGCCCAGCCTGCATCGAGACCGTCTGGGAAGTCGGCCGCGACCCGTTCAACATCCAGCGCCTGACCCTGGCCTCACACCAGGGCACCCACGTGGACGCGCCGCTGCACTTCATCCGCGGCGGGCGGACCATCGACACCTATGGCCTCAGCGAGCTCGGCGGCCCGGGCGTTGTGTTGCCGATCATGTGCGGCCCGAGCCAAGCCATCACGGCGCGAGACCTCGAGGGCGCCGGCATGGGGGTCGAGCGCGGCGACCTGGTTCTGCTCGCCACCGGCTGGGACCGGCATTTCTCCACCGACGCCTACCACACGCATCCATATCTTTCCGACGAGGCGGCCGACTGGCTGCTGGACCGCCGTGTGAAGATGGTGGGCGTGGACTTCTTCTCGGCCGACCTGCCCGTGCCGCTGCGACCCCCGGACTTCGGCTGGCCCATTCATCACCGGCTGCTGGGCGCGGGCATTCTCATCGCGGAGAACGTGGCGAACCTCACGAGCCTGGCCGGTCGCCGGCTGACGGTGGGCGCCTTCCCGCTCAAGATCCGCGGGGGCGACGGCGCTCCGGCGCGGATCTTTGCCTTGCACGACTGACGTGGGTCGTCTGGACGACTGACCTGGCCCTCAACGGCACCGGATATCGGAGGAGCGTATGACCCAGATCGGCTTCATCGGCGTGGGGACCATGGGGCTGCCCATGGCGAAGAATCTCGTCAAGAAGGGTTTCGCGGTGACGGCGTACGACGTCAACGCCGATGCCGTCAAGATCGCGGGCGCAGCCGGGATGACCGCGGCGGCGTCGGCGGCCGAGGCCGTCGCCACCGCCGACATCGTGATCACGATGCTGCCCTCCTCGCCCCAGGTCGAGGCCGTTTACACCGGCGACGGCGGGGTGCTCGCGGCGGCCCGCAAGGGCACACTCTGCGCGGACATGTCCACCATCGACCCCGGCGTCTCCCGCCGCGTGGCGGCCGCCGCCGCCGAGCGCGGCGTCCGCTTCATCGACGCGCCGGTCTCAGGCGGCGTTCCGCGCGCCACGGACGGGACCCTCGCGATCATGGTGGGGGGACCCGCCGAGGACTTCGCCGCCGCGCTGCCGGCACTCCAGGCGATGGGGGCCAACGTGATCCACGTGGGGCCCGTGGGCAGCGGCGAGGTCGCCAAGCTCTGTAACAATCTGATCGCGGGTGTGGCCGCGGTGGCGCTGAGCGAAGCCTTCCGGATCGCCGAGGGCTTCGGTGTCGACCCGAAAGTCGTGACGGAGGTGATCTCCAAGTCGTCCGGTCACACCTGGGTGATGGAGCACATGCATCCCGTCCCGGGCTTGGTGGCCCGGGCCGCTTCCACCGGCGGCTACGCGCCTGGGTTCATGACCGATCTCATGTGCAAGGACCTCGGGCTGGCCGTGGACGCCGCCCGCGCCCTGCGCGTGCCGGTCTTCGTGGCGCCGGCGGCGCAGCAGGTCTACCGGCTGGCCTC
>DASSSH010000345.1:0-7431 GCA_035708525.1 Candidatus Methylomirabilota bacterium
TTCACCGAGCGCGACTGCGCGGGCGGCACCCTCGGCGTGCTGCCCGCCCAGGACCTCATGCCGCTGCTGATGGCCAACGCCCTCCGCTTCACCAAGTACGGCGCCTGACGCCGGGCCAATTCACGTCGCCATACTTGCTCAGCCCTCGCCTCGCCGCTGCGCGGCTCATCTCGAACTGCCACGTACGCCTCGGGTCGGCTCCTCCCTCGGGCCTCGTCTGGCTTGTGACTTGTCCCGACGCTCGCTCGCGGCGCCGCGTCGCCGCTCAGCTCGTCGCCCGATGCTCAGCTGGTCCGCCGGACTCGCCCAGGTTGCGCGCGGTGTTGATGAGGCTCAGGTGGGAGAAGGCCTGGGGGAAATTCCCCAGGAGCCGGCGGCCGACGGGATCGTATTCCTCCGCGAGCAGGCCCACGTCGTTCCGCACAGCGAGCAGTCGCTCGAAGATCTCTACCGCCTCCTCGCGGTGGCCCGTGAGCGCCAGGTTGTCGGCGAGCCAGAAGGTACAGGGCAGGAAGGCCCCCTCACCGGGCGGCAGGCCGTCGACATCCGGCGCTGTCTCGTAACGGGCGACGAAGCCGTCGGCCATCAGGTGCTTCTGAATGGCCTTCACGGTCCCCTGCATGCGCGGGTCGGTGGCCGGCAGGAAGCCCACCAGGGGCATCATGAGCAGGCTCGCGTCGAGCCGGCGCGAGCCGTAGTACTGGACGAAGGCGTTGAGGCCCGCGTCGAAGCCGCGGCGACAGACGTCGGTGTGGATCGTGTCGCGGACCGTCCGCCAGTGATCCACGGGACCGGCCAGCCCGAAGCGCTCGACGGCCTTGACCGCGCGGTCCAGCGCGACCCAGGCCATCATCTTGGAGTGGGTGAAGTGGCGACGGGGCCCGCGAACCTCCCAGATCCCTTCGTCCGGACGCTCCCAGGCCTTCTCGACGAATCCGGCCAGGAGCCGCTCGACCTGCCACGCGTTGTCGTCCGGCGGCAGGCCTGATCGACGGGCCGTATGCATGGCGTCCATGACCTCGCCGTAGACGTCGAGCTGGAACTGCTGGTGGGCGGCGTTCCCCACGCGGACCGGCGCCGACCCCTCGAATCCCGGCAGCCAGGACAGCTCCAGCTCGGGCAGGCGCCGCTCCCCGCGGACCCCGTACAGAGTGTTCACCTCGGCAGGATGTCCGGCGACCGAGCGCAAGAGCCACTCGCGCCAGGCGCGCGCCTCGTCCATATAGCCGCCGATCATGAGCGCGTAGAGGGCGAAGGTCGCGTCGCGCAGCCAGCAGTACCGGTAATCCCAGTTCCGCGTGCCGCCGGGCTGCTCGGGGAGGGACGTCGTCGGCGCAGCGACGAGCCCGCCGGTGGGGGCGTAGGTCAGCGCTTTGAGCGTGATGAGGGAGCGCAGAACGGCATCCTGCCACGGGCCTTCGTATTTGCAGCCCTTGGCCCACTCGCGCCACCACTCCTCGGTCTTCCGGACTTCCTGCTCCGCGTCGCCGGCCGCCGGAGGCGGCAGGTGGGAGGGGTGCCAGGTGAGCACGAACGGCACGCGCTCCCCGGCGCTCACGGTGAACTCCGCGTAGGTCCGGAAATCCCTGCCCTTCAGCTCGACGGGTGTGCGCAGCCGGAGCGCGTCGGGTCCGCCGATGGCCGAGAGCCCGTCGTCGGTCCGGCGAACCCATGGCACCACCGAGCCATAATCGAAGCGGATGACGAGCTCTGACCGCATGGCGACGCGGCCCGCCCGCCCCTCGACCACCCGAATCACGTCGAAGGAATCCGTGTGGGTGGGCAGGCAGTCCACGACCACGGCCACGCCCTCGTCGGTCTCGAACTCGGTCTCGAGGACGAGGGTGCTGCCACGGTACCGCCGCCGCACGGCCCGGATGCTCCGGGCGGGCGCCAACTGCCATCGGCCGTGCTCCGAGGTCCCCAGCAGCGCGGCGAAGCAGGCCGGTGAGTCAAACCGGGGAACGCACAGCCAGTCCATGGAGCCGTCGCGCGCGACGAGCGCCGCGGTCTGGCAGTTGCCCACCAGCGCGTAGTCCTCGATCCGGGCAGCCATGTCTCTCTGTAGTCTGCCTGGGCGCCAGCGGGCCCGCCAGCCGCGCTCAGATTGGGGCCGTGTGGCGTCCTTCCTCCGGTTCCTGGAGCCGACTCGGAGTTTGGTGAACCGCGGCGGGATAGGATATCCTGCTCGGAGACTCATGCGGCTGCCGCATCTCCCCGCTCTCGTGGCGCTCCTGCTCGTCGCCGGCGTGACGCTCCTGGCCACGCCGACCATGACTCCTCCGCCACCGGCAGTCCCCCCGGCCCCCGCGCGTCCCGCGCCGGTGGAGACCATGCTCAAGCGGGGTGAGACGCTCGAGGCAACGCTGATCCGGAGCGGCGTGGGGCGCGCCGATGCCAATGGGATCGTCACCGCCGTCCGCGTGTCGGTGAACATGCGGCGGCTCAAGCCCGGCGAGCGCGTGGTGGTGGCGCGGGAGACGGAAGACGGGCCGGTCGAGGTCACGTGGTGGCGCTCTCCCTCCGAGCGCTACGAGGTCCGGCTCGAGGGCGCTCGGTGGGCGGTCCAGGTCGTGCGGATTCCCGTGGATACCCGGGTCGTCGCGCTGACCGGCCAGCTCCAGGACTCGCTCTTCGCCAGCATGGACCGGCTCGGGGAGAGCGCTGCCCTCACCGCCAAGCTCGTGAGCCTCTTCGAGTGGGATTTCGACTTCGCCGCGGACTCGCTCCCCGGCGACCGCTTTCGCCTGCTCGTCGAGAAGCGATACGCGGGCGGCACGTTCGTGGGTTACGGGGACATCCTCATCGCCCAATACCGGAGCGTGGGGCGCCCGGCACTGACGAGCCTGGCCTTCGACGATGGCCGGGGGGAGACTGCGTACTATGACCGATCCGGCCGGTCCGTGAAGAAGATGTTCCTGCGGGCGCCGCTGGACTTCACCCGGATCACCTCGGGCTTTTCCCATGCCCGTCGCCACCCGATCCTGGGTGGGCTGCACCCGCACCTGGCTGTCGACTACGGCGCCCCGGTCGGCACGCCGGTCCGCGCGGTGGCCGACGGTGTGGTGGAAACCGCGGGCTGGAGTGGGGGCTATGGGCTCAGCATTACCGTCCGCCACGCGCGCGGCTACTCGACCATGTACAACCACCTCTCCCGAATCGAAGTCCGCCGCGGCGAGCGGGTGCGCCAGCGCGAGATCATCGGCCGGGTGGGCTCCACGGGCCTGTCGACGGGACCGCACCTCGACTACCGGGTCAGCAGGAGCGGTGCCTTCGTCAACCCGCTCAGCGAGAAGTTCATTCCCGGGGCGCCGATCTCCCCGCAGCGCCATCCATTCTTTCAGACGCACGTGGCGTCGCTCCTCGAACGTCTCGATCTCGAGGCGCCGTTTCCCGCCGCCACGCGCTGACCGCGCCGCGCGACTGATCCGTGCCCGCCCTCCTCCCGCCCATGGTGCCCCTGCCCGTCTACGCGGTCACGCCGTTCGTGCTCATGCTCCTGGCGATCGCGATCCTCCCCCTGGCGGTACCTCACTGGTGGGAGCCGAACCGGAACAAGTTCTTCGTCGCAGTCGTGCTCGGCATTCCGGTGCTGTGGCTCTATCTCGGCCGCCGCCCGCACGCCCTCCTGGAAACAGCCGAGGAGTACGTGTCCTTCATCCTGCTCCTGGCCAGCCTCTACGTGATCTCCGGCGGCATCCGACTCAGCGGTGACCTCGAAGCGACGCCGCTGACGAACACCACGTTTCTGGCGGTGGGAGCGGTCCTCGCCTCGTTCCTCGGCACCACCGGCGCCTCCATGCTCCTGATCCGGGTGCTGCTGCAGACCAACCGGGAGCGGACGCGCGTGCGCCATACCGTGATTTTCTTCATCTTCCTCGTCTCCAACATCGGCGGGCTGCTCACGCCGCTGGGCGATCCGCCGCTCTTCCTGGGCTATCTGCGGGGCGTCCCGTTCACCTGGACGTTCAGGCTCTGGCTGCCGTGGCTGCTCGCGGTGGGACTGCTGCTGCTCACCTACTTCATCTGGGATTCGGTCCTCCACCCGCGGGAACCCATTGCGGCGATCCGCCGGGACCGGAGCCTGTTCGAGCCGCTGCGTCTTCGTGGCACGCTCAACCTGCTCTGGCTGCTCGGCATCGTGCTGGCAGTAGCCTTCCTGCGCCAGCCCTGGCGCGAGCTCGTCATGGCGAGTCTGACCGGACTCTCGCTCTGGGCGACACCCTGGACGATCCGCCGCGCCAATGGCTTTACCGCTTATCCGATCACCGAAGTGGCGGTGCTGTTCTTCGGGATCTTCCTCACGATGATGCCCGCGCTCGAACTGCTGCGCGCCCGGGGCGGCGAGCTGGGCGTCCGCGAGCCCTGGCAGTTCTTCTGGGCCTCGGGCCTGCTGTCCTCGTTCCTCGACAATGCGCCGACCTATCTGACCTTCCTCGCCTTGGCCCAGGGTCTACGCCTGGCGGACGAGGTCGTGGGGATCCCGAACGCCATCCTGGCCGGCATCAGCATCGGCTCCGTCTTCATGGGGGCGAACAGCTATATCGGCAACGCGCCCAATTTCATGGTCAAGTCCATCGCCGAGGAGGCGGGCGTGCGGATGCCGAGCTTCTTCGGCTACATGGTCTACAGCGCACTGATTCTCGTCCCGCTCTATCTCGCCTACACCTGGCTCTTCTTCTAGCGCGCCAGTTCCGATGGCGCTTGCCCTGGCCAGGGCGTTAAGGTAGATCTGTCAGGGGTCGGGGCCTACCGAGCGGTGGCGCGGACGCCCCGATGAGCGCCTTGGGCGGGCCGGTCGGATGAGCGCTTGAGCGAAGGAGCCTGACGGTGGCGCACACGCCCCGATGAGCGCCTTGGGCGCGAAGAGGCCCAACCGCCCGACTGACGAAGTCGACGTTCAAGCGAGACGAAAAATGAGCGCTTGCGCGAAGGAGCCTGGCCGCCAAACTGAAGGGTTTGACGTTTAGGCAAGACAAAGGGAGCCTGACATGGAGCGACGGAGTCCGCGGAACACAGGAGGGGCGCGCGGCAGGATCAAGCAGCTCGAGCTCCGGCTGGCGCGGCTCGAGGCCGAGCTCCGACGCGCGCGCGGGGAAGGCAGCCGCGCGAGCGGGGTCGCCCGCAAGCGACTGCGCGGACTCGAGAAGGTGGCCAAGACGCAGATCGCCCGCGCCCAGGCCACCCTCAAGGACTCTGCCGGACGGCTGAGCCGGGCGTTGGCGGACGCCCGGAAGCGCAAGGAGGTGGCCGAGCAGATCGCCCGCGCTCAGGTCACCATGAAGCGGTCGTTCCGCCGCCTCAGCCGCACCCTGGCGGGGTCCCGGAAGGTCGTCGAGCGCGAGGCGCGGCTGCTGGCGCGTGGTCTCCGGGCTGGCCTCCGCGCCGGCACCGAGGCCTACCGGCGGAAGAGCTAGTCAGTTTTGGCTTGGCCCGCCCACCCCGCGGGTCGACAATAGAAGTTCGATGCGCCCGATACTGATCTGCCCCGACGATCTCCTCCAGCATCTGCTGGGAAGTGCGAGCTTCCCGGGCGAGCGTGCCGTCTACCTCGTGGATGCCCGAGGGCAAGGCCGCGGCTCGGCTCGGCGAGGGCAGCTGGCGGGTGACCTGGCGGATCCTGCGTTCTATCGCCGGGCGATCAAGGGCCGCGGTGGGCCCGTGGTCGTGGCGGCCCGGCCCGCCCGCTTCGGACGCATCGTATCGGCGCTCAGCGCCGCAGCGCCCGACGCACCGCTGCTCGTGGTGCGCGACGATGACCGGCCCGTGCCGGGCGCCACCGTGGTCCCGCTCTCGGTGTTCGGCGAGCGGGTGATCCAGCCGGCGGTGGACCGCGCCTACCAGCGGTCCCGCGCCGAGCGCATCCGCGCCCACTTCGAAGGCGCGGACCGCGTGCTGATCCTCATGCAGGACGACCCGGACCCGGACGCCATCGCCTCAGCCCTGGCGCTGAAGACCCTGCTCGGTCGTACCCGCAGCTCGGCGCCCATGTGCACCTTCGGCACCATCACGCGCCCCGAGAACCTGGCAATGTGCAAGATCCTCGAGATCGACATCGAGGAGATCAGCGCCAGACAGGTCCACGAGTTCGATCGGGTCGCCATGGTGGACGTGCAGCCCTCGTTCCTCGAGGAGCGCCTCGACGAAGTCGATCTGGTCATCGATCACCACCCCGTGGAGCGCCCGGTGCGCGCCCACATCAAGGACGTGCGCCCGTCCTACGGCGCGACGTCGACCATCCTCGTGGAGTACCTGCGCGCCGCGGACGTCAAGTTCACCCAGCGGCTGGCCACGGCCCTGCTCTACGGGATCAAGTCCGACACCCTGGGGCTCGAGCGTGGCGGTACCAAGGCCGACCTCGAGGCCTTCTCGTTCCTCTACCTGCTCGCCAACCACAACGCCCTCAGGCGGATCGAGCGACCGGATCTGTCCGCCGCCGCACTGGACGTCCTGGCCCAGGGCCTGACCCGCCGGCGAGTGCGGGAGGGCGTCTTCTTCTCGCACCTGGGCACGGTAGCCACCGTGGATCTGATTCCGCAGTTCGCCGATTTCGGCTTGCGGGCCGAAGGGGTCGAATGGTCGGTCGTCTCCGGCGTGGTGGGCGACGAGGTCCACATCTCGGTGCGCAACGTGGGCTATGTCAGGAGCGCGGGGGAAGTGACCCGCGAGGCCTTCGGCGATCTGGGCTCGGCGGGCGGCCACCGGACCATGGCCAAGGCCGTACTGCCGCTGCGGACCCTGCTCGGTGTCGGCGCCCCGTCGGTCGGCGCTTGCGAGGAGCGCATCATGGAGCGCTTCCTGCAGGCCCTGAGCTCCGCCGGCAAGACATAGGAAAGGAGACCGCCATGATTCTCGTCTACCTGTTCATGGGATTGATCGGCGCTGCGGCTGCGATCTTCGCGCTCCAGAATCTCGAGCCGGTCGTGGTCCGCTTCCTCGTCTGGCGCGTGGAGGGCATGCCGCTGGCGCTCGTGATTCTGCTGTCGGCCTTCATCGGGATCATCTTCGCTTCCACCTCCGCCTTTGCCCAGCAGTGGCGGCTCCGCTTCCGGCTGCGCCAGCTCGAGCACCAGGTGGCTCAGCTCTCCGCCGCCCAGGCCCAGCACTCCACCCTGCACCCCGCACCGCGGGCCGACACTCCCACGCCCCGATGAGCGCCAGAGCCGATAGCGAGGTAGTTCGGATGAGCGCTTGGGCGAAGCAGCCTGCCCGCAAAACTAGATTGTTTGACGTTCAAGCCAGATGAAGGATGAGCCCTTGGGCGAAGGAGCCTACGACGGCTCGGACGCCCCGATGAGCGCCTTGGGCGCGAAGAGGCCCAACCGCCAAACCAGAGAAGCCGACGTTTAAGCTAGATAAGAAATGGAAAACACGGAGAGGCTCAGCGAGACGGTTCGCGATCTGGTCGAGTCCGGCCGCCGCGAGCGCCTG
>DASSSH010000346.1:0-4104 GCA_035708525.1 Candidatus Methylomirabilota bacterium
ACCGATGTCAAGCGGTTTCGTCGGCCAACGGAGGGAGCCGGCTCGACGGTGTGCTGACGCTACACGCGCCGCGCCGGGTCCATCCGCATCCTCTCAGCCGGCTCGGGGGACGGCTGCGGCATGAACGAGTAGTGGCGGAACACCGTTCGGCTGCCGCTGCTCAAGGACCGGGTGAGCCGCGGGCGGTTACTCTAGCAGCCGCCTAACTGGTGGGCGGGGCAGGTGACCTTCGGGCGAGCCCAGGTGCCGGGCTAGAGCGTGGGCAGGGCGTCGAGCATCTGCAGCGCGGCCAGCCGGCGGTAGATGCCGTCTTCCCTAGCGACGAGCTCGTCGTGGGTCCCCGCCTCGGCGATGCGCCCGCCGTGGACCACCACCACGCGGTCGGCGTGCTTGACCGTGGCCAGCCGGTGGGCGATCACGAGCACCGTGCGGCCCTTCATCAGCTCGTTGAGCGCCTGCTGGACCAGAAACTCGCTCTCCGCATCGAGATCCGACGTCGCTTCGTCCAGGATCAGAATCGGCGGATCCTTGAGGAAGGCGCGCGCGATGGCGAGGCGCTGGCGCTGCCCGCCCGAGAGCTTCACACCGCGCTCGCCGACCGGGGTGGCATAGCCCTCTGGCAGCGCGGCGATGAAATCGGCGCATTGGGCCATGTGCGCGGCCCGCTCGATCTCGGCCTGGGTGGCGCCGGGGCGACCATAGCCGATGTTGTAGGCGACGGTGTCGTGGAAGAGGAAGGTCTCCTGGGTCACGATACCCATCAGCGCGCGCAGCGAGCCGACCGTGACCTGACGGAGGTCGTGGCCGTCGATGAGGATGCGGCCCTCGCTCACATCGTGGAAGCGCGGCAGGAGGTCCATCAAGGTCGTCTTGCCCGCGCCCGACATGCCGACGAAGGCCACGAGCTCGCCCTTGCGGACGGTGAGGGAGATGTCGCTCAGCGCGGGCTCGTCGGTCTCGGGATAGCGGAAGCCCACCGACTCGAAGACGATCCGGTCGCTGAAGTCGTGGAGGACATGAGCGCCGGGAGCGTCGACGATCGCGGGGGGCGTGTCGATGATCTCGAACACGCGCTCGACCGAGGCCAGCGACTGCTGGACGGTATTGAGCATCCGTGAGAGCTGGCGCACGGGGCCGTAGAGCAGGATGACGGCGGCCGTGAAGGAGAAGAACTCGCCCGGCGTCAGGTGCCCGGCGATGACCTGGTAGCCGCCGTACCACAGCGCGCCCATGATGCCGATCGCGCCCATGACCTCCATCAGCGGCTCGGCGAGCTGATCGGTGCGCTGGTTCTTCAGTGCGAGATCCATCAGCCGCTCGTTGACCTGGTTGAACCGCTCCTGCTCGAGCCGCTCCCGCCCGAAGGCCTTGACGATCTTGGTGCCGGTGAACGACTCCTGCAGGACGACGTTGAGCTCGGCGATCTTCTCCTGGGCACGTTTGTTGATCTTGTAGAGCTTGCGCCCGATCGCCCTCACCGTGGCGCCAACCGCGGGAAAGACGGCGACGGCAATGAGCGCCAGCACCCATTCGCGGATGAACATGACGGCCAACAGGGCGATGATGGTCCCGACCTGTCTGACCGCCATCACGAGCACCGTCGAGGCCAGCCGGGCCAGCCGGTTCACGTCGGTCACCACGCGGCTCATCAGCTCCGCCGAGTGGAGCGAGGCGAAGAAGGACAGCGGCATGCCCTGGATGTGGGCGTAGAGGTCGCGGCGGATGCGGGCGATCACGCGCTCGCCAACCGAGGCCATCAGGTACGACTGGCCGAAGCGCCCCGCCCCTTTGACGAGGTAGGCGCCCAGCAGGGCCAGCGGGATCAGCTTGAGCATCAGGAGATCCCGCTTGAGGAAGATGTCGTCCATGGCCGGCTTCACGAGCCAGGCGATGAAGCCCTCGGCCGCCGAGACCACGAGCGCCAGCAGCGCCCCAACCAGGAGCACGACCCAGTAGGGCTTGAGATGGGGGACGATGCGGAGCAGCAGCTTGTACTTCGTGCTCATGCCTGGGCCCGGGCGGCCAGCAGCCGCTCGTAGAGCGCCTCGGTGCGGCGGATCTTGACGGCCGTGGAGAACTGGGCCTCGACGCGCTTGCGTCCGGCGCGCGCCATGGCCTTGGCGCGCGTCGGGTTCTCGAGCATCCGCAAGATGGCCTGGGCCAGGGCCTCGGGGTTGCGCGGCGGGACGAGCAGGCCGGTCTCGCCGTCCACGACGAGCTCGGGAATGCCCTCGAGATTGGTGCCGACCACCGGCGTCTCAACGGCCAGGGCTTCGCGCAGCGATCCTGTCAGCCCCAGGCCGGCGTACGAGGCATCGACGACGAGGTCGCTGGCGGCCAGGATTTCCGGGATGTCCTCGCGATGACCGAAGACGGATACGATGTCGCCGAGGCCGCGGCGGCGCGCCTTGTCCTGGAGGCTCGAGATGCGTGGTGGTGGGGCGCCCACGAAGAGCAGCCGGGCCTGCGGCGCCGCCGCGTGGACGCGCACCATGGCGTCGAGCACGTCGTCGTTGCCGCGCCAGGAGCGGATACCCACCTGGGTGACCAGCGTGTGGCCCGCGTCGAGGCCGAGCTCGGCGCGGACACGGCTGCCGTCCACGCCGGGATCGAAGCGGGAGAGATCGGTGCCCGAGTAGATGACCTCGATCTTCTCGGCGGGCACGCCCGCTGCGACCAGCCCGCGCTTGATCGATTCACAGACGGCGACCACGGCGGTCACCCGGCGGGTCGTGTAGCCCAGGCGATTCCAGCGGTCGAGGGGAAAGCTGACGCCGCGGTTCAGCACGAGAACGGGAATGCGCACCGCCAGCCCGGCCAGGAGCGCGAGGGTGCGGGCCTTGCCCTTCTGGCAATGGACGATCTCGACGCCCTCGGCTCGGATCAGTCGCGCCAGCGCCCAGGCCGACCGCAGATCGAGAGCCCCGCGCATCGGCAGGGCGACGTGGGGGATGCCGGCGGCGCGGCACTTCTCAGCCCAGATCGCGCTCGGCCGCGTCGCGACGATTAGATGATGGCCGCGCTCGTGCAGCCCCCAGGCCAGCTCGCGCAGCTGGATGGCCGCGCCGGTGAAGTAGTCCGCCTTGGGATACAGCTGCAGGATGCGCAGCGTCTATCCTCCGAAGAAGGCACGCACTGCCGCGATCACCTCGTTCACCTCGGCCTCGCTGTGACCGGCCGAGATGGGCAGGGTCAGGATCTCCTTCACGATCCGCTCGGTGTGCGGCAGCGCCGGCGGGTTCAAATGCTCGATCGCGGGCTGCTGGTGGCCCGCCACGGGGTAATGGATACCCGTGGCGATCCCACGCTCCTTGAGGAATTTCGCCAGCTCGTCCCGCCGTGGCGTGCGGACCACGTAGAGGTGGTAGACGTGACGGGCGCCTGGGCGCTCCGTGGGCAGCACCAGCGGCAGTCCCGCGAGGCCCGCGGTGTAGCGGGCCGCCAGCGCGCGCCGCTGGTCGTTCATCGCGTCCAGCCGCTGCAGCAGCACACGGCCGACCGCGGCCTGGATGTCGTTGAAGCGCAGGTTGAAGCCCACCTCGGCGTGAACGTCCTTGTTGAGCCGCCCGTGGTCGCGCAGCCGGCGGCAGCGCGCGGCCACGTCGTCGTCGTCGGTCACGAGCAGCCCGCCGTCGCCCATCACGGTCAGGTTCTTGGACGGGTAGAAGGAGAAGGCGCCGGCGCGCCCGAAGCTGCCGACCTTCCGACCTTGCCAGGCCGCGCCGTGAGCCTGGGCGCAGTCCTCGAGCAGCCAGAGGCTCCGCTCGGCGCAGAGCTTCTGAATGCCGGGGAGGTCGGCCGGCTGACCGTAGAGGTGCACGGGGACGAAGCCCACGGTCCGGGGAGTGACCTTCCCAGCGGCATCTTTCAGGTCGACGGTGTAGGAGTCGTCGGTATCCACGAAGATCGGCACCGCGCCAGCGAAGCAGATGGCCTCGATGGTCGGGAAGGCCGTGTGCGAGGGCACCAGGACCTCGTCGTCGGTCTTGACGCCGAAGGCCTTGAGCGTCATCCAGAGCGCGGCCGTGGCGCTCGACGTCAGCACCGCGTGCTTGGCGCCGTTGTAGCGCGCGAACTCCGCCTCGAAGGCCTTGCACTGGGGGC
>DASSSH010000347.1:0-6746 GCA_035708525.1 Candidatus Methylomirabilota bacterium
GTGCGCTCGTCGGGCGGCCGGGGCAGGATCTCGAGCTGCTTGACGGAGCGGGCCCCCTGGCGGTGGACGGTACCCAGGCAGTCGGCTCCCGTGTCGCCGCCGCCAATGATGACCACGTCCTTGCCGCGGGCGGTGATGAACTCCGCGTCCTGGATCCGGTCGCCCTCGCAGCGCCGGTTCTGCAGCGTCAGGTACTCCATCGCGAAATGGATGCCCTTGAGCTCCCGCCCCGGGATGGGCAGGTCGCGCGGGGCGCAGGCTCCGCCGGTCAGGAGCACGGCGTGGAAGTCGCGCACGAGGTCCCGCGCCGGCTTGTTCACGCCCACGTGGCAGCCGGTCACGAACTCGATCCCCTCGGCCTCGAGCTGCCGGAGGCGGCGGTCGAGCACCCGCTTCTCCATCTTGAACTCGGGGATGCCGTACCGGAGGAGCCCGCCGATGCGGTCGTCGCGCTCGAAGACCGTGACCCAGTGGCCGGCGCGGTTGAGCTGCTGGGCGGCGGCCAAACCGGCCGGGCCGGAGCCGACCACGGCGACCTTCTTCCCCGTGCGCAGGGCGGGAGGCTCGGGACGGATCCAGCCCTCCTCGAAGGCCCGGTCGATGATGGCGAGCTCGATGGCCTTGATGGTCACTGGGTCGTCGTTGATGTCGAGGACGCAGGAGCCCTCGCAGGGCGCGGGGCAGAGGGTCCCCGTGAACTCCGGGAAGTTATTGGTCGCGTGCAGGCGCTCGATGGCCTCCTGCCACTTGTCCCGGTAGACCAGATCGTTCCAGTCGGGGATCAGGTTACCGAGCGGGCAGCCCTGGTGGCAGAAGGGAACGCCGCAGTCCATGCAGCGGGCGCCCTGCTTCTGGAGCTTGTCCGTGGGCCAGGGCAGCATGACCTGCCTCCAGTCGCGGAGGCGCTCCCCGACCGGCCGGTACGGCTGCTTGTCCCGCTTGTACTCGAGGAAGCCGGTGATCTTGCCCATGCGCGGGTCTACCCGTGAGCGCTCGCCATGATGGCGTCGTCCACCGACATGCCGGTCTCCTGGGCCTTCTTGATCGCGGCCAGGACACGCTTGTAGTCCTTGGGGATGATCTTGACGAACCTCTGCTGGGTCTTTTCCCAGTCCACCAGCAGCCGGGCCGCCAGCGGGCTCTGCGTGTACCGGATGTGGCGCGCGAGGAGGTCTTTGACGAGCTCCACGTCCTCGGTGTCCAGCAGGGGCTCGAGATCCACCATGCCGAGGTTCGAGCGGCGGCGGAAATCGCCCTCGTCGTCGAGGACGAAGGCCAGCCCGCCCGACATGCCGGCCGCGAAGTTCCGGCCGGTCCTGCCGATGACGACCACCCGCCCCCCCGTCATGTACTCGCAGCCGTGGTCGCCCACACCCTCCACGACGGCCAGGGCGCCACTGTTGCGCACGGCGAAGCGCTCGCCCGCCACGCCGCGGAAGTAGGCCTCGCCGCTGGTGGCGCCGTAGAGGACCACGTTGCCGACCAGGATGTTCTCCTCGGCCACGAAGGTGGACTCGCGTGGCGGGTAGACGATGATCTTGCCGCCCGACAGCCCCTTGGCGATGTAGTCATTGGAATCACCCTCGAGGGTGAGCGTGATGCCCCGCGGCAGGAAGGCGCCGAAGCTCTGCCCCGCCGAGCCCGTGAAGTGGATGCGGATGGTGTCGTCGGGGAGCCCTTCCGCGCCGTAGCGGGTGGTCACCTCGTGACCCAGGATGGTACCCACGGTGCGGTTGACGTTGCGGATGGGCAGCCGGATATCCATCGGCTCGCGGTTCTCCAGCGCGGGCTTGCACATGGGCACGAGCGTGGTCAGGTCCAGCGACTTCTCGAGCCCGTGGTCCTGCTCGACGACTTTCCGGATGGCCACCTCGGGCCCGACCGGCGGGCGATAGAGGATCGAGGAGAAGTCGAGGCCGCGGGCCTTCCAGTGGTCCACGGCGGGGCGGACATCCAGCCTGTCCACGCGCCCGATCATCTCGTCCATGGTGCGGAAGCCGAGCTGCGCCATGTACTCCCGCACCTCTTGGGCGACAAAGCGGAAGAAGTTCTCGACGAATTCCGGTTTGCCCGCGAATCTCGCTCGGAGCCGGGGATCCTGCGTCGCGATTCCGACCGGGCAGGTGTTGAGATGACAGACCCGCATCATGATGCAGCCCATCACGACCAGCGGCGCGGTCGAGAAGCCGAACTCCTCGGCGCCCATGAGCGCGGCGATGACCACGTCGCGGCCGGTCTTCATCTGCCCGTCCACCTGGACGGTGATCCGGTCGCGCAGCTTGTTCATCACCAGCACTTGCTGGGTCTCCGCCAGGCCGAGCTCCCAGGGAAGCCCGGCGTGCTTGATGCTGGAGAGGGGAGACGCCCCGGTGCCGCCGTCGTGGCCTGAGATCAGCACGACGTCCGAGAACGCCTTGGCCACTCCCGCCGCCACAGTTCCGACGCCGACCTCGGAGACCAGTTTGACGTGAACCCGGGCCTTGGGATTGCTGTTCTTCAGATCGTGAATGAGCTGCTTTATGTCCTCGATCGAGTAGATGTCGTGGTGCGGGGGCGGGGAGATGAGCCCCACCCCCGGCGTCGAGTAACGCACCTTGGCGATCCAGGGGTAGACCTTGTGGCCCGGGAGCTGGCCCCCTTCGCCCGGCTTAGATCCCTGGGCCATCTTGATCTGGAGGTCGGTCGCGTTCACCAGGTACTCGCTGGTGACACCGAAGCGTCCCGAAGCCACCTGTTTGACCGCGCTCCGGCGCCAGTCGCCGTTAAGGTCCCGCTTGTAGCGCGCGGAGTCCTCGCCTCCTTCGCCGGTGTTCGACCGCCCCCCCAGGCGGTTCATGGCGATGGCCAGGGCCTCGTGGGCCTCGAGGCTGATAGAGCCGTAGGACATGGCGCCCGTGGCGAAGCGCTTGAGAATGGACTCGACGGGCTCCACCTCCTCGATGGGGATGGGGGCCGGCGCCCACGCGAGCTCGAAGAGCCCCCGGAGCGTGGCCCGCCGCCGGTTCTGGTCGTCCACCAGGGACGTGTACTCCTTGAAGATCGTGTACTGGCCGGCGCGCGTGGCGTGCTGGAGCTTGAACACCGTCTCGGGGTTGAAGAGGTGGTACTCGCCGTCGCGCCGCCACTGGTACTCGCCACCCCAGTCGAGCTCGGGCTTGGTCACGGGCCGCTCGGGGTGGGCTCGCCGGTGGCGGAGGAGGATCTCCTGGGCGATCACGTCCAGGCCGATGCCCCCGATGCGGGAAGCCGTCCAGGTGACGTAACGGTCCACGAAGCCCTTCTCGAGCCCGATGGCCTCGAAGATCTGGGCGCCGCGGTAGGACTGGATGGTGGAGATGCCCATCTTGGAGATCACCTTGAGCACGCCCTTGTTCAAGGCCTTGATGTAGTTCTTCACCGCGGTCTTGTGGTCGAGGCCCGGCAGCAGGTCTTCCCGGATCATGTCGTCGAGCGTCTCGAACGCGAGATACGGGTTGATGGCCCCGGCGCCATAGCCCAGGAGCAGCGCGGCGTGGTGGATCTCGCGCGCCTCGCCGGTTTCGATCACCAGCCCGACCTTGCAGCGCGTCCCCTCCCGGATCAGGTGGTGGTGGACGCCCGCCGTGGCCAGCAGGGCCGGGATCGGCGCGTAGTGGGGGTCCACGCCGCGATCGGAGAGGATGATGTAGGTGTAGCCGTCCGCCACGGCCCGGGTGACCTGCTGGCAGATCTCCTCCAGGGCCCGCTCGAGCCCGCGGGCGCCCTCCGCCGCGGGGAATAGCATGGGGATGGTCACGGTCTTGAAGCCCGACAGGTCCAGGTGGCGGATCTGCGCCAGCTCCTCGTTGTCCAGGATCGGGGTCTTGAGCTTGATCTGCCGGCAGGCCTCGGGCGCGGGCTCGAGGAGATTGCCCTCGGGCCCGATCGTCGTCGACATCTGGGTGACCAGCTCCTCGCGGATGGCGTCCAGCGGCGGGTTGGTGACCTGGGCGAAGAGCTGCTTGAAGTAGTCGTAGAGGAGACGCGGCCGGTCGGAGAGCACCGCCAGCGAGGTGTCGGTGCCCATGGACCCCACCGGCTCCTCGCCGGCCTTGGCCATGGGCCCGAGCAGGATTCTCAGATCCTCATGGGTGTAGCCGAAGACCAGCTGCCGCTCGAGGACGGTCTCGTGGTCGGGCTCGGGCACGTGCGGTTGGGGCAGGGTCTCGAGCGGCTTCAAGTACGTCTTGAGCCACTCGCCGTAGGGATGCTGGATGGCGAAGGCGTGCTTGAGCTCCTCGTCGTGGATGATCCGGCCCTGGGCCGTGTCCACGAGGAAGATGCGCCCCGGATGCAGGCGCTCCTTGAGCAGCACCCGCTCGGGCGGGATGTCGAGCACGCCCACCTCGGAGGCCATCACGACCAGGCCGTCCTTGGTCACGCAGTAGCGCGAGGGGCGCAGGCCGTTGCGGTCGAGGACCGCGCCGATCACGGTGCCGTCGGTGAAGGCGATCGAGGCCGGCCCGTCCCACGGCTCCATCAGGCAGCCGTGGTACTCGTAGAATGCCTTGCGCTCCTCGCTCATGGACTCGTGGCCGGCCCACGGCTCGGGGATCATCATCAGGATGGCGTGGGGCAGGGGGCGGCCGGCCATGACGAGGAATTCGAGCACGTTGTCGAAGATGGCGGAGTCCGAGCCGCCCTCGATCACGATCGGCAGGATCCGCTTGAGGTCGTCGCCCAGGAGGTGCGAGCGGCACAGCGCCTCGCGCGCGTGCATCCAGTTGATGTTCCCGCGCAGCGTGTTGATCTCGCCGTTGTGCGCGATGTAGCGGTAGGGGTGCGCTAGCGGCCAGGAGGGAAAGGTGTTGGTCGAGAAGCGCTGATGGACCAGGGCCAGGGCCGACTCCACCAGCGGGTCGGTCACGTCCGGATACATGGTCTCGATCTGGTCGGCCGAGAGCATGCCCTTGTAGATGAGGGTGTTGGAGGAGAGGCTGGGCAGGTAGAAGGACTTCTTCTCGCCGAGGCTCGATCCCCAGATCGCGTGCTCGACCCGCTTGCGGATGACGTAGAGCTTGCGCTCGAAGGTGGCCCGGTCCGGCACGGCGCCGCCCCGGCCGATGAAGATCTGGCGGAAGACGGGCTCCACCGAGCGGGCCGTGGGCCCCACGGGCGAGTCGTCGGTCGGCACCTCCCGCCAGCCCAGGACCGTCTGGCCCTCCTCGCTGACGATCTCCTCGAAGATCCGGCGGCACTCCTCGGCCTGCTCCGGGCTGCGGGGCAGGAAGACCAGCCCGGCGCCGAAGTGACCGGGGCCGGGGAGGATGATGCCCAGGCGCCCGCACTCCCGCGCGAGGAAGGCATGGGGCATCTGGATGAGGATCCCTGCGCCGTCACCGGTGTTGACCTCGCACCCGCAGGCCCCGCGGTGGAGCAGGTTCTTGAGCACGGTGAGGGCCTGGCTCACGATGGCGTGGGACTTTCGCCCTTTGATGTCCACCACGAAGCCGACGCCGCAGGCGTCGTGCTCGTGGGCGGGGTCGTAAAGGCCCTGCGCTGAGGGCAGCCCGGGATCCATCCTCGCCATTGAGCCTCCCCTCTGGCCGACTCGCGGCCGCCGACCTTGTGAACGGACCGAACAATGTGCAGCTTTTGACCGACGAGCCTACACCGAATGGAAGCATTAGCCAAGCCCAAAATTGAAAAAGCATCGCATTAGCCTGACTAATACTGTACGATGGCAGGGTGAATCTGGATACGCTGAAACTCTACTGTGACGTCGTCCGCCGCCGTAGCTTCTCGCGCGGCGCCCAGGCCAACGGCATCTCCCAGTCAGCCGCCAGCCAGGCCATCCAGCAGCTCGAGGGGGAGCTCGACGCCATCCTGCTCGACCGCTCCCGCCGGCCGCTCGAGCCTACGGGGGAGGGGCGCAGCTTCTACGAGGCCTGCCGCACCCTGCTCGAGGGCTTCGAGAAGGCCCGGGCGGACCTGGTGGCGTCGCGCCAGCGGGTGGAAGGCACGGTGAGGGTGGCCGCCATCTACTCGGTCGGACTGCACGACATGAGCCGCCACATGCAGCCCTTCATGGCGGCCTACCCGCAGGCGCGGGTGCTCTTGGAGTGTCTGCACCCCCACAAGGTGGTGGAGGCCGTGGTCAACGACGAGGCCGACGTGGGGATCCTCTCCTACCCCCAGGCCACGCGGGCGCTCACGGTGCTGCCGCTCCGCAACGAGCCCATGGTGCTGGTGGCCCATCCGAGCCACCGGCTGGCCAGGCGCCGCGCCGTCGGCCCCGCCGACCTCAACGGCGAGAAGTTCGTGGCGTTCGACCGGGACCTGGCTATCCGCAAGGCCATCGACCGCACGCTCAAGCAGCACGGGGTCAAGGTGGACGTGGTGATGGAGTTCGACAACGTGGAGACGATCAAGCAGGCCATCGGCATCAACGCGGGCGTGAGCATCCTGCCCAAGCCAACCGTGCTGATGGAGATCGGAATCCGCACCCTGGCCGCCGTGCCGCTCACGCTTCTGGGCCTGGTCCGGCCGATCGGGATCATCCACCGGCGCGGCCGACGCCTCAGCCCGGCCGTGGCCGCGTTCATCCAGCAGCTGCAGAAGCCCGACGACGGCGCTGACGCCAGGTAGACCCGCAGCGGGCGGGTCCTGTCGTCGCGGGCAGCCCGGCCGGGCTCGCCACCCCCGCCCGGTGTGGGGTCCCCCGGCTCGGCCGCCCGGGCGCCCCGCCCACGATGCCACCCGCGCGCTGTGGTCTGCGACCGTGGCCG
>DASSSH010000348.1:0-4007 GCA_035708525.1 Candidatus Methylomirabilota bacterium
GTTTCGCGGGTCGAAGGCCGCCTTGAGCTCCTTGAAGGCCCGGAACACCACGGGCCCGTAGACCCGCTCGAGGAAGGGGCTTCGCGCCCGACCGTCGCCGTGCTCGCTCGAGATCGCCCCGCCGAAGGAGAGGACCAGGTCGAAGATCTCCTCGGCCATGCCGCGCACCTGCTCGAGCCCGCGCGCGGTCTTGAGGTTGACGAGCGGGCGGATGTGGATGCATCCGACCGAGCAGTGCCCGTAGTAGGCGCCCTCGGCGCCGTGCTTGGCCATGATCTCCCGGAAGCGCGGGATGAACTCCGGGAGGTGCTTGGGATCCACCGCCGTGTCTTCGATGAAGGCGATGGGCTTGGACTCGCCTTTGGTGCCCAGCAGCAGCCCCAGGCCGGCCTTGCGCAGCTTCCAGATGGACTGCTGCTCACCGCCGTCATAGGCGATGTGCGACGCATACCCGAAGCCGGCGCGGCTGCGCAGCGCCTCGAGCGCCTCCACTTTGCCCTTGACCTCGGTGTCGGTGTCGCCGGCGTACTCCACGATGAGGATCGCCGCCGGGTCGCCCTGGACGAAGCCCATGCGCTTGGACTGCTCGATGTTGCCCCGGGCCAGGTCGAGGATCATCTTGTCGGTGAGCTCGACCGCGTAGGGGCCCGTCTCGAGGATGGCCTGGGAGGAATCCAGCGCCTCCTGGATGTCCCGGTAGTGGATGACGTCCAGCGCGGTGGCCTTCGGCCGCGGCACGAGCCGCACCTTGGCCTCGACCACGGTGAGGAAGGTACCCTCCGAGCCCACGATGAGCCGCACCATGTTCAGCGGCCGGTCCTTGACGAGCTCGTCGAGGTTGTAGCCGCAGACGCGCCGCCAGTGCTTCGGATACCGCGCGCCGATCTCGTCGCGGTAGGCGTCGCGGATGCGGGCGACCTCCCGGTAGATCTGCCCTTCCAGGCCTGGCGACTGCATCTTGGCCCGGAACGCCTCCGGCGTGATCTCGCCGAAGGTCGCGCGGCTGCCATCGGCCAGGATCGTGCTGATCTCAAGCACGTGCTCGATGGTGAGGCCGTAGGCGATGGAATGCGCGCCGCCGGAGTTGTTGCCGATCATGCCGCCGAGCGTCGCGCGGTTGGAGGTTGAGGTGTCGGGACCGAAGAGCAGTCCCATGGGGCGCACGTGCTGGTTCAGCTCGTCCTGCACGACACCCGGCTGCACCCGCGCCCACCGCTCCTCGGTGTTGACCTCGAGGACCTTGCCCATGTAGCGCGAGAGGTCGAGGACGACCGCGCGGTTCACGGTCTGGCCGGTGAGCGAGGTGCCGCCGCCGCGCGGCAGCAGTGGCGCCTGCAGGCGGTTGGCAACCTCGATCGCCGCTTGCACGTCCCCAGCATGGCGCGGGATCACGACGCCGATGGGCTCGACCTGGTACATCGACGCGTCGGTCGCGTAGAGCAGCCGCGAATAGGTGTCGAAGCGGACGTCGCCTTCGACCGCGCGCCGCAGTTCCTGCTCCAGGTCGTTCATGCCGGGGATTATACTATGGTGGTGCCGCGCCTTCGGGCCGCCGTCCTCGTCCTGCTCCTCGCCGCGCCGGCGGCCGCGGCGCTGCCCTCCGCACCCGCCGTCGCGTTCAAGCGGCTCGACGGCGCCGGCGAATTCGACTCCCGCGCGCTGATCGGCAAGAAGGTGCTCGTGGTGCGCTTCCAGGCCTCGTGGTGCAAGGTCTGCGCGGAGGAAGCCGCGGGGATCGAGCGCCTCTGGATCAAGTACCAGCCGTTCGACGTCGAGGTCGTCGGTATCCAGGTCCAGGACACGGCGGCCGACGCGCGGCGCTTCCTCAAGGCCCACGGGGCGACCTACCCGGTGGGCCTCGACCCCAGACTGCAGATCGCCAATCGCTTCGGCTTCAAGGGCACGCCCTACACCGTCGTCATCAACAAGCGCGGCGAGATCGTCAAGCGCATCCGCGGCCGGGCCGACGAGAAGGCTCTCGCCCGGGTGCTCGATCCGCTCGTCAAGCCGGTCCCGAAGCCCGTCCCGCCGGCGCGCCTGCAATAGCGAGTGGATCCCGTCCTCTTCGCCCGGGGCGTGGCCATCGGGTTTTCCATCGCCGCGCCCGTCGGCCCGATCGGCGTGCTCTGCATCCGCCGCACCCTGGCCGACGGGCGGGCGGCGGGCTTCGTGTCGGGGCTCGGGGCGGCGGCGGCCGACGCGGTCTACGGCGGCATCGCCGGCTTCGGACTCACCGCGCTCGCCTCCCTGCTGCTGAGCCACCAGGGCGCGTTCCGGCTCGTCGGGGGCGCCTTCCTCTGCTATCTGGGCGTTCGGACCTTCCGATCCCGGCCGGCGTCGGGCGCCACCTCGCTGTCGGGAGCCGGCTTGACCCGGGGATTCGGCTCCACCTTTCTCCTCACCCTCACCAATCCCCTCACGATCCTGTTGTTCGCGGCCGTTTTCGCCGGGCTCGGCGCCGTCGGCTCCCACGGCGGGCCGTCGGCTGCGGCCACCCTCGTCGCGGGAGTCTTCGCGGGCTCGGCTCTCTGGTGGCTCACGCTGAGCGTGACGGTCGGCGCCATGCGGTCGAGGCTCAATCTCGCCGCGCTCGGCTGGGTCAACCGGCTGGCGGGCCTCGTGATCCTCGGTTTCGGCGTCGCGGCGCTGCTCAGCGGTCTTCCCTCTCCCCCGTTTCGGAGAGGATCAGGGTGAGGGGGGCGTGAACCCCGACCGCGAGTCGCAAGCAACCGATTCGGACGGAACCGCTTACCTCAGTCGCAGGCGTCCCCGAACAGGCAAGTAATCTTCCAGCCAGCCTGCGAGTGCTTGAGATCTAGGCGGCGCCAGTCGGCGCTCGAAAGACGATTCGACCCATACGAGATCCAGCCCCAGCATTCAGCCCTGGAATCCTGTCGCGCATACACCGCGATCCTAGTCTCAGGCCTCCTCAGGAGCTCGTATGCCGACATCAGCTTCTTGCTCCTTCTCAGGCGGCGGTTGAGCAGTTCTGAATCGAACAGGTTCGCATAGAGCGAGCTGCTCGAATCACTAAGCGCCTTCTTCCTTTCCGCATATAGCTCTTGCCACTCCCGTTCATTCGAGAGATACGCAAGGAGCGTATCGATGTCCTTCCGCAGAATGGCTTGGCGCAAGTCCCGGCCCACGTTCTCAAGCTCCGCGAGTCGCCGCTGCTGCTCAGGGCAATTCTCGGCCGCTGTGGGTTCAGCTAGAAGCGACATCGTAAGTGCGAACGCGAGGGAAGCGAGGATTGCCGATCCCCTCACGGTTTGAGCATCACCTTGATCGCGCGGTCTTCCTTCTTGTCGAAGATCGCGTAGCCCTTCGGCGCGTCGCCCAGCGGCATCGTGTGGGTGATGATGCGCGTGGGCTGGAGCCGGCCCGCCTGGATCAGCCCCATCAGCGGCGTGATGTAGTTGCGCGCGTTGCAGATCCCCATCTTGAGCGACAGGTCCTTGAAGAAGGCCTCGCGCGCCGGGAAGCCCATGGAGCTCTCCACGTAGACGCCGACCGAGGAAACGGTTCCGCCCGCCCGCACCGACTGGATCGCCTGGGTGAAGGGCACCTCGTGACCCACGCACTCCAGCACGGCGTCGGGGCCGCGGCCGGCCGTGAGGCCGCGCAGCTGCTCGGCCGGATCGCCTCGGTCGAGGTTGACCGGAGTGCCGCCGAGCTCCTCGGCGAGCTTGAGCCGGTAGTCGACGCGGTCCACCACGAAGATGCGACTCGGCCCGAAGAGATGGGCCGACTGCAGCGCCAGCAGCCCCACGGGCCCGGCGCCGAACACCGCCACCGTATCGCCCGGGCGGATGCCGGCGTTCTCCGCGCAGACATAGCCCGTCGAGAGGATGTCACCGAGGAAGAACACCTCCTCGTCCCGCATGCCGGCCGGCACCTTCTCACACATGAAGTCGGCGAAGGGCACGCGGATGGCCTCGGCCTGGCCGCCCGGGTACTGCTTGCCGAACCGACCGCCGAACACCGCCCGCCCGGTGGTGGAGCACTGG
>DASSSH010000349.1:0-6313 GCA_035708525.1 Candidatus Methylomirabilota bacterium
CTGTCGAGACACGCGGCGAAGGCCTCGGCCTTGAGCCCGAGCCGTCCCGCGTAGTTGAGGAGCTCGGCCCGCGAGAAGAAGGGCTGGGCCATGAACAGCAGGTCGTGGTACTCCCAGTAGGCCCCTTGCAGGCCGGCGCAGCGCGCCGCATGGGCGGCAGGGACCGCCAGCGGATGGGAACGCGTGAGCGGGAAGTCCTTGTAGACCAGCCGCACCCGATCGCGGTACTCCGTCATGATCTGGCCCAGCACCTGCTGGGCGGTCTTGCAGTGCGGTCACTGGTAGTCGGAGAACTCCACGATGGTGACGGGCGCGGCGGCGGGTCCCTTGCTCATCACCGGGTTGATACTGAACGGAGGGTGGAGCGTCGGCGGCCGCGGCTCCTGGGCGCTCGCCGACGGCGCAGTCGGACCGAATGCCAGCGCGAGCGCCACCGTCACGGCCAGAACCGTCCGCATCCCCGCTCCTCGCTCGTGGCTCATGGTGTAGACTCAAGCCCGTCGGTCATGATCATACAGCCAGAGCGTGGCGGATGACGGCCTTCCTGATCCGAGTGGCGGTGAACACCATGGCCATCGCCCTGGCGGCGAAGGTGATCCCGGGCGTGGAGGTCGACAGTGTCGTCTCGGCGCTCGCGGCCGGGTTCCTGCTCGGCATCGTCAACGCGCTGGTTCGCCCGGTACTCCTGATCCTGACCCTGCCCATCACGTTCGTCACGCTGGGCCTCTTCATCCTGGTCGTCAACGGCGCGTGCTTCTGGTTCGTGGCGTGGCTGATCGACGGCTTCCGGGTGAAGGGATTCTGGGCGGCGCTGGGAGGCGCGCTGGTCGTGAGCGCCGTGAGCTGGGTGCTCACGGCGCTCGTCAACGAGCGCGGCAAGATCGTAGTGATTACCCGCCGCGACGACTAGCTGGCCGCCGGGGCTACGCGGCGCGGCCTTCCTCGATCGACGTGATGATGTAGGTGCCGCTCTTGGCGTCCTTCTCCAGCGTGAGGATTTTCTGCTTGGCGGCTTCCTCGAGCAGCTTCGAGAAGGTCGAGTACCCGTAGTACGACTCGTTGAAGGCGGGATTCTTGCGGATCATGGTCTGCTTCACCATGGAGCCCCACAGCGTGTCCTTGTTCTCGCGCTGCAGCGCCAGCACCGCCTCGATGAGCTGGGCGAAGGCCTCGGCCTTCTTCTCCGGCAGCCCCCGCAGCTGGGTCGTCTTCTTGGTTTCGCGGATCAGGTCCTCGTAGAAGATGAACTCGTCGCAGTTGCCCACCAGCAGCTCGGACGACGAGGACTTGACCCCGAGCCCGATCACGAAGCGGTCGTTCTCCCGCAGCTTGGACACCAGGGGCGAGAAGTCCGAGTCGCCCGACACCAGCGCGAAGGTGTCCACGTGCTGCTTCGCGTAGCAGAGATCCATCGCGTCGACCACCATTCGGATGTCCGCCGAGTTCTTGCCGCTGTAGCGGCTCTGGGGGACGTCGATGAGCTCGATGGCGTGCTCGTGGAACGGCCGCTTGTAGTCGGCGTACCGGTTCCAGTCCGCGTACGCCCGCTTCACCATGATCTTGCCCTTCTCGACCAGTCGTTCGAGCACCAGCTTGATCTCGAACTGCTTGTACTGGGCCTCCTTGACCCCTCGGACGATGTTCTCGAAATCGATGAACATCGCCAACTTCCGATCGTCACTTGCCATTCATTCAATCCTTCCTCTTCTGGGTTCCTGCCAGGGCGCCAGTGCTCCAGGGCGGGCCCATGCCCACCCCCACGCCGGTACCATTATAGGGGCTCGGCAGAGGCCGACCAACCTCTTCGGTGAGGCCAAAGCGCCGGCCCGACGGTGACTTAGCAGCGCTCTCCGGTCGTCCCCGACGGCTCGGATGGTTTGACACCGGCGTGACACGCGCCGCCGGCGGACTGCTACACTGGCCGCCGGGAGCGAGGGCATGAGCCTCAAGGCATGGCTGGCGGCAGTGGTGGCGGCGGGGCTGCTGGCCGCCGCTCTTCCGGCATCGGCCATCGGGCTCCGGGTCGGGCAGCCGGCCCCCGAGATCAGCGGCGGGCCCTGGATCAACAGCGCGCCGCTCAGCATGGCCGAGCTCCGCGGGCGTGTCGTCCTCGTCGAGTTCTGGACGTTCGGCTGATACAACTGCCAGAACGTGATCCCGCAGTTGCGGGACTGGCACGCGAAGTATGAGAAGGCCGGGCTGACGGTCGTGGGGGTCCATTCTCCCGAGTTCCGGTGGGAGAAGCCTCTCGACGCGGTCGTGAAGGCGACGCGCGAGCATGGGATCCGGTATCCCGTCGTCCAGGACAACGACTTCGCCATCTGGAACCGTTTCCGGAACCGGTACTGGCCGGCGGCGGCGCTCGTGGACCGCAAGGGCATTGTCCGCTATATCCACATCGGCGAGGGCGAGTACGACGTGACGGAGCGGCTGATCCGCCGGCTGCTGGACGAGCCGTGACCGCCGGCGCCGGCATGAGGTAAACTGGATCGCGATGAAAGACCTCTCCGAAGAGCTCGCCAAGCGGGTGCCGCCGGGCCAGACGCTCACGACCAAGTGGCCCGTGCTGACCTATGGCCTCACCCCGCGCTTCGACCCCAAGACGTGGACCTTCCGCTGCTTCGGCCTGGTCGAAGAAGAGGTGAGCTGGACGTGGGACGAGTTCCTCAAGCTGCCGCGCACCGAAGTGGTCTGTGACATCCATTGCGTGACGCGCTGGTCGCGGCTCGACAACCGCTTCGAGGGCGTTCAGATTCGCGAGATCATGAAGCGCGTGCGCGTCAAGGCCGAAGCCAAGTACGTGCTGCTGCATGCGGATCCCGACTACACGACCAACCTGTCGCTCGCGGAGCTCCTCGACGATGACGTGGTGCTCGCCCTCAAGCATGACGGCAACCCGCTGACGCCGGACCATGGCGGCCCCCTGCGGCTCGTCGTCCCCAAGCTCTACTTCTGGAAGAGCGCCAAATGGCTGCGGGCCTTCGAGTTCCTGGATGTCAACCCACCGGGCTTCTGGGAGGTCAACGGGTACCACATGCACGCTGATCCCTGGAAGGAAGAGCGCTACTCCGACCAGGAGACCCACGCGATGCAGCGGATGCGCGCGGAGGCTGCGCGCAAGCTCCGGGGGCGGTAGCGCGCGCCCCCCGGGCGGGTAGGGAAGGCCATGCCGGTGCACGGGGTGATGCTGACCAGCGTGCTGGCCCTGTTGCTCTGCTTCGTCTGGCTGATCGTCTTTGTCGCGACGGCCCTCGCCTACCGGCGCGGCTTCAAGGTCTCGCTGAACGTCCCCGGCGTCGACCGGCTGGATCGCGGGTGGTTCGTCGCCGCGCTTCTCCTGCTGGCGGGCCTGGTGATGCTGCTGCAGACGTACGCGGTCGGCGAGCTGCCCTAGGGCTCGCGGGCGACGGTCGGAGGGGCCGCGCCGAACGCGGTGCCGGCTCTCGCTTTCGAGATTCGGATCAGTGAAAGCCCCGAGCCTGCTCCGGCGAGGCCGGCGGCGGCCAGAAACATCACGGTGAAGCTCGAGCGGGCGAGCAAGATGCCGAAGCCGATGGCGCCGGCGGCGATGCCGAGCTCGAGCGCCGTGTAGTAGGTGCCCATGGCCTTACCGCGCTCCGTGGGCCTGACCAGGTCTACCGTCCACGCCATGAGCGCCGGCTGGGCGGCGCCGAAGCCCAGTCCGTAGAGCCCTCCCGCCGCGACCAGCGCCCCGAATCCGCCGCCTGCCGCGAGCGTGACCAGAGACGCGGCGATCAGCCCCATGCCGGTGGCAGCGACCGGCGCGCGCCCCAGCCGATCGGAGACTTGTCCCGCCCAGCCGCGCACCACGGCCACCACGAGCGCCAGCACGAGGAAGAACACCCCCGGATTCGTGCCGCGGGACTGCGCATAGATCGGCAAGAAGGCCGCCTGGAGGCCATAGCTCGTCATGAGGCAGAACACGATGGCACAGGGGAAGGCCACGGACGGGCTCAGGAGCGAGGAGAAGCCGAAGGGCAGGCGCACGGCCGTGTCCAGCGTCTCGCGCAGAATCGCCGTGAGAGCGAGTGCCGTCAACGCCACGGCCGTGGAGATGGCGAACAGCCACCCGAATCCCCAGCGGTCCGCCATCCAGACGGCGCCGAGCGGGCCGAGCGCGAGCGCGACGTTGCCGGCCGCCCCCCAGAGTCCCATGGCCTCTCCGCGCCGCGCCGCAGGCGCGACGTCGGCGACCATGGAGGCGCTTGCCGTCGGGAAGAGGCCCATGCCCGCTCCGTGGAGGAGCCGCACCGCGAGGAGCGCGGCGACCGTGACGCTCCAGCCGTAGAGCGCGGAGGAGCAGGCGAAGAGTGCCGCGCCCGCCAGCATGAGCGGCTTTCGGCCCCAGCGGTCCGCCGCCCAGCCGGCCACGGGTTTCACCACCATGGACGAGACGGCGAAGAGGCCGATGATGAAGCCGATCTGGGACTCAGGGATGCCGAGGGTGCGCGCGTAGAGCGGCAGGGCCGGCAGCAGCAGGTAGAACGACAAGAAGAAGACGAAGGTCGCCCCCCAGAGCAGGGCGAAGTGCGGGGAGACGATGCGGCGAGTCACTCGCCGAGGAACGAGCGGACGACGCGCCGCAACTCTTCGGGCTTGTCCCCGGGCAGGGCGACCACGTTGGGAGTCAACCGTCGGCACGGACTGCGAACAGCCGCCACTCACCCGGCACGCCCTTGAGCGAATGTGCCTCCCGGTCTTCGAACTGGAGCCCGGAGCCGGCCACGAGATCCTTCACCGTGCTCGAGACGAGTACCTCGCCCGCGCGCGCATGGGAGGCGACGCGGGCGCCGATGTGCACGGCGATGCCGCTGACCTTCTCGCCGACCACCTCGCACTCGCCGGTGTGGAGCCCGGCCCGGATCTCGATCCCGAGAGGGCGGACGCCCGCGGTGATCGCGGCCGCGCATCGGATCCCTCGCGCGGGACCGTCGAAGGCGGCGAAAAGGCCGTCGCCCGCGGTATCGATCTCGCGACCCCGGAAGCGAACCAGCTCGCGGCGGGCGAGGGCGTAGTAGCTGTCGAGCAGCTCCCGCCAGCGGCGGTCACCCAGGGCGGCGGCCTTCTCGGTGGAGCTGACGATGTCGGCGAAAAGGATGGTGGCGAGAACACGGTCGGCCTCGCGGCCTCGGCGCACACCCGTCAAGAACTCCTCCACCTCGCCGAGGACGGCCTCCACGTCGCCGACCCAGGGGATGTGATCGTCCCCGGGTAACTCCACGTATTTCACGCCCGGGATTCTCTCAGCCATGTAGCGAGCGCCATCGACTCGGGTCACCCGGTCACCCACCCGATGAACGAGAAGAGTAGGTACACGGATGACTGGAAGGATATCTCGCGCGTCGGTTTGAAACATCAGACTGATCAATTTCTGGGCGCTGGCGGGGCTCACGCCGAGGCGCTCGAGCCGCGCCCAGGACTCACGGAACCGCTCGTTCCCTGCCATGCTCGGCGCGAAAACATCCGCGCTGAAGCCGGTTCCCCACAGCTTCTCGATAAGCTCGAGGAAGCCTCGAAGTGCATCGGAGGGCATGCCAATCGGGTAATCGGGAGCTCGCGTGAAGCGAGCCCATGTCCCGTAGAGAACAAGGGCCGCAGTGCGTTGAGGGTACGTCGCGGCGAACATGAGACACATGGGACCTGCCTCAGAGAGCCCGAAGAGCGCGGCGCGCGCCGAGCCGACGGCATCCATCACCGCGCGCACGTCGTCCATCCGCTGCTCGAGCGTGGGCAGGTCGACCACGCGGTCCGAGAGCCCGGTGCCGCGCCGATCGAGGAGGATGAGTCTGGAGAAGGAAGACAGGCGCTGCAGGAAGGCGGAGAGCCAGGGTTCCTCCCACGCGTATTCGATGTTGGACACCCACCCGGGCACTACGACCAGGTCGACGGAACCCTCCCCGACGACCTGGAAGGCAATGTGTACGTCGCCGCTCTTCGCATATTGGGTCTTGGGTGAAGAAGCCATGGTGATCCCGTTGGCAAAGCTACGGCTGGAGCGGGACGCCGTCAACGGGAAGTTGCCGGCCTGCGGAACGGGTAGCAGAGCTGGGCCCAGAGCCCTTCGGGTACGGGATCGCCGGCGACGCCGAACTGCATGGGCTGGCGGCCGCGCGGCATGTAGAAGGTGCCGAAGAGCAGGTCCCAGAGCGGGAACAGGCCGGCGAAGTTCTTGTCCCGCCCTTCAGCCTCGCTCGTATGATGCCAGCGGTGGAATGCGGGGCTGGCGATGGCATAGCGCAGCGGTCCCAGCGTCCAGGGCACGTTGGCGTGAAGGAGAATCGCGTAGAAGGTG
>DASSSH010000350.1:0-13331 GCA_035708525.1 Candidatus Methylomirabilota bacterium
GCGCGCATGAAAGCGCCGAGCGCCCAGTTCTGGATGGGCACCGACAATCTCTCGCGCGACGTGTGGAGCCGGGTCGTCTACGGGGCGCGCGTCTCGGTCACCGTGGGCTTCGTCACGATTCTGCTGGCCACCCTGCTCGCCACGGCCGTCGGGGTCTCGAGCGCCTATATCGGCGGGGCGTACGACATCGCGGTCCAGCGTGTCGTGGACGCCTGGATGTCCTTCCCGTATCTCGTGATCATCCTGTCGCTGATGGCTGTGCTGGGCCCCGGCGTGCTGAACCTCATCCTGTCCCTGACCATCCTGGTCGCCGCCCAGTTCGCCCGGGTCATCCGGGGCTCGGTACTCTCGGTCATGCAGAATCCGTACATCGAGTCGGCGCGCGCGATGGGCGGTGGCCATTGGCGCATCGTCCTCCGGTACGTCCTGCCCAACGTGACGGCTACCATCATCATCCTGGCGACGATCGGCCTGGGCGGTGTGATCCTGGCCGAGTCCTCGCTCTCGTTCCTGGGGCTGGGCGTGCCGCCGCCCCAGCCGTCGTGGGGCGCGATGCTGGCCGGCTCGGGGCGCTCCTACATGCAGCGCGCGCCGTGGATGGCCTTCTGGCCGGGCGCCGCCATCTCGCTCGCCGTGTTCGGGTTCAACATGCTGGGCGACGCGCTCCGCGACGTGCTGGACCCGCGCCTCCGCGGGAATTCTGGTAAGTTAGCGGAGTGAAGACCCTCGGGGTCATCCCGGCCCGACTGCACTCGACGCGCCTGCCGCGCAAGGTGCTGCGCGAGATCGCCGGGCTGCCGATGGTCGTCCACGTCTTCACCCGCGCGAGTCGCTGCCCCCTCCTCTCCGACGTGCTCGTCGCGACCGACAGCGAAGAGGTCATCGAGGTCTGTCGCGCACACCACGTGCCGGCGGTCATGACCTCGCCCGATCACTCGTCGGGGACGGACCGCGTGTGGGAAGTCTCCCGGGCGCGCGCCGCCGATGTCTACGTGAACATCCAGGGCGACGAGCCCCTGGTAAGCCCCAAGCACATCGAGACCCTGGTGCAGCCCTTCCTGCGCGAGCCCGAGGTGCAGGTCACCACGCTGAAGATCCGCGCCACGAAAAAGGAAGTGGCCAGCCGGACGGCGAACAAGGTCGTCACCAACGTCCACGGTGACGCCCTCTACTTCTCCCGCCTGCCGATTCCCTTCGACCGCGACAGCGGCGGCGGCATCGTCTACTGGAAGCACATCGGGCTGTACGCGTACCGGCGCGCGGTGCTCGAGACGTTTCACTCGCTGCCGCCCTCGGCCCTCGAGCGCGCCGAGCAGCTCGAGCAGCTCCGGCTCCTGGAGGCCGGGATCCCGATCCGGGTGGTGGAGACGCGGGAGCCGACGATCGGGGTCGACACCGAAGACGATCTCCGAGCCGCCGAAGTCCTGCTGGCATCCCGCGCCCGGTGAGCAATCGCTGGGCGGTCCTCGCCCTCATCATGGCCGCTCAAACCATGGCCAACCTCGGCCCGCTCGGCATCCCCGCCATCGCTCCGCTGATCCGCGACGATCTCGGCTTGACCGTGGCGCAGGCCGGCTCGTTTCTGTCGGCGTACTATGTCGGGGCATCGCTGATGTCGCTGCCCGCCGGCTGGCTGGCCGACCACTGGGGAGTGCTGGGCACGATGGTCGCGGGCCAGGTGGTGATCGCCGTGGGGCTGCTGGCTTCAGCCGGGTCGCCCAGCTTCGCCCTGCTCATCCCGATCATGGTCGTGGCGGGCAGCGGCTACGGGATGCTCAATCCCACCACGGCCAAGGCCGCCATGTCCTGGTTTCCGCGCGGGCAGCGCGCGACGGCCGTCGGGCTCAAGCAGGTCGGGCTGCCGCTGGGCGGAGCGCTCGGCGCCCTGCTGATGCCGCTACTCGGCCTGGCGCTGGGCTGGCGCGCGGCCGTCGCGATCTCCGCCTCGGCGATCGCGCTGCTCGCCCTGGGCACCTGGCTGCTCTACCGCGATCCGCCCCAGAGCCAGCTCGACCAGGCGGTCAAGGCCTCGGGCGCCCTGCGCGAGGTGCTGGGGAACCGCGACCTCTGGCTGCTCTCCCTCGCCACGCTGATCTTCGCCGGCGTCCAGACGGCCTTCCTCTCCTTCCTCGTGCTCTACCTGCGCGACGTCGTGGGGGTGCCGCTGCTGGAGGCGGGGCGCTACCTGGTGGGGGCGCAGGTGCTGGGAATGGTGGGACGCGTCGCCTTCGGCCTGCTCTCGGACCGCGCCTTCGGAGGCCGGCGGCGCATCGTGTTGATCCTGGCGGCGCTGGGCTCCGGCATCTGCGCCCTGCTCATGGCCGCGACCGCCCCTGACGCCAGCCCCTGGTGGCTGGCGCCGCTGACCTTCGCCTTCGGCTTCTTCGGCGTCGGCTGGAACGGCGTCCAGCACACCTTGATGGCCGAGCTGGTGGGCCCGCGCGCGGCGGGCACCGCGGTGGGACTCGGGCTGGCCGTCTCCTCCGCCGGCGTGACGCTGAGCGGGCCGCTGTTCGGCCTGGCGGTGGAGCGCACGGGCGGCTACAGCGCGCCCTGGCTCGGGCTCGCGGTCGCCATGGCCGTCGCCGTCGGATTGCTCACCGGAGTTCGGGAGGGAAGAATAGCGAGAGCATGAGCCAGAAGCGCACCTTCGGCTGGGTCGTGCTGGGCGCAGCCTTCCTCATCATCACCATGTCCATCGGCACGCTCTTCACCCTCGGCGTCTTCCTCAAGCCCATCGAGGACGGCATGGGCTGGAGCCGCTCGAGCATCGGCGCCATCGGTCTGTTGAACTGGATCGTCATGGGGCTGGGCGGGATCGTGGCCGGCTATGTCTCCGACCGCTTCGGCACGCGCGGAGTCGTGCTGGTGGGCGGCGGCCTGCTCGGCCTGGGCCTGGTGCTGTCGGGTCAGGTCCGCGAGGTCTGGCAGCTCTACATCACCTTCGGCGTGCTCGTCGGAGCCGGAGTGAGCGCGTTCTACGTGCCGCTCACGGTGCTGGCCATCAAGTGGTTCGACACGCGGCGGGGGATGGCGGCGGCGGTCGTCTCGGCGGGCAACGGCTTCGGGATCCTGGCGCTCTCGCCGCTGTCGCGCTGGCTCATCAACCAGTTCGATTGGCGCATGGCCTTCGTGGTGCTGGGGGATTTGGCCTGGCTCACGGTGATCCCGTTGGCCCTGTTGCTCCGAAACCCGCCGACCGGGGCAAGCCCGGCGCCGACGACTTCGCCCGCGGCGGTCACCGGGGGCGGACAAGCCGCGAGAGCTGCGCTACGCGCGTGGCCCTTCTGGGGAATCGCGCTGACCCACTTCTCCTGCTGCGCGGCTCACTCGGGTCCCCTGTTCCATCTGGTCACCCATGCCATGGACCAGGGTGTGGCCAAGATGGCGGCGGCCGGAATCCTCGGAGCGTCCGGGCTGTCATCGATCTTCGGTCGAATCGGCACCGGGATAGTGGCCGATCGATTCGGCGCCAAGCGGACCCTCCTGACGGCTCTGGCCCTGCAAGCGGTGCTCATCCTCAGCTACGTGTCGGTTTCGGGCGTTGGGCCGCTCTATGCCGTCTCCCTGGTCTTCGGGGTTGCCTACGGCGGCGCCATGCCGCTCTATGCCCTGGTCACCCGCGAGTACTTCGGCGAGAAAGTGATGGGCACTGCCTACGGCGCGGTCTTTTTCATCTCCTGCATCGGCATGGGGCTGGGCTCCTACGCCGGCGGGGTGATCCACGACGCGCTGGGCTCCTACCAGTGGCTCTTCCTGGGCTCGTTCGCCGTCGGAACGACCGCGGTGTTCCTGGGGCTGACCTTGAGTCCGCCGCGGCTGCGGTCGCGGGTCACCGCCTAGAGCGCCGACGGGGCGCCCTTTGCCGGTGACGGCCCGGTTGACAGCGGGGGGGTTCTTTGTTAAGAATCGGCCACGCTTTACGGGCCCAACCCCACGATCATTCGAAACTCTGTGACGGCCTTCGCGAGGCTTGATCCTCGCGATCGGGGCGTGATCCCCGAGAGGCGGACTCTGTCCAGCCAAAGCTGAAGGAACAGTCCCACACTACCGCCGGTTTACCGGTCAAGGAGGACCCAAGGAATGGACAGCTCCGAAGACAAGGCCATGACCCCCTCTCAGCAGCGCGTCGATCGCCGCGCCTTCCTCAAGACCGCGGGGACCGCGGCCGTCGTGGTGGGAGGCATCGAAGGCATCCTGGCCGCGCGCCGAGCGCCTGCTTTTGCCCAGGGGACCAAGCTGCACTGGGTGCGCTGGAACGACTTCATCCCCGAGGCCGACGTCGAGCTGAAGACGAAGCAGGTGCCCGAGGCCTCCAAGGCGCTGGGCGCCGAGATAACGCTCGAGACCATCAATGCCAACGACATCCAGCCGCGCATCACGGCCGCCATCCAGTCGGGCTCGGGCGCCGATATCTTCCACCTGCAGTACAACTGGCCCCAGCTCTACGCGACCTCGCTCGTGGACGTGAGCGACATCGCCAACGCCGTGGCCAAGGCCGAGGGCGGCTTCTACGACGTGTACAAGCCGTCCTTCCAGGTGGGCGGCAAGTGGATGGGGATGCCCCACTCGATCGTCGGGAACGCCGTCGCCTACCGGAAGTCCTGGCTCAAGGAAGTCGGTGCCACCGAGTACCCGAAGACCTGGGAGGAGGCCCGCAAGGTCTTTGCGCCCCTCAAGAAGAAGGGCAAGCCGTACGGCCAGACCCTGGGTCACACCTTCGGCGACGCGCCCACCTTCGCCTACCCCATGCTGTGGAACTTTGGCGGCGCCGAAACGGATCCCTCGGGCAAGAAGGTAGCCATCAACTCCAAGGGCGCCGTGGAATCCGTCAAGTTCATGCAGGCCTTCTGGAAGGAGTGCTGCGACGAGGGCGGGCTGGCCTGGGACGACACTAACAACAACCGCGCCTTCCACGCGGGCGAGATCTCGGCGACGCTGAACGGGGCCTCCATCTACATCGTCGCCAAGCGGCAGAAGGACAAGATCAAGGACGAGAAGGGCGAGCCCATGTTCCAGGACATCGACCACGCGGGGCTCCTGCCCGCGGGGCCGGCCGGGCAATTCCCGCTCTACTTCTCCACCGGCCACGGCATCATGAAGTACTCGAAGAACCAGAAGCTCGCCAAGGACTTCCTGGTGTGGCTGCACAAGAAGGAGAACTTCGAGAGGTGGTTCCAGGTCTGCGAGGGCTACAGCGTCGCCTCGACGACCGCGTGGGAAAAGCACGCCATGTGGGACAAGATCGACAAGCCGCTCCAGGTCTTCCGCACAGCCGCTCGCAAGACCCGCATCTTCGGCCACGCGGGGCCGTCCACGGCCAAGTCCACCGAGGTGTTCTCCAAGTACATCATCGTGGACATGTACGCCAAGGGCGTCCAGGGCATGAAGGCCGAGGACGCCGTGAAGTGGGCCGAGGGCGAGCTCAAGAAGATCTACGAGGCCTGATCTGAGGGCTCTCGCAGGCTGGTTGTGAAGCATCCCATTACGGGCGGATCGGGGAGCGCCACCGGGGTGACGGTGGCGCTTCCCCATCCCGGCGCCTCCCGTCAGACCCCGCTGACGCGGCTGCTCGAGAACGAGCGGCTACTGGCGGGCCTCTTGCTAGCCCCGACCGTAGTCCTCCTGACCGTATTCATCGCTTACCCGTTCCTGATGGGGATCTGGCTGGCGCTCAGCAGCACCAGCGTGGGCAACCCCGGGAAATTCGTCGCATTTCAGAACTTCGTCAAGGCCTGGAACGACTCGATCTTCCGGACGGCCTTCGGGAACACGTTCTTCTACACGTTCTGGGCCACGATCTTCAAGCTAGCGCTCGGCATGTGGCTGGCGCTCCTGCTGAACCGGCACTTCCGCGGCAAGCGCATCGTCCGGGCGACCATGCTGCTCCCCTTCATCATCCCCACGGTCCTCAGTACCTTCGCCTGGCGCTGGATGTTCGATCCGACCTTCAGCGTCGTCAACTGGGGCCTCTATCAGGCCGGCCTGATCACGAACAAGCTGCCGTTCCTCTCCAGCGGCGACTGGGCCATGTGGTGCGCCATCGTGATCAACACCTGGCGCGGCATGCCGTTCTTCGCGATTACGCTCCTGGCGGGGCTCCAAACCATCAGCCCGGACCTGCACGAAGCGGCCTCGCTGGACGGCGCCAATGGCTGGCAGCGCTTCTGGCACGTGACCTGGCCGCTGCTCAAGCCGGTGACCGTCGTGGTCGTGGTCTTCTCCGTTATCCAGACCTTCGCCGACTTCCAGCTAATCTACGTGCTCACCGGAGGCGGCCCGGCCAACTCCACCCATCTGCTCGCCACCTACGCCTACCAGCTCGGGGTGAACTCGGGCCTGCTGGGCGAGGGGGCGGCGATCTCGCTCTTCATGTTCCCGGTGCTGCTCATCGTGGTCTGGGTCCAGCTCCGCTACATCCGCCGGCTCGAGGGCCCCTGAAATGCATCGAGTGCGTTTGCCGAAACTCAAGGCGTGGATCTCGACGCGCCGGCTGGTGGGGGAGCCTGGGGCGCAGGGCGAGCCGAGGGATTTCGGCGGGCTGGGCCCCGCCAGTCCCGAGGCAAGCGAATCCAACGGAGCGGCAGCCGGCGCTCCCCCAGGCTCGCATAGCGCGACGATTGCAACCGGCGTGCTGGTGGGGGGGTCTGGGGGAGGAGCGGCAGCCGGCGCTCCCCCCCAGTTCAAATAGATGGTCATCGAGCGCCGGTGGAAGATATGGGTGCATTTCTACATCCCGATTACCCTGTTCGTCGTTGGGACCCTTTTCCCCTTCTACTGGATGGCGGTGACGGCCTTTCGCCCTGACGAGGAGCTGTACCGCTCCTGGCGGGCCGTCAACAACACCCCGTTCTGGACGCTTCATCCGACCCTCGCCCATTTCAACGATCTGCTGGCCCGGACGACATTCCCCCACTGGCTGTGGAACACCTTTTTCATCGCGTGCGCTTCCACCGCGATCTCGCTCTTCTGCGGGCTGCTGGCGGGCTACGCCCTGGCGCGGCTGCGCTTCCCGATGGCGGGGGCCCTCGGCACCTCCATCTTCGTCACCTATCTGGTGCCGCCGACTCTGCTCTTCATCCCACTGGCCGACATCATCAGGAACTTCCAGTTGGGCAATACTCCGTGGTCGCTGATCCTGACCTACCCGACCTTCCTGATCCCGTTTTGCACCTGGCTGCTCATGGGCTACTTCAAGACGATCCCGAAAGAGCTGGAGGAGTGCGCCCGCATCGACGGCGCCACGCGCTTCGGCGCCATGATGCGGATCATCTTCCCCATCGCGGTGCCCGGCATCCTCTCCGCCGGTATCTTCGCTTTCACGCTGTCGTGGAACGAGTTCATCTACGCGCTCATCTTCCTCTCCTCGCCGGAGAAGAAGACGGTGCCCGTCGGGGTCGTCTCCGAGCTGATCCGCGGCGACATCTACTTCTGGGGCCAGCTCATGGCGGGCGCGCTGCTCGGCTCGATCCCCGTCGCGCTCGTGTACTCGTTCTTCGTCGAATACTACGTCACGGGACTCACGGGCTCCGTGAAGGGCTAGGCGGGATGGCCAGCTGGCGCCCGCCGGCGCCCCTCGGGCCCGAGCCCCTCTCTTGACAGAGGTGGGACGGCCGCCCTAGAATCCCGCCAACCTTCGAGGACCAACCACGACCAGTCATCCCACACTCAGGCGAGGTGCTTCCATGAGACACGCACGGTAGCTTCGCGATCCAGGTCATTGCCCTGATTCTGGTGATGGTCTTCCCCGAGATCGCGCTCTGGTTCCCGCGCTGGCTGGCCAAGTAGGCGGGCGCGGCCGGGAGCCGGTTGTGCTACTATTTGCCCCGGGGTTCGGGCGTCCCGCGGCGCCCGGCGCCAGCCATTACCCTGCGGGTTCCGGATCGATTCCACGAGCGAGGTCGCTATGGCACAGGTCGTGTTGAAGGATTTGAACAAGAAGTACGACGAGGTGCACGCCGTCAAGGACGTCAATCTCACGATCCGCGACAAGGAGTTCATGGTGTTCGTGGGCCCCTCGGGCTGCGGCAAGACCACGACGCTGCGGATGATCGCGGGGCTCGAGGAGATCACGGCCGGGGAGATTTCCATCGGCGACCGCATCGTCAACGACCTGCCGCCGAAGGACCGGGACATCGCGATGGTGTTCCAGAACTACGCGCTGTACCCGCACATGAGCGTGTACGACAACATGGCCTTCGGCCTGAAGATGCGCAAGTTCCCCAAGGCCGAGATCGAGAAGCGCGTCCGGGAGGCGGCCGAGATCCTGGGCATCCAGGAGCTGCTCAAGCGCAAGCCGCGTCAGCTCTCGGGCGGCCAGCGCCAGCGCGTGGCCGTGGGACGGGCCATCGTGCGGCATCCGCAGGTGTTCCTCTTCGACGAGCCGCTGTCCAACCTCGACGCCAAGCTGCGCGTGCAGATGCGTGTCGAGCTCAAGCGCCTCCACGAGCGCCTCGAGACCACCGCGATTTACGTCACTCACGACCAGGTCGAGGCCATGACCCTCGGCAGCCGCGTCGTGGTGATGCGCGACGGCTGGGTCCAGCAGGTGGGCGAGCCCATGGAGATCTACAGCCGGCCCCAGAACAAGTTCGTGGCGGGCTTCATCGGCTCGCCGGCCATGAACTTCATCCCGACGACGATCACCGAATCGGGCGGCGCCCTTTACGCCCAGACCGATGGGATCCGGGTCAAAGTGCCGTCGGACCGCCTCACGGGCCTCGGCGCCTACAAGGGCCAGGCCGTCACCCTCGGGATCCGTCCTGAGGACCTCCGCGTGAGCTCCAGCGGCGACTCGCCGGACCTCTCCTTCGACGCCGTCGTCGAGGTGGTCGAGCCGCTCGGCTCCGAGATCCTGCTGGACGTCTCCGCGGCCAAGCAGTCGATCGTTGCGCGGGTGGAGCCCGGGGTCAAGGCGCGGCCCCACGAGAAGATCCGGCTCACGTTCGTACCCGAGCGCATCCATTTCTTCGACGCCAAGACCGAGCAGGTGATCAAGTAAGGATGAGGGCCGTCGGGGCCCTCCTCCTCACTCTCGCCCTCTGGTTGGTCGGTTCGGTCGTCCCCGCGGCCGAGCCGATCGTCATCGGCGAGATCAATCCCCTCACCGGCGCGCTGGCGCTGCAGGGCCTCAGCGTGCAGCAGGGCATCCGGCTGGCCGTCGAGGAGCAGAATGCGCGAGGCGGGATCGCCGGCCGGCGGATCACGCTGCTCTCGCGAGACGACGAGGGCCGGCCGGAGCGGGCCCTGGCGGCGGCCGAGGAGCTGACCGGCCGCCGCGGCGCCGTGGCGCTCATCGGCGGCTATGTGGACACTCTCGTCGGTCCCATCGGGGAAGTCGCCGACCGCGCGCGCGTGCCGTATCTCGCCACCGCCTCACTCGACGAGCGCCTCACCCAGCGGGGCAACCGCTACTTCTTCCGAGTGTCGAGCCTGGGGTCCTATGTGAAGGTCACGACGGGCGTGGTCCTCGACGTCTTCAAGGCCGACAACGTGGCCATTCTCTATTCCCACACGCCGGGCGCCTCGCAGCTGGCGCGCCGCCAACGGGAGGTGTTGGAAAAAGCGGGAGTCCGCGTGTCGGTCTTCGAGCCATTCGCACCAGGACTGTCGGATTTCACCCCGCTGCTGATCCGCGTCCGGGATGCGGGGGCGCAGGCGCTCCTCTCGGACACTTTCTTCGCCGACCACCTGCTGCTCGTGCGCCAGATGGCCCAGGCGGGGATCACGGTGCGCGCCTTCCTGGGCGCCTTCGGGATGGAGTTTCCGACCGTGATCCGCGAGCTCGGCCCCGCCGGCGAGGGTCTCTTCGGCACCACCTCCTGGCAGCCGGGCGTGCACCTGGGCGGCCACGAGGCCGAGTCGCGCGGCTTCATCGAGGCCTACACCAAGCGCTTTGGGGGTACGCCGGTGCCCTTGAGCATGCATGGCTATGCGGCAGCCCGCGCCTTGCTGACCTCGCTCGAGACGGCGGCCCGCGGCAGCAAGCCGCTTACGGGCGAGGCGCTGCGCGAGGCTCTGGCGGCTGCCGACGTGATGACGCCGCTCGGCCGGATCAAGTTCGACGACAAGGGCGACCCGCTCTATTACGAGCGCGTGATCGTCCAGATCCAGAACGGCCGCCACGTCGTCGTCTATCCGCGCGATCGCGCCACCGCGTCGCCTCAATTCCCCACGCGCTGAAACCGGGACCCGGGCTGTGGTCCCAGCGATCACTCGGCAGACTCAGCGGCAGCGCGATATCCGCGCTGCCTACCTCCTCATGTCGCCCGCCCTCCTCCTGCTTCTCGCCGTGCTGGCCTACCCACTGGGGTGGGAGGTCTGGACGAGCCTCACCAGCCTGTCGCCCCTCCAGGAAGGCGGCACGGCGTTCGTCGGACCGGAGAACTATCGCCGACAGCTCGGAGACCCACAGTTCTGGCGGGCGGCCACGGTCACCGTCGTCTACGCGGCCGTCACGAGCGTGGCGAAGCTGGCCCTCGGGCTCGGCTTCGCCCTGCTGCTGGCACGGCCCTTCCGGGGCCGGACCCTCGTCTTCCTGGCCATCTTCCTCCCCTGGGCGTATCCGGCGGGCGTGAGCGTGATCGGCTGGTACTGGAGCATGAACCCGCCGATCCCGACCGCCTACGCCCCGTTCATGGGACAGCTGAAATACGGCGTCGACAGCGTCTTCGGCGGCGGGGCCTGGGCCTTCCTCAGCGTCATCTTGTTCAATATCTGGCGCGGCAGCTCTTTCATCGCCGTGCTGCTCCTGGCTGGCATCAACGCCATCCCGCCCGAACTGTTCGAGTACGCGCTCCTGGAATCCAAAAGTCCGTGGCGTCGCTTCCGGCTGGTGACCGTGCCGCTGCTCAAGCCCTTCCTCGCGCTGGGGGTGTTCCTCTCGCTCACGAGCGCCTTCGCCGACCTCGCCAATGTCTGGATGCTCACGGCGGGCCGCATCGTCTTCCCCGTCATCGGCACCCACGCCTACTGGCTCGCCATCAAGGGAGGCCAGTTCGGACCCGCCTCGGCGCTGTCGCTGATGCTGGTGCCGCTCCTGCTCGGCGCCCTCCTCCTGCTGTTCCGGCTCTTCGATCCCCCGGAGCGGGAGGCCGCATGAACCCCAGGCCCTGGTGGGCAAAGCTCGGCCATTGGAGCCTGATGCTCCTGGCCACGGTCTACTGCCTCTTCCCGATCTACTTCATGCTGGTGCAGTCGCTGAAGACGCCCCAGGAGGATGTTTTCGGCAATCCGCTCATCGTCGTGAATCCGACGCTCGAGAACTTCGAGGAGCTGTTCGAGCGCAAGAGCGAGGTCCGGGGCTTCGTGGGGGACGCGCTCCGCCGCCCCTACCCCTTCTTGGACTGGCTCGCGAACACCCTCTTCGTTTTTACCGGCTCGGTGGTGGCGACCCTCGCCGCAAGTGTCGCCGCGGCCTATGCCCTGGGCCGGCTGCGGCCACCTGGCTTCCGGTGGTGGCGGCGCGCGATCTTTGCCGCCTATATCGTCCCCCAGACCATCCTCTTCATCCCGCTCTTCCAGGTCGTGAACGCGCTCGGGCTGGACGACAACCTCCTCGCCCTCCTCCTCATCTATCCCAGCATGGCCCTGCCGTTCTGCGTATGGTTGCTCTCGGCCTACTTCCAGCACCTACCGCGGGAGATCGAGGAGGCGGCCCTGATCGAGGGCGCGAGCCGGACCACCGCCTTCTTCCGCATCATCCTGCCCATGAGCCGCCCCGTCCTCATCGCCGCGGGCATCTTCACCCTCGGGACCGTCGCCAGCGACTTCATGATCGCCTCCGTCTTCCTGCTGAGCGGGCAGAACCAGACCGTCACGGCCGGGCTTGGCACCTTTGACGTGGCCCTCGACGAGCTGGCCGCGGTGGCGGGGGTCAACCTGATGGCGATCCCAGTGGTCGCGGTCTCCGCCATCTTCGCGCGGGGATATGTGCGCGGCCTCACGGCGGCGATGGTCGAAGGGGCTTGATCAGGGCGCCGGCCGGAACCGGATGATGCGGTGGAGCGCGGTCTCGGCCAAATAGATCTGGCCCGCGCCATCTACCACGATCCCTTCGGGATCGCCCAGATCGCGCGCCACGGTGCTGACCGCGCCGTTGGGCCGCACGCGCAGCAGTTCGCGGATGTGGAAGCCCGTGCTGATATAGGCGCTGCCGTCGGGTCCCATCGCCAGGTTGGTCCGGTGGTAGTGACCCGCGGGCAGTCGCGCGACGAGACGGAGCTCGCTGTCGGGCCCGAGCCGGAACACTTCCCCGACCGAGCTCAGGAAGACGAGGTCGTCGCCCGGGGCCGCCGTCACGCCGATGAGCCGCCATAGTGGCTCCAGGCCGGCGGGGACCGCCCCGCCGCGTGGGAGGATCGGACCGAGCAGATCGGCGCGCCTGGGCAGCGGCCGCTCCTCCCGCGGATCGATGCGGAAGACCAGCGGGCCCCGATAGCCCTCTTCGGTGAGCCAGCTGAGCGAAGGCGGCAGCGGCCTCTCCGACCGGAGATGGGTTTCCGGGCTTGCGTAGTCGAGAAAGATCAATCGCCCCTGCGCGTCGAGGGCGAGCCCGCTCCCACCGACGAGGTGGTTCAGCCCCACGACCACTGGTTGGAGCCGCTGGTCCGCTCCCAGGCGATAGATGCGATTGCCGTTCTCCTCGCCGAGGAAGAGATCCCCGCCCCGGGGATCCACCGCGATGCTCCCGAACACGGTCTTTCGCGCCTCCTCAGGGAACGGGATCACGACGCGGGGCGCCCGCGCGGCATCCACCGGCAGAGCCTCGTGCACGTCGACGCGGTAGATCACGGCGGCAGCGTCTCCCCGCCAGCCCTGGCTCAGGACCACCAGCCGCCCCCGGGCGTCGAGAGCGAGCTGGATCGGACGCGGAATCCCGGTGACCACGACCTCTACACGGAGCCCTGCCGAAACGTCGGCCCCGTCGGCCGGGCGGGCGCTCGCGACCAGCAGCCAGCCGAGTCCGGTGAGCATGAGCAGCGCTCCCAAGGGGGCGCCGCCGGGGCGGCAGGTGAGCCTTGACATGCGCGAAGAGCCTCTGCTAGCCTCCGCGTTACCCGGCGGGATTGGGTGGGCCGGGTGCGCGGAATGGGAGGCCGGCGGATCCGGCGCGTCGGCTTGAATCGGCAACCTGCAGTTCACCTTTTCTCCTGGGGAGCGCACCGATGATCACCAAGGCGTTGCTCGCTGCCGCAGCCAGCTTGCTCGTTATCGGCCTCGGAAGCCTTCCCGCGGATGCCCAGGCCCAGAAGGCCGCGGAGCCGAAAGGGATCAAAGTCAAAGGGCTGGTCACATCGCTGGGGGGATTCTCGGCCACCGTGAGCACGCCA
>DASSSH010000351.1:0-5793 GCA_035708525.1 Candidatus Methylomirabilota bacterium
CAGGCCCATCCCGAGCTGGTCACCGCGGACAGCCCGACGCAGAGCCCCGGCGGCCGGCGCGCGGAAGCGTTCGCGCCGGTCGAGCACCTGGTGGCCATGCTCTCGCTGGACAACGCCACGAGCGCGGACGATCTCCGCGACTTCGAGGCGCGGATCCGCCGCGCGCTGCCCCAGGCCAAGCTCGAGTACGTCTGCGAGCCCAAGGTCGACGGCCTGGGCGTGGCGCTCCTTTACGAGCGCGGGCGCTTCACGCGGGGTGCCACGCGCGGCGACGGGCGCATCGGGGAGGACATCACCCAGACTCTGCGCACCATCAAGGCCATTCCAGCGACCCTCCATGGCCCGCTCAAAGAAGCCAGGCGCCTCGAGGTTCGCGGCGAGGTCTACATGCCGCGCGCAGCCTTCGCCAAGCTCAACGCCTCGCTCGAGGAGGCGGGCGAGAGCACGTTCGCCAATCCGCGCAACGCCGCGGCGGGCGCGGTAAGGCAGAAGGACCCGGCGATCACCGCCACCCGGCCGCTCGAGATCTTCCTCTACCACGTGAGCGTCCTCGAGCCGCCGCTGTTCGACTCCCACTGGCAGCGGCTCGAGGCGCTGAAGAAGAGCGGATTCCCGGTCAATCCGCGCTCGCAGCGGTGCCGGGACATCGACGCGGTGATCACCTACAGTCAGCGCCTCGAGGCCGAGCGGGACGAGCTGGACTACGACGCCGACGGCGCCGTCGTCAAGGTGAACGATCTCGAGCAGCAGCGGCGGCTGGGCGCCACGGCGCACCACCCGCGGTGGGCCATCGCCTACAAGTTCGCCGCCCGCCAGGCCACGACCCGCGTCAAGGGCATCACGATCAACGTGGGCAAGACCGGGGCGCTGACCCCCACGGCCCAACTCGAGCCGGTGGAGCTGGCCGGCGTCACCGTGAGCAACGTCAGCCTGCACAACGAAGACGAGGTGCGGAAGAAGGACGTGCGCGTCGGCGACACCGTCCTCATCGAGCGCGCGGGCGACGTCATCCCTTACCTCGTCCAGGTGGTCGCGGCCAAGCGGCCGCGCGATGCCAAGCCGTTCCGCATGCCGACGCACTGCCCGGCCTGCGGCGCCGTCGCCTTCCGCCCGGAGGGCGAGGCCATCTGGCGCTGCACCAACAGCGCCTGTCCCGCCCAGCTCAAGGAACGGCTCTTTCACTTCGGCTCCCGTCGCGCCATGGACATCGAGCACCTGGGCGAGATGGTGATCGCGCAGCTCGTGGACCGCGAGATGGTCCGCGACTTCGCCGATCTCTATGGGCTCACGGTCGAGGACCTGGCGGGGCTCGAGCGGCTGGCCGCGAAGTCCGCGCAGAATCTCCACGACGCCATCCAGGGGTCCAAGAAACGCGGGCTGTCCAGGTTGCTCAACGGCCTCGGCATCCGCATGGTGGGCGAGCGGGCCGCGCAGCTGTTCGCCGCCCGCTTCGGTAGCATGGAGAAGCTCGAGGCGGCCAGCGAAGACGAGATCAACGACATCTACGGCATCGGTCTCCAGATCGCGCAATCCGTGGTCAAGTTCTTCGCCGAGCCGCGCAACCGCAAGATCATCGAGCGGCTGCGCAAGGCCGGCGTGGTCATGAAGGAAGAGGGCATGACCGAGGGCCCGAAGCCGCTGGATGGCAAGATCATCGTGCTGACCGGCGGACTCGCCAGCATGACGCGCGACGACGCCAAGGATCTCATCATCCGCCTCGGCGGCCGGGTGAGCGGCTCCGTCTCCAAGAAGACCGACTTCGTCGTCGTGGGCGAGGACCCGGGCTCCAAGGCCGACGATGCGCACCGGCTCGGCGTCAAGATCCTGGACGAGAAGGCGTTCCTGAAGCTCGTGGGGCGCGACTGATGCGCGTCTCCATCGCCGCGCTGCTCCTGGGGGTGCTGCTGGCCGCGGCGGCCGACGCGCAGCCCAAGGCGCCGCTCACGCGCGACGAGGCGCTGGCCAACATCCAGACGGCCGACGTCGAGGCGCGCCGCAGCGCGGCGGCCTGGCTCGGCGAGCTCGGCAGCATGGCCGATGCGCCCGCTCTCCTCGCCGCGCTGCGGGACGCTGACGACGGGGTCCGGGCGCTGGCCGAGCATTCGCTCTGGCAGGTCTGGAGCCGCTCGGGCGATGCGGCGGTCGACTCCCTCTTCGAGATCGGCGTGGAGCAGGCGCAGCGGGGCGAGGGCCCCGCCGCCATCGAGACATTCAGTCAGGTCATCCAGCGAAAGCCCGACTTCGCCGAGGGCTGGAACAAGCGCGCCACGGTCTACTTCCTCATGGGCGAATACGAGAAGTCGCTGAAGGACTGCGACGAGGTGATGAAGCGGAACCCGTTCCACTTTGGCGCGCTGGCGGGCTATGGGCAGATCTACCTGCAGCTCGACGAGCCCGAGCGCGCGCTCGAGTATTTCCAGCGGGCTCTCATGGTCAATCCCAACCTGACCGCGGTCGAGGCCGCTGTCGGGCAGCTCAAGCAGATCCTGATCGAGAGGCGCAGAGGGACCATCTGAGGCGTCCGGCCGGGCCGGCCGCTGCCGACACCCATCACCCCGGAAGGAGGCGACTCGTGCCGCTCACGACCCAGCAGATCGAGGCCCTGAAGAAGATCACCAGCCCCAGCGTCGCGAATGCCATCGAGACGTTCAAGGTGCGGCCCCGCGAAGAGGGGAACCTCTCGTCCAGCATCCGGGCGCTCTTCCCCGAGCTCGGACCCATGGTGGGCTATGCCGCGACCGCGCTGATCCGCGCCGAGCGCGGGCCCATCGAGGGCCACCGCGCCAGCGTATTCGGCTGGTGGGACTTCGTCCAGTCGATCCCGGCCCCGCGTGTCATCGTGGTCCACGACCTCGACGACCCGCGTGGTCAGGGCGCGCAGTGGGGCGAAGTGCAAGCCAACATCCACCGCGCGCTGGGCTGCGTCGGCGTGGTCACGGACGGCTCGGTCCGGGACCTCGACGAGGTACGCGCGCTCGGATTCCAGTTCTGCGCTGCCCACGTCTCGGTCTCGCACGCCAACGTGCACATGGTGGACTTCGGCATTCCCGTCAAGGTGGGCGGCGTGTGGATCAAGCCGGGCGACCTGATCCACGGCGACCAGCACGGCGTGCTGACCCTGCCCGAGGACATCGCCGGGCGCATCCCCGAAGCCATCGCCAAGGTGGAGGCCGATGAGCGGAAGATCATCTCGGTCTGCCAGACGGCGGGCTTCACGGCGGAGAAGCTCAAGGCGGTCTACAAGGAGATCCGCCCCGGGACCTACTGAGTCGTGGCTACTTCACCACGGCGAGGAAGCGGCGGATCGCGAGGTTGACCTCATCGGGCTGCTCCAGCATCACGTAATGCCCCGCCCGACGAATGCGAACGAGCGTGGCGCCGGGGATCTGGCCCGCCAGGTGCTCCGAGTACTTGACCGGCGTGAGCTGATCATCCTCGCCCACGATCACGAGAGCCGGCACGGTGATCTCCGCCAGCCGCGCCATCACGTCGAAGGCGTCGCAGGCACGGAAGTCGCCCGCGGTGACCGGCGCCCGCGTCTCCAGCATCGCCCGCCGCCCGCCGTCTTTGAGCGCCGCGGCGGAGGCCGGGCTCCAGGCGTACTGGTTCACGAAGTCCACGGCCGCCGGATAGCTCGATCCCAGCAGCTCGAGGAGCTTGGGGAAGACTCTCAGCCTGGCGCCGGTGCCGACCAGCGCGATCCCGCGCAGCAGGCTGGGCGCGGCCAGCGCGACGGTCTGGGCGATCCCGCCTCCCATCGAGTGGCCAGCGAGGACCACCGGGCCCGCGCCGAGGGCGCGGATGAACCCCTGCACCACCGCGGCGTAGTCCGCCACCGTCCGACAGCCGTCGCCGGAGGAGGCGCCGTGCCCCGGCAGATCCAGCGCGATCATCCGTCCAGCGTCGGCCAGCCCTTCGAGCTGGCGCGTCCAGGTGCCCCAGCCGCCGCCAGCTCCATGAAGGAACACCGCGGTGGGCGTGGCCCCACCCGTCTCGACGTAGTGCAGAGTCTGTCCGTCGACGTTGAGGCTCGGCATGGGCGTATTCTACAATAGCGGCGACCAACACTCCCTGGAGGCCGCACGCCCCCGATGATCGAGATCCGACTGCCGCGCCTGGCTGATGCCGCACCGTGCGCCGATCTGGCGGCCCTGGTCATCGGGCCCGAGCGGGCCGGAGCCTTCATCAAGTCCCACCTGGAGCGCCACCATCTGATCGTGGCGGAGGCCGACGGCGAGGTCATCGGCTTCCTGGCCTACCGTACCGACTGGTTCCAGTGCACCTTCGTCACGCTCACGGTCGTGCGCGAAGACTTCCGGCGCAAGGGCATCGCGCGTGAGTTCTTCAAGTCGGTCGAGGCTGTTTCGCCGAGCCCGCGGGTGTTCTCCTCCACCGAGGAGACCAACGCCGTTTCGATCCGCATGCACACGGCGCTGGGCTTCATGCCCAGCGGGCACATCGACAACCTCCCTCAGGGGACGCGCGAGCTGCTCTTCTACAAGCGAATCCCGCCGCGGGCCCTCGCCTGACGGCGCCCGAAAAGGAGACGCCATGTCTGAGAAGCAAGACGTGCTGTCGGGAGCGGAGACGGAGTTTGGCCACTTCAAGAAGGCGATCGCCGGGCTCGACGACGCCGCGATGCGCGAGGTCTGGCTCGGCGTCTGGGGCGTGCGCGAGATCGTCTCGCACATCTCGGGCTGGCAGCGGGAGCTGGGCCCCGCCCTCGAGCGACTCGCGCGGGGCGAGCGGCCCGTCGCCGAGGGTGTGTCCTACGACGACGTCGATGCCTGGAACGCGAAATTCGCCGGCGCAAAGAAATCCTGGTCGACGGTGGAGATCCTCAAGGAGCTGGAGGCCTCCCACGCCTACTTCTTGGAGGCGGCCGCCGCGGTGCCGGAGGAGCGCTTCGTGCCGGGCAAGACGGCGCACAAGATCGTGGATCTCAACAGCCGCCACCACTACGCGGAGCACGCCGGGCAGATCGAGGCGTGGCGGAAGTCAAAGGGAATTTGACCGGTCACCCTTCGCCCCCTCGCTCTCCCCGCTCCCCAGCGGGGAGCGGGAGCAGTGAGGGCGACCCGCTCGCGCGCACCCGGCGATGGCGATGGTGGATCATCGCCGTCCCGGCGGTGCTCTATTTCCTCTCCTACTTCCACCGGATCGCACCCGTCGTGGTCGCCCAGGACCTGATGCGCGCCTTCTCGGTCCCGGCGGCGGCGCTGGGGCAGCTGTCCGCCATCTACCCCTACTGCTTCGCCGCCATGGCCCTGCCCGGCGGGAGCCTGGCCGACACTCTGGGCCCGCGCCGGACCTTGAGCCTGGGGGCGCTCGTCATGAGCGCCGGCTCCGTGTTCTTCGGCCTCGCGCCGAGCTTCGGCGCCGCCTTCGCAGGGCGCCTGCTCGTGGGCCTGGGCGCCTCGGTGATCCTGATCGCCTCGCTCCGCCTCTGCGCCGAATGGTTCCGCACCGATGAGTTCGCCACGGTGTCGGGATGGAGCCAGAGCGTGGGCTCCGTCGGCGCGCTCGTCGGCACCACGCCGATGGCGCTTCTGGTGGAGCAGATCGGCTGGCGGCACTCGTTCGTCAGCATCGGCACCACCACCCTGGTCCTGGCGGCGCTTTGCTTCCTCGTCGTGCGTGACCGGCCCGAAGCGCTCGGGCTCGAGCCGATCAACCCCGGACGGCCATCCGTCTCCCCGGGGCTCGGTGCCGTCCTGTACGGCATCCCGAAGGTCACGGGCAACTGGCGTTCGTGGCCGCCCGTGCTGAGCTCCACCGGGATCTACAGTGCCT
>DASSSH010000352.1:0-4069 GCA_035708525.1 Candidatus Methylomirabilota bacterium
GAGTTCCGCTCGGGGTAGATGAAGTTGATCGAGGCCCGGCGGGACACATCATCCTGCCGGGTGAAGATGGCGACGGAGACCCAGGCCTGCTCCTGGCCGTGGCGATAGGTCCGGCGGATGGCGGCCCGCTCCCGCGGGTCATCGGGGAGGGCCCACTCCGGGACACCCTCGGCGCCGGTCCAGCCGCCCAGCGTGACGGGGAAGCCGTAGAGCGCCGCGGTATTGATCCCGTCGCGGACTAAGGGCACGAGGTAGACGACGCCCGCCGCGGCCGCGAGGAGCCCCAGCGCCAGCGCGAGCCGCCAGGCTGAGCGGGTCACGATGTCCTCTGGGAGAGCCGGAGCAGAAGGGAGTCCACCACGACGAGCAGGGCCACGGTGAGGAGAAAGACGCTCGTGCCGCTGAACTTGTGGATGACGTTGTTCAGCGCGATCGGTCCCAGCTCGTAGGCCGCCAGGCTTGTGACGACCAGGCGCACGATGTTGGAGAAGAGCCCCAGTGGGGCCGCGGCGAGGGTCAAGGTCGTCCGGACCCAGCCCGGCCGCGGCTGCAGCTGCGCGTAGGCGGCGCCGAGGGCGACCAGGGCGGCGATGGCCGGAACGCTGCTGCAGTCGTCCGCCACTTCGAGGGTGATGTTGGGCAGGTGCAGCATCACGCCGTTTCTCAGGACCGGTACGCCGAGCCAGCCCACCACCGTGGCGGTGATGCCGGCGTCGAAGAGCCGCGACTGGTAGGTGAGGGTCTTCAGGGTCAGGTAGGGGAGCGGGACCATGAAAACCAGGTAGGCGAGCCCGATCCAGGCGTGCCGGGTCACCCCGGGTCCCGCGAGGAACAGCACGAGCCCGAAGAGTGTCAAGGGAAGGGTTAGCCGCACGATGAAGGGCTCGCCGCCGAGCGTGCCCAGGGCAAGCCCGGCAAGGGAAAGAAGGAGCAGGACCAGTCCCCAGATCGAGCCGCCCGGGGCTTCGGCGGCGATGGCCTCCCGCTGGCGCCAGAGAAGGTACGCAGCGAGAAAGGGAATGGCGAAGCCGTGGGACAGGCTCGGGAACTCCGACCATTCTTCGGCCATCCCCGTGATGGCTGGGGCGTACACCACGATGGTGGCCACTATCGCGATACCGAGGGGAAGCCAGCGCGATAGAGCCCCGATCCGGCTCACGGTACCGTTCATCGGCTCCTCACCGGAAATCGAGGACTGCAGAGGTGTCACCGTGCCGTTCATGGCGTGGTCACCGGGAACAGCAGGGTGACGGTGGTTCCGTGGCCCTCCCGGCTCGCCACCTCGATGCTGCCGCCGTGGGCAGCGATCGCTTCCCGCGCCTGGTAGAGGCCGATCCCCCAGCCGCCCTTCTTGGTGGTCTGGAAGGGCACGAACAGCGAGGTGCGGATGAACTCCTCGGACATACCGCACCCGGTATCGGAAACAGCGCAAGCGACCATCTCGTCCTGGCGGAATACCCGCACCTTGACTTCGCCCTCGCCGTCCATGGCCTCGACCGCATTGGTGATGAGGTTCTGAATCATTCGCTGGAAAGCGTCGGCGTCCGCGCGGACCGGCGGTACCGGCTCGAGCTGGAGCGTGAGCCGAACGCGGCTGCCGCCCAGGATGGACTCCGCCGCGTCCTGCGCCAGCGCGCCGAGCTCCAGTGGCTCGAGCTGGAATTCCTCAGCCACCTGGCGGCTCGACAGACGACGGACAAGCTTTTGCATGCGCTCGACGGTGCGGCCCAGGGTCTTCAGGGCGTCTCGACGGAACTCGGGATTGTCGAAGTGCTCGCGCGCGTTCTGGCTCAGCAGGGACAGGGCGGAGATCGAGTTCTTGAGGTCATGCACTACGAACGAGGTGAGGCGGCTGAAGGCCTCGAAGGCCCTAGACTGAGCCAGCCGCTCCGAGAGCTGGGCCGTCGCGATGGCGTAAGCGCCCTGCTCGCCGAGGGTCGTGAGAAGGTCCAGGTCCTCCACGGCATAAGGAGTCTCGGTGCGCTCGGCCCCGACCAGCAGCACCCCCATCAGCCGGCCCTGAAGGGGCAGGGGCACGGCGACCACGACGCCGGCGTCCAGGAGCGCTTGGGCAGGGCCGTTGCCGAGGTCAGCCACGAGGCAGGCCTCCGGCCCTCGCTTGCCCGTCCTGAAGGCGGCAGCTTTGAGCTCGAGGGTCTTCGGCAGCGGGCCTGTGTTCTGCGTTGCGCCCAGTCGGAGCAGCCCGTCGGGCTCGTCGGCCAGATAGATGGCGCCACGCGTGGCCCCGATGGTCTCGGTCACGCTTCGCAGGAGCTGGCCCACCACGCCTTCGAGATTCACCCGCGTCGCCAGGCTTCCGGTGAAGCTCCGCCACTGCTGCCGGTAGTCGTACTTCTCGCCGTAGAAGTGGGTGCTGATGTACCGCTTGATCCGCCACCGGAGGTCCTCCGAGAGGAGGAGGACGGAGAGGCCCATCACCGCCACGAAGAGGACGAGGGTGCCCCAGATCGCCGCACCGGGGATCCCGAGGGTGTTGAGCAGCCAGCCCGAGGTGCCGGCCAGCATCAGATAAGCCCCGGAGACGCCCACGATGATCGAGCGGTAGACGAAGTGCCGTGAGACCGCCAGATCCGTCCGGAAGCCTCCCGTGCGGACGAGGCCGACGGCGATGAAGACGAGACCGATCGCGAGCGCGATGGTGCTGATCACCAGGCTGTCGGGGGTGAGGAGGCTGAAGAGAAGGATCTGGCTCAACAGGTAGAAGCGCAGGACGAAGACTCCCCCGACGCCCAGGGCCAGGTACTTGAGCTTCCACCGGACGGAGCCCCGCGAGTTCCGGAGCGAAGGCTCGAGCCCGTAGAGGACGGCGATGGTCGCGAGAACCTCCACGGCGGCGCCGATGCGGCCCAGTCCAGTCAGCTCCGCGTAGCGAAAGCCGCCCTGCACCAGGGGCACGCGGAAGAACGGGCTGGTCAGGCTCAGCAGCGCCGTGGCCATCAGCCCCGCGCTCCCGATGAAGAAGGCGATGCGCCAGCTCATGGGCACGGGCGCCGAGGGATGCCGCCCCGAGAGGAACACGAAGAGGCACCACGGGATCGGGAGCAGCACGGCCAGCCAGCCGCGGGCGAGGAGCCAGAGCACGTGAGAGGTTGGATCGCTCGATTGGAAGAGCAGGCCGTAGATCAGCAGGGCTTCCAGGCCGAGAGCCGCCATGCCGGCTGCGAAGGCCAGTTGGGGGAGTCGGCGGGGTGGCCGCAGGAGCGCCGCTCCGGCGACGACCAGGCTGGCCAGACCGGTGACGAGGATGAGAATGGCGATCATCGCCTGGCTCCGATGATCCAGAAGGCGTGAGCGGTCACCGCCCGCAGTCCCGGGGCGGCCCCGAGAGTGGCGGCGATTCCCGACATCTCGATCCGCGAAGCCAGTCCGCGGAGCGACCTGGGCGGAATCACGATGCCCACCCGGTCGAGCGGGGTGAGCCCCCGCGCCTTCATGGCCGTCTCGACGGCGCCCGGGGCGGTGTAGCGGACCCGTGTCGACTCACCCCGCATCCGGGCTGCCAGACGCCGGGTGGCCGCCATCGGAGCGTTCGGATTCAAGGCTTCGACGATGGCAATCCCGTCCGGCGAGAGCACGCGCGCGATCTCGCCAAGGGCTCGCTCGGGATCGGCGACGGCCTGGAAGACGCCGATGCAAAGCACAGCCTGGAAGGCTCCCCTCGCGAAGGGCAGCGCATAGGCCTCACCCGCGACGTAGCTGCTGCTGCGCGGCGGGTCAGCGGCGGCCGCCCGGGCGAGGCTCGGCAGCGAGTAATCGACGCCCACGGCCGGATGACCCCGCTTGGCCAGCAATCGGACATAGGTTCCGGCTCCGCAGCCGAGATCGAGCACCCGGGCTCCCGCGGGGATCACCCCCCGCTCGAGGAGCCGCTCGAAGGTAGCCACGCGCCGTCGCAGGCCGGTCACCGACCAGCCGGACACGAGGTGATCGGCCGCGTGCCGGGTGGCGAACTTCTCGAACCGGTCCTTCCACTGCTGCTCGAAGGCGCTCATGCCGTGTCCATGAACTCGCGCAGCCAGAGCTCCAGGACCATGAGCGCCCAGATCTG
>DASSSH010000353.1:0-6359 GCA_035708525.1 Candidatus Methylomirabilota bacterium
GCGGCCGAGGTGGACAGCGTGCCGCTCTTCCACCAGTACAACCGCGGCAAGCTGGGCGTCACGGTGGATCTCCGCCATCCGGCGGCGCCCGCCTTGCTCAAGCGGCTCGTCTCGCGGAGCGACATCGTGGTAGAGAATTTCTCTCCGTCGGTGTTGCGCTCGGTCGGCCTGGACTACGCGGCGCTCTCGGCGGTCCGTCCCGGTCTCGTCATGATCTCCTGCTCGGCGGTGGGCCAGGGCGGGCCCTGGGAGGAGATGCGCACCTTCGCGCCTTCGCTCACCAGTCTGGCGGGCCTCGAGCGGCTGATCGGCTACGAAGGCGAGCGGGCCCTGGGGGCGCTGACCTTGGGCTACGGCGATCCCTCCAACGCTCATCATGGTCTCTTCGCCGTGCTTGCCGCGCTCTGGCACCGGGCCCAGACGGGTCAGGGGCAGTGGATCGACATGAGCCAGCTCGAGGCGACGGCGGGTCTGATCGGTGAAGCCCTGATGGATCTGGAGATGAACGGGCGTGTCTGGGCAACCCGCGGCGCGCTGCACGCCTCGATGGCGCCTCACGGGCATTACCCGGCAGCGGGCGATGACGCGTGGGTCGCCATCTCATGCGCGAGTGATCGCGAGTGGCAGGGCCTGAGGCGCGCCATGGGAGACCCCGCCTGGGCGTGCGATGACCGCTTTTCCACCCACGGCGGACGTCTCGCAGCGAGCGCCGAAATGGACGCGCTGCTGGCTGGATGGACGCGCATGCTGGCCGCCGAGGAGGTCACGGCACGCTGCCAGGCCGAGGGAGTTGCTGCGGCTCCGGTGCTCGGTCTCGAGGCGCACGTCACTCACCCCCACTTCCGGGCCCGGGGCACGCTGGCCGCGATCCGACATCCAAAGGTCGGCGAGTTGAGCCTCTACACCTCACCGATCAAGCTCTCGGCCACGCCGGGTCGCATCGAGCGGACGGCGCCGTGCCTCGGCGAGGACAACGACTACGTCTTCCAGGGGCTGCTGGGCCTCAATCCGCAGGAGTACCGAGGGGCCCAAGCCCAGGGGGTGGTGCGCTGAAGCGCCACTCCTATTGCTTGCTTGGGCATCTTTCTTCTGGGATCATGAATGTATGAGAGCGAAAGTCCTCTTCGTCGGTGCAGGGTTGGCCCTGGTGATGGCCCTGACCGGATCCGCGTTTGCTCAGGGGCAGGTCGAGATTCGCTCGGCCACGCCTGAAAAGCCGCGCGAGCTGAAGATCGAGCCTCAGGGCCCGGCGACGCGCGAGGCCACCAAGCCCCGCGAGGCCGACTTCTACCCTCGGGACAACTACGGCCGCGACATCGGCGTCCGGCACGAGCCGGCCTTCATCGAGCCCTTCGTGAGCACGGACGAAGCGGGTAACAAGATCGGCCTGTCGGGCTGGACCGCTCCCGCCACCCCAGTGGGTAGCGCGGTGTCCAACTACGAGCCCAGCGGCTGGTTCGCCTTCGGCCTCACGTTCACCTGGGGCGCGCCGCCGCCCAGGGGCACGGCCCCGGCCAAGTCTCCGCGCTGAGCGCGGACCCTCCGCTCCGCTCCGATGCCGCTCCTCAAGGGTAACCTGCACGCGCATACCACGTTTTCTGACGGGCGCCATCCGATCGAAGAGGTGATCGCCCGCTACCGGGATCTCGGCTACGACTTTCTGGCCATCACCGATCACGACGACCGGATCCAGGAGGATTACTGGCACCGGATTCCCGCGGGCGACGATCGCATGGTCGTTCTGCCCGGCGTGGAGCTGGACTATCGGCCGCTGTCGCAGCACGTCGGCAAAGTCACGGGAGACCGGGAGACCCTCTACATCCTGAACCATCCGGCGCGTTACGCGTTGACGGTGGAACAGACGCTTCGCCGGATCCGCGGCATCAGCCGCGACGGATTGCCGATCCACGCGGTGGAGATCACCGACACCGGCGTCTATCAGGCCGAGTACGACGTCGAGGCGATCGGCTTGCCGAAAGTCGCGACCGACGACTCCCACGAGGACGAGCACATCGGGCGGGCCTGGATCGAGGTGAACGCCGCCCGGGACCCGGACAGCATCCTGCGCGCGATCAAGGCCGGCGACTTCCAGGTGGCGTTCCCGCCGAAACCGCCGCCCAAGCCGGGCTGGGGCTTCGATCTCCTGGGCTTCGGCGACCGCTAGCGCTCGCGCGCCCCGATGCTCCGTAGCAGCATCGGTGTGAGGGCCGGCACCACTTCCTTGAGGAGATCGGGCTTTCCGGAGTGCAGCCACTGGATCACGACTTCGTTGACCGCGCCGAGCCAGGCCAAGGTCGCCACGCGGGTGTCGAGGGATGGGATGGAACCCTCGGCGACGGCCTGGTCGAGGTAGCCGCGGATGAGATCGGCGAAGCGGCCGTGGACCTCGGCGCGCTTGCTCTCGTAAGCCGGCCCGAGGCTCACCGACTCCAACAGCAGAATCCTGGCGAGCTCGCGATGACGGGCGAATGTTTCGAGTCCGGACCGCAGCGCCGCTTCCACCTTTCCCAGAGCGCCGTGAGCATTGCCGATGGCAGCGGCGACGGCCTCGGCCAGGCGGGCCGAGAACTCGTCCACGAGCGCCAGGAACAGCGCCTCCTTGTTGGGGAAGTGGTGGTAGACGGCGCCCTTGGAGGTGCGCGAGGCTCGCACGATGTCGTCCACCACGGCTCTGTGATACCCTTTTCGGGCGAACACCTCGAGCGCCGCGTGCAGTATCTTATCCCGGGTCGCGATCTTGCTCATTCGGATGAGCGTTCGCGCGGATGAGCCGCCGGTGACGCGGACGCCCCGATGGCCGACAAGCAAGGCAGTTCGGATGAGCCCTTGGGCGAAGAAGCCAAATCGCACAACTGAATGGTTCGATATTCAAGCAAGCTGAAAGAGAACCTGCTGTGCTGATTCGGATCGGCCACAGTCCGGACCCTGACGACGCCTTCATGTTCTACGCCCTCACCGCCGGGAAGGTGAGGGCCAAGGATATCGAGGTCGAGCACGTGCTCGAGGACATCGAGTCGCTCAATCGGCGCGCCCGCACCGCGGAGCTCGAGGTGACCGCGGTCTCGGCCGCCGCGTACACGCTCATCCACGACCGCTATCGGATGATGGACCCGGGCGCCTCGATGGGGAAGGGCTACGGTCCCATCCTCGTGGCGACCAAGCCGGTGGACCGGAAGGAGCTCGAGGGCAAGGTGATCGCCATCCCGGGCAGTCACACCACGGCGGCGCTCCTGCTGCGCCTCTTCATCGGTGACCCGCCGATCATCGAGGTCGCCTTCGACAAGATCCCCAAAGCGGTGCTCGAGGGACAGGCGGATCTCGGCCTCCTGATCCACGAGGGGCAGCTCACGCACCCGGGCATGGGTCTCGTCAAGGTGTTCGACATGGGCGTGGAGTGGGAGAAGCAGTCCGGCGGCCTGCCGCTGCCGCTCGGGATCAACGTCATGCGCCGGGACCTGGGCGAGGAGGTGCATCGCCGTCTCTCCCAGGCCCTGCGCGACTCGATCGACTACGCCTACGCTCACGTCGACGAGGCCCTCGAGTACGCGATGCGGTATGGGCGCGGTATCGACAAGGAGACCTGCCGCAAGTTCGTCCTCATGTATGTCAACGACTACACCAAGCGTCTCGGTCCCGAGGGCAAGGCCGCGCTGGAGCGTCTCTACCAGCTCGCCCACGCAAAAGGGCTGATCCACGAGATTCCGCCCGTTGACCCGATCTAGAGCGCGGAGCCGCCGAGATCGAGATTCCAGGGGAATCGGACCCAGGGACTCTCAGGATTGGTTAGGAGCCTTTGGTATGCCGCGCGGTATCGCCAGCCGTGGATCGCGGTTTCGTCGAGCGACCAGAACTCCCGACCAATGAGATAGTTTTCTCCCAGGTCAGCCCACGAGTCGAAGGTCTTCTGGAGCTTGCGGGTCTTCGGCATGATCCACTGCCACGCCTCGTCCTCGCTCAAATAGCCGACCAGGTAACCCCAGCGGCAGAGTGACACGAAGCGCCCGTAGTCCCACCCCAGCAGGCTCTTCCTTCCCAGCCGGGCATAGTTGGTACGCACCACTTTGACTTGGTGCGCGAGCTCACGGTCGCTTCCGGAGTCGATTTGAGAGGACGGATTTGCCCCCAAGCTCTCGAAGCGTCGCCGATGCCCGGCCGCCTCAAGCCAGACCAGTGTCCGTAGCAAGTCGTCGCGGCTCCGCACTCCCCATGACTGTTGGAGCGTATCCTTCAAGCGCGCCACCTCGGCGTTTGTAGCCTGCGTTCCGCCGAGAAGGTCGTGGCTCTCCTGATTCCGTTCGGTGAGAATGGCGGAGGTAGCCAGGGCCCAGCCCTTTTGCTCTGCCGTGAGGGACTTCGATGTGTCTCCAGTCGAGATGGGAAACGACGGGACAAGAATCGGATAAGATTGACCTAGGTGGCGATACGCGAACCATCCGCCGGTCAGGACCACCAGCCACAGGGCGACCGACAGCCCGACCAGCAGCCCGTATCGCTCCTTGACGGGGCTAATAGGTCTTCAGGATATCGTACGTCGTAGTGCGCTGCGTCGGCGTGAAACCCGCGTCGCGGATCAGCATCACGACCTCGTCCACCGTGGTCTTGTTGACGTAGTCGGCCGCGGCGTGGACGTTTTCCTCGAAGAGCGTCCCGCCGAAATCGTCCGCGCCCCAGTGCAGCGAGATCTGGCCGGTGCGCTTGCCTTCCGAGAACCACGAGGCCTGGATGTGGGGGAAGTTGTCGAGGTAGAGCCGCGCGACCGCCAGCATCCGGAGATAGGCGCTCGGCCCCGTGTACTGCTTGATCCACTTCTCCAGCAGGGTATTGCCGGGCTTGAACGACCAGGGCACGAAGGCCGTGAATCCGCCGCACTCCTCTTGAAGCTCGCGGATGGAATCCAGATGGTCGAGGACATCCTCGGGCCGCTCCACATGGCCGTACATCATGGTGGCGGTGGACTTGAAGCCCTGCCGGTGCGCCTCACGGTGCACGTTCAGCCAAGCCGCCGGCCCGCCTTTCTTGGGCTCGATGCGCTTTCTCACACGCTCGGAGAGAATCTCGGCGCCGCCGCCGGGAAGGGTGCGCTGGCCCGCCGCCTTGAGCGCCGCCAGGACCTCCGGCATGGACTTGCCGCTGACGTCGGCCATGGTGCGGATCTCGGAGGCCGTGAAGAAGTGCGGGGTCACGCCGGGGAAGCGCCGGCGCGTCTCGCGAACGAGATCGAGGTAGTACTCGAGGGGCAGGGAGGGGTTGTGTCCGCCCTGGAGAAGCACCGTGGTGGCGCCCCGTTCAGCGGCAAACTCCACCTTGGCCAGGACCTCCTCGACCGTCAGCGTCCAGGCCTCGGGATCGCCAGGCTTGCGGTAGAAGGCGCAGAACTGGCAGTCGGTGACGCAGACGTTGGTGTAGTTGGGGTTGGAGTCGATGACGAAGGTGACGCGCTTCTCCGGAATGCGGCGGAAGCGCGCCCCCTGGGCCAGACTGCCGAGCTCGACCAGCGGGGCCTCGGTCAGCAGCCAGAGACCCTCGGTGCGGTCCAGGCGCTTGCCCGCTTCAGCCTTGTCACGGATCGCCGCCAGCACGCTCAGTTCCAGACCTTGACGACGTTGTAGAGGGCGTCGCGCTCGACCGGGATCTTTCCGGCGTCGCGGATGATCCGGAGGATCTGGTCGGTGGCGAGCCCAGCCGGGCTCGCCGCCTGCGCCATGTGGGCGATCTTCTCGTCTTCCAGGGTTCCGTTGACATCCGAGGCGCCGAAGTGGAGCGCCACCGAGGCGGTCTCCTCGCCGATCATCACCCAGTAGGCTTCGATGTGAGGGAAGTTATCGAGGAGCAGTCGCGAGGCGGCGATGGTTCGGAGATCGTCGGTCGGGGGCGTCTGGCGCGGCACGAGCTTGGTGGTCCCCACCTGATAGGCGAGCGGGATGAAGGTGATGAAGCCGCCCGATTTGTCCTGCTGCTCGCGCAGCCGGAGCAGGTGGTCCACGCGCTCGGCCATGGTCTCGACGTGGCCGTAGAGCATGGTGGCGTTGGTCTTGATCCCCAGCCCGTGGGCGATGCCGTGGATTTCGAGCCAGCGGTCGGCGTCGGCCTTGCCCGAGTACCTCAGCAGCTTCTGCAGCCGCGGGGAGAAGACCTCGGCGCCGCCCCCCGGCATGGAGTGCAGACCCGCCTGCTTGAGCCGGCTCAGCGCCTCGCGAGGCTCGATCTTCCAGCGCCGCCAGAAGTAGTCGATCTCGGCCGCGGTGAAGGCCTTGATCTGAGTCTCGGGCCGAGCCGCGTGGATGGCCTGGATCAGCCGCTCGTAGTACTCGAACGGCCAGTCCGGATGGTGGCCGCCCACGATGTGGGCCTCGCGCGTG
>DASSSH010000354.1:0-2836 GCA_035708525.1 Candidatus Methylomirabilota bacterium
GCGAGCGAGGTCAGCCGGTGCTTCTCCGCGAGGGCCAGCGCCGACTTGGTGGCCATGGCGATCTTCTCGGGATCCGTCTTGAGGTCCGAGCCCATGGTCGCCGCATGGATGACATGGTTGGCCGGCAGGTTCCCGGCCACGCTGAGCACGGCCTCACCCACCTCGATGGGCCCCTGGCGCATGGCGTCCTCTTCGATGACGTTGCCGCCCTTGCGCTTCATGGCGCCCGCGACTCCGGCGCCCATCCAGAGCTCGGCGTTGGCCGCGTTGACCACCGCGTCCACCTCGGCCTCGGTGATGTCGCCGCGCTCGACGGCGAACACCGCCTTGCCGATCTTGACCTTCATCGCTCCGCCCCGGGCGCGGCGGGCGGCTCGGGCTCGCGCGCCTTGGCGGCCTCCCACGCCCGATCCAGATCCTCGGCGGATGCGTCGCTGACCGTCCGGCCTGCGGCCCTCATCTCGGCCTCCACCTCCTTGAAGCGTCGGGTGAACTTCTGGGCGGCCTGCCTGAGGCAGTCCTCGGCGTCGATGCCCGCCAGGCGCGCCACGTTGACCATGGAGAACAGGAGGTCTCCCATCTCCTCGCCGATGCGCGCGCGGTCGCCCGAGGCCATGGCCTGCTCGACCTCGCCCGCCTCTTCCCGCACCTTCTGCCAGGCCTCGGGTGCCGATGCCCAGTCGAAGCCCACGCGCCCCGCCTTGACCTGCAGCCGCTGGGCCCGGAGTAGTGCCGGGAGGGAGGCGGGGACGCCCTCCAGCACCGAGCGCGGGGCGCCGTCCCGGCCGCCCTCGTCGTTCTTGATCCGCTCCCACTGGGCAAGCGCGGCCCGCGCGTCGGCCACGACCCGATCGCCGAAGACGTGGGGATGGCGGCGGACCATCTTGTCGTTCAGCCGCTCGAGGACCTGGGTCATCGTGAACTCACCGCGCTCGGCAGCCAGCTGGCAGTGGAAGACCACTTGGAAGAGGAGATCGCCCAGCTCCTCGACGAGGTCGTCGGTCCGGCGGCCGTCGATGGCATCGAGAACCTCGTAGGCCTCCTCGACGAGATAGGGCTTGAGCGATTCGCGGGTCTGCTCGCGGTCCCAGGGACAGCCCCCTTCGCCCCTCAAGCGGGCCATGATGGAGAGAAGAGAGCCGAACAGGGTGCCGGCGGTGTCAGCCATGAGGGATCCCGGACCGCGAACGCATTATACACAAGGCGTTTGGCTCCTTGAAGGTCTCCGGTGCGCGTGCTACGCTCCCGTCGCCCGAGAGATCCGAGGAAGACGATGGCTGAAGAAGAAGGTTTCAAGATCACGGACCGGCGGGGACGGCTCCGCGAGGAGGCCGAAGGACCGCTGGAGGCGGAACCCGGACCCCTGCCCGGCCGCGGCCCCGCGCCCGCGCCTCCCACAGGCGAGCGGCAGCGGCCCTCGGCCGCGGCGCCCGGGCCTCAGACCGAAGGGTCGGATCTCAGCGGGCTCTTCGTCATGTTCGCGTCCTCGGCCCTGATCAACCTCGGGGAGGCCGAGGATCCCATGACGGGCGAGCGCGCCGTGGATCTCGAGCGCGCGCGAGAGGCCATCGATCTCCTGATCCTGCTGCGGGACAAGACCCGCGGGAACCGCACCGAGCAGGAAAGCCGGCTGCTCGAGGAAATCCTCTACGATCTGCAGATGCGCTTCGTCCGCGCGGCCGGCGGCGGCCGGCCCGCCTAGCGGGTCCGGATCAACGCCTGTCCGTCCTCGATCTCGATCGTCTCCACCACGCTGGGCACCTGCCAGCGCAAGAATCCCGCCCCCGTGGGGCCCATCAGAACATAGAGGATCACCGGGCTGATGGGCTGCCGCCCCATCCAGAACTCAGACACCTCCACCTTGCCGTAGCGGGCCGCGCTGCCCCCCAGGCTCGGCTCCACGGAGAGCTGGCCCCGCACCGTGATCCACACCTGCTCGTCGAGCCGCCTGGCCGGCAGGTAAGGGACGAGTTGGGCCAGCCCCGGCGCCTGGAAGAGGTGCCGGAGCGAGGTCTGTCCCTGCAGCCACAGCTGGCCCTTCGAGAAGCGCACGGCCAAGGGGGACATGGGGAGCCCCCCGTCCTTGAGATGGCGGGCCAGGAAGGCGTTCACCTCGCGGTCCGTGATGACAACGGGATCCTGCCGGCTCGACCGCCCCGACTGGCGTAGGACGATCTCGTACAGCTTGTTCTGGGCGACATAGCCGTCGCTGGCGGTGTAGGAGATCGGGCGGAAGTCGGGAGCCCCGTAGATATTGGCGGAGAGAAACAGGACCCCAGCCACCGTGATAACGACGACGAAGAGGAGAACCACGAGGATCAGGCATCCGAAGCAGCCCAGCCTCATAGGCCGACCCTAGCACCCGCTTGGAGGACCAGTCAAATTTATCGCCTTTTCCGACCTTTAGGAGGAATCTTGGGAGTTACTTGACAAGTCTCCACTCATGAGATATAAGTCAAACAGGCTCATATTCGAGAGGCCGCGAAGGCCCAGGAACCAGGAGGTCGCTTATGGCGCTGGTACGATTCCGTCCCTTCAGTTCCGCTTTCGACCCCTTCCGCGATTTGAGCGATATCCAGTCCGAGATGAACCGGCTCTTCGACGCCTTCGTCAGCAGGCCCACGCTGCCTGCTGGGGTGGACCGGGTCTGGGCGCCGGCCGTGGATATGTACGAGACCAGGGACGAGCTGGTCGTCGAGGCCGAGCTGCCGGGGCTCAGCGAGAAGGACATCCATCTGTCGATCACGCGCGACATGCTCACGCTGCGCGGTGAGCGGCAGTGGAGCCAGGAGGCCAAGCAGGAAGGGCTCTATCGTGGCGAGCGGTGGTTCGGGAA
>DASSSH010000355.1:0-2879 GCA_035708525.1 Candidatus Methylomirabilota bacterium
GGCTCTTCTACACCTCTGGCACAACCGGCCATCCGAAGGGGGCCATGCTGTCCCAGCGGAACCTCCTGACGATGGCCGAGCAGTTCCTCCTGAACATCAACCCTGCGCGCCCCGGCGACGTGCTCCTGCACGCCGCGCCGATCACCCACGGCTCGGGCCTCTCCATCTTCCACCACATCGCGGTCGGCGCCGCGAGCGCGTTCCCCGCGTCGCGCTCCTTCGAGCCGCCGAAGGTCTTCGAGGCCGTGCAGCGCTATCGCGCGACCACGATGTTCCTCGTCCCCACCATGATCAACATGCTCCTGGCGAGCCCCGACAAGACGAAGTACGACCTCTCGAGCCTGCACACGATCTTCTATGGCGGGGCCCCCATGTACGTGGAGCAGCTCCTCGACGCGGTGCGAACGTTCGGCCCGATCTTCGTCCAGCTCTTCGGCCAGGGCGAGGCCCCCATGACCTGTACCAGCCTCCCCAAGGAGGAGCACCTGGCGGGCGACGATCCCGCGAAGCTCACCCGCCTGGCCTCGGCGGGGCGGGAGACGACGGCGGTGCGCGTCCGGATCGTGGACGACGAGGACCGCGACGTGCCGGCCGATCAGATGGGGGAGATCGTGGTCCGCGGCGACCTGGTGATGAAGGGATATTGGAACAAGCCCGAGGCCACGGCCGACACGCTCCGGGGCGGCTGGCTCCACACGGGGGACATCGGCTACTTGGACGCCGACGGCTATCTCTACATCACGGACCGGAAGAAGGATATGATCATCAGCGGCGGCTCCAACATCTACCCGCGCGAGATCGAGGAGGTCATCTGCCGGCACCCGGCGGTCTTCGAGGTCGCCGTCATCGGAGTGCCGGACGAGAAGTGGGGGGAGGCCGTCAAGGCCCTGGTCGTCCCCCGCGAGGGCCACCGCGTGAGCGAGGCCGAGATCATCGAGCACTCGAAGCGTTACCTCGCCTCGTACAAGAAGCCGCACTCGGTGGAGCTCCTGCCGGCCCTGCCGAAGAACGCCTACGGCAAGGTCCTGAAGCGCGAGCTCCGCGACCGCTACTGGGCCGGGCGGCAACGAAAGGTGTGAAAGGAGACAAGGATGAGACCCGTCGCGATCATCGGCGTGGGGTCCACCTCCTTCGGGAAGCTCGAGGGGATGGGCATCGTGGAGCTGGCCGTTTCGGCCTGTCGCGACGCGCTGGCTGAAGCGCGGATCCCACGGGAGAAGATCCAGGCTCTCTATCTGGGCAACTTCGTCGGCGAGCGGCTCGCGAACCAGGGAGCGCTCGCGGGGCTCGTGGCCAATCGCCTCGGTCTCGCCGGGATTCCCGCCACGAAGGTGGAAGGCGCCTGCGCCTCAGGCGGGATCGCCTTCCGTCACGGAGCCCTGGGAATCGCCCTCGGCCTCTACGACTTTGTCCTGGTGGCCGGAGTGGAGAAGATGACCTCCTGCGCCACTGCCGAGGTGACGGCCGCCCTCGCCACCGCCGGTGACGAGGGGGCCGAGATGCGGACCGGCCTCACCTTCCCCGGCGCCTTCGCCATCATCATGCGGGAACACATGGCCCGCTACGGGACCACGCGCGAGCAGATCGGGCTCGTGTCAGTGAAGAACCACGGCCTGGGCGCCTCCAATCCAAAGGCCCAGTTCAGGAAGCCGGTCACCCTCGACGAGGTGCTCGGTTCGCGCCTGATCGCCGACCCCCTCCGACTCTTCGACTGTCCGCCCATCTCCGACGGCGCCGCCGCGGCGGTTCTCTGCCCCGCCGACCGGGCGCGCGACTTCCATCCCAGACCCGTCCGGGTGCTCGGGAGCGGCCATGCGACGGGCCCGGCGACCCTCTGGGAGATGCCGGACATCACGTCGTTTCCGGCGACCGTCAGGGCGGCGCGCGAGGCGTACGAGATGGCGGGCGTCAGCCCCCGCGACGTCCAGGTCGCGGAGCTCCACGACTGCTTCACGATGGCCGAGATCATCGCCACCGAGGACCTGGGCTTCGTCCCCAAGGGCAAGGGCGGGCCGGCGGTGGAGGACGGGCAGACCGGCCTCGACGGGAAGGTCGCCGTCAACGCGTCGGGGGGCCTGATCGCCAAGGGGCACCCCGTCGGCGCCACCGGCTGCGCCCAGATCTACGAGCTGGTGAAGCAGCTCCGCGACGAGGCGGCGAACCAGGTGCGGAACTGCGAGATCGGGCTCGCGCATAATCTGGGCGGCACCGGCGTGGTCAGCACCGTCACGATCCTGGGGAGGACGTGATGCTCCAGGCGCGCCGCTGCGCCGAGTGCGGCAAGCTGTCCGTTGGCCGCGAGTGCCCATTCTGCGGGAGCCAGGGGAGCAGCGAGGTTCCCCTCTCCGGCCGCGGCCGGCTTCTCTCCTGGACGGTCATCCGCGTCGCCCCCGGTCGCTACGCCGCCGAAGCGCCCTACGCCGTCGGCCTCTTGGAGCTACCCGAAGGGCTGCGCCTCACCGCGCGCCTCGAGGGCGACCCGGAGCAGCTCAGGGCGGGCCAGGCGGTGGCCTTCGCCTCCCTGGATTCCGCCCGCGGCCCCATCTTCCGCCCCGCCTGAGCCATGCGCGCGGCGGTCTTTCACGGTCCTCGCGACATTCGTCTGTCGCTGGTGCCCGATCCCACCCCCGAGACCGGCGAGGTCCTCGTCAGGGTCCAGCGCGCCGGCATCTGTGGGAGCGACGTGAAGCGTTTTCTCCATGGCTCCTATCCCTGGCCGCCCGGATTCATCATGGGGCATGAGTTTTGCGGCGAGATCGCCGAACTGGGCCCCGAGGTGAGCGGATGGCGCCTGGGAGAGCAGGTCGTCGTGGAGCCGACGCTCTACTGCGGGGCCTGTTTCCACTGCCGCCAGGGCCATCACAATCGATGCATTGATT
>DASSSH010000356.1:0-4251 GCA_035708525.1 Candidatus Methylomirabilota bacterium
CTCAACTCAGCCCTCGCCTCGTGACGCTCGCGCCTGCGGCGCTCGGCCGTCCCTCGGCTCGAACTGCCTTGAGCTGCGGACGGGACTCGGGGGTCCCACTCCGCCCTGCCCACCGGGGCCCAGCCGGCGCCACCCGCGCCCGCGGTGCGATCTCCGCGCCCCTCCCTTGACGGCAGGAGCGACGCCCCTTTGGGCTAGGTGCGGGCGCTCAGGAAGAGGGCGGCTCCCAGGCCGGCAAAGACGATGTTGGCCGTCCAGGCGGCCAGGGCAGGCGGGAGCAGGTCCGCCTGGGCGAAGGCCAGCGCCGTCGAGTGCACCACCCAGTAGCCCACCGCGATGACGATGGCCACGCCAATGCCCATGGCGCGCCCGCCGCTGCGGGGCGCGACGAGCGCAAAGGGAATCGCCACCAACGCCATGATCACGTGCACGAGCGGGAAGGAGAGCTTCGAGTAGAGCTGGACGACGTACTTGCCCACCTGATGGCCGCCCTCCCGGAGCTTAGCCACGTAGGCGCGCAGCTCGAAGAAGCTCATCGTATCCGGGGCGTTCTGCACCTGGATGAAATCGTCGATGTGCTCGGGCATGACCACCAGGCGGGAGTCGAAGACTTCCGACGTCAGACGGTTGAGCGGCCCGATCTGCCGGTAGACGCCGTCGGTCAGCAGCCAGCCGTCCGGCGTCCAGCGGGCCGCCCGCGCGTCGAGCCGGTCCGCCAGCCGGAACCCGCGGTCGACGTCCATGACCATCAGCCCTTCCATGGAGCGCCCGGCGGGATCCAGGAGCGCCATGCGCCAGAAGCGCGTGTCCGACGAACGGTACCAGATCTGGGTCTGGCGCTGCAGGTGCCGGGGAAGCTGGCCCCGGATCTTCACGCGATCCACCTCTTCCGCCTTGGCGTTCAGATCGGGCAGGGCGGTCTCCTGGAAGATGACGGCCGCCGCGCTGATGGCCAGCGCCGTGAGCAGCACCGGCAGGCTGACGCGGTAGAGGCTCATACCGGCGGCCTTGAGCGCGTCGAGCTCCCGCTGGCGCGTGAGCGTGAGGAACAGGAACACCGTGGCGATCAGCACGATCATCGGCAGTCCCTTGTACAGCTCCGCGGGCAGGCGATAGGCGAAGTGCTGGAGAATGAACGTGAACGGCGGCTTCACCCGCAGGAAGCGGTCCAGGGTCTGCAGCAGATCCACGACGATGAAGAGCACGGCGCCCACCAGGGTGCCGATTCCGAGGAAGCTGAGGTACTCGCGGACGAGGTAGCGATCGATCAGATAGGTGGACGCGCGCGGGCCCTGGAACCGCGCGAGGCGGCGCCCCCGCAGCGGCTTGACAACGCGGCCGGAACGGCGCGGCTCGAGCCTGGCCCGGAGCCGCCAGAACAGCTCGAGCCACGCCGTCGACACGCCGGAAGTCACGGCCCGGAGCAGCAAGAGGCCGAGCGCGAAGAACACCGCGTTCGGCAGCCAGACCGCGAGCGCGGCCGGCAGCCGACCACGAAGGGCCACGCCCTCCAGCGCGGTGAACACCACGTAGTAGGACACCACGATCCCGAAGCTCAGGGCGAGGGCCACCGCGCGCCCGCCGCGATGGGAGCGAACGGCGAGCGGGAAGCCGACCAGCACGAAGACCAGGGCGGCGACCGGCAGCGCGAAGCGCTTGTGGAACTCGACGTAGTACGGCGCGGCGATCTGCCCCTCACTCTCGAGGCGGTCCGCCTCGTCCAAGAGCTGGCGGAGCGGCAGCTGCTTCTCCGGCTTGTCTTCCCGCGATGCCGCCGAGAGCGGCGACTCGATCGGCACGTTCATGTCGTACAGGCTGAACAGGGTCTGGCGGAACCGGTATCGATCCCCGACGTCGGCTTCGGTGATGGAGCCGTCGATGAACCGCAGCGTGATCCGCCGCTTGGCCTCATCCGTGAGCAGCCGGCCCTCCCGAGCCAGCACGATCCGCGATTTCTGTGGGTTGCGCTCATCCGAGACGAGAACGCCGCGCAGCCCGACTTGGGACGGGCTCACTTCCTCGACGTAGATCACGAACTGACCGAAGCTGGCGCTGAAGGTGCGCTCCTTGATCCCCGTGGCCGCGCGGGTTTGGAGGATCTTGAAGAGCTGGCTCTGGAGGGCTCCCGTGGACCACGGGTTGACGAAGAGCGTGAGCCAGGCGATGACGAGCAGGACGGCCACGGCCACGACGAGGAACGGGCGAAACAGCCGCAGCGGGCTGACGCCAGAGGCGTTGAGGGCCACGACTTCGAGATCGCCCGCCAGCCGGCCTGTCACGAGGAGCACGGCGACGAGCAGCGCCATGGGCAGGGTCAGGCCCAGAAAGGACGGCAGCATGTAGACCAGCAGTGGGAGGACCAGGCCGAGGGGCACGCTCTTGGTGATGACCAGGTCGGTGAGCTGATAGATGCGATCGATGACGAGGAAGAAGGTGAACACGCCCACGCCGATCACGAAGGGCGGCGCCAGCTCCTTGTAGACGTAGCGATCGAGGATGCGCAGCATGTTCGCTCATTGTACGCTACCCGCATGCGGATCCAGCGCGCGTTCCGAGTGGGGGTGGCCCTCGTCTTGATGGGGACCGCTCCTTCCGCGGCGAGCGACCGCCTCGACAGTTTCCGGGCGCTCGTCCACCGGCACCTCGACATGCCCGCGCCGGCAGACTCGGAAGCGGGGCGCCGCGCCATCGACGAGATCTACACGCTGGTGGACGCGGAGGTCCTCGACAATCTGCGAAGCGGCGAGCCGTTTGCGTCGGGCGCATTCCTCCAGGAGCGGCTCGAAGGCTTCGGCGCGGCCTGGGGCGGCGCGCTCTTCCGCGTCGTGCGCATCGACCGGTCCGGCGCTGCAGGGCCGCTCACCCTCGGCCTGTTCAGTCTTTCCGGAATATCCCAGTCGGGATCGCTGAGGATCTACGGGAGGCCCGGATCCTCGGACGGATCGTCCGCCGCCCTGCTCGGCGAGGTGACCGACGACGGGAAGCCCGAGGTGCGGCTGTGGCCGGCCGGCCGCGCGAGCGGGCCTCGGTTCGTCGCGAGCTGGGCGACCGGCGGTCAGGGTGACGGCGGCGGCCGCCTCCGCATCGAGCTGTGGAGCGTCGAGCGCGACGGGCCGCCGCGCCGTCTCTGGAGCAGCGCCGCGCAGTTCCCGGAGGGACTCTGGGTGTCCGGATGGGAGGTGCGGTCGGGAGAGATCATGGTCCGCCGCGAGCTGCGGTATCCCGGATGGAAGCCGGGCTGTCCCGGGCAGGCCGAAGAAGAGCTCGTCTACCGCAACGCCGGCCGCGAGGGGCTCGTGCTGTTGAGGCGGCGGCCGATGAATGCCTGGCACCGCGAGCTCGGTGCCGCGGCGGCGCAGCTGTTCGCGGCTCTCGCGGCGCATGACCGTCCTGATCTGCGCCGGCTCGTGCCGGACTCGGCGCTGAGGAGCCGACTGCCCGCGAGTCTCGTGGCCGAGCCCGCGTGCGACACGATGCCGGCTGGCCCCGCCGGCCCTGTCCTCGTCGCGGCCACCGCGGAGGACGGGGGCCGGCTTGTGCCGTGGTCGCTCACGTGGCGGCGCGCCGCCGGCGGGTGGCGGCTGACCGCGGCCGCCCCCGTGCTACAATGACGCGCTGTCATGAGTGAAATCGCCGATCGCTACGATCCCAGCCGCGTCGAGTCGCGCTGGTACGGCGAGTGGGAAGCGCGAGGCTACTTCCACGCCAGCGCGCGCTCCCGCAAGAAAGCGTACTCGATCGTCATCCCGCCCCCCAACGTGACCGGCTCGCTGCACATGGGCCACGCCCTGAACATGACCCTGCAAGACATTCTGATCCGCTACAAGCGCATGGATGGGTACAACACGCTCTGGCTCCCCGGTACGGACCACGCGGGCATCGCCACCCAGAACGTCATCGAGCGGCAGCTCGCGGCCGAAGGCAAGACGAAGGAAGACCTGGGGCGCGAGGCCTTCATCGAGCGGGTCTGGAAGTGGAAGGAGGAGTCGGGGCGCACGATCATCACCCAGCTCAAGCGGCTCGGCGCCTCCTGCGACTGGCAGCGCGAGCGATTCACCATGGACCCGGGCCTCTCGGCTGCCGTCCGCGAGGTGTTCGTGAGGCTCTGGGAAGACGGACTGATCTACCAGGGCGATTACATCGTCAACTGGTGCCCGCGCTGCCAGACGGCACTGTCGGACCTGGAGGCCGAGCCCGAGGAGCGGGACGAGGAGTTCGTCTACATCAAGTACGGGCCGCTCGTCCTGGGCA
>DASSSH010000357.1:0-4952 GCA_035708525.1 Candidatus Methylomirabilota bacterium
ACCTGCTGCATGTCCTTCAACCAGGCCTACATGGCGGCCCTGGCGGGCGCCAACTACGTGAGCCTCTTCTACGGCCGCATCCGGGACACCGGCTACGACGCCCGGTCGGTGGTCGCCGAGACCGCCCGCGCGTTCGCGGCCGGAGGCATCCAGGCCGAGATCATCGTGGGCAGCATCCGGCACATCTACGACGTCAACGAGGCCTTCGCGGCCGGCGCCCACATCGTCACCGTGCCGCCCAAGTTCTTCCCGCAGCTCACCCAGCACCCGAAGACGACGGAGGCGGTGAACCAGTTCCTCGCGGACTTCCGCCGCTGGAGCGAGCCGGCGTAAGGCGCCGTCCCGGGTGAAGGGCCTTCTCCTCGCCGTCGCCTGCTCGCTGGTCTGCGCGCTGGCGACGACGCTCCTGTTCCGGACCGTCGCGGTCCGGGCCCGGGCAGCGGCCATGCTGCGCATCTTCCTCTTCACGGTCCCGCTCTACCTCGCGGCGTATGCGCTGACCCCTGCCGACCTGAGCGTGCTCCCGGAGGCGCTCGTCGAGCCCCGGGCGTGGCTCGGTGGAGCCCTGGGCCTGTACGTGCACGCGGCGCTGTTCTTCGGCGGGTGGCTCCAGCTCTACAACCTGGCCGACCGCGGCTTCTCACTCCACATCCTGATCGCCATCGATCGGTCTCCCGCGGGCGCGCTCAGCCCCGAGGAGCTCCGGGAGCGCTACGGGGATGGCGGCATCGCCGGGATGGCGGACAAGCGCATCGCCGGCATCCTCGAGACGGGGTTCGTGACTCTCGACGGTGGGCGGCTCAGGCCCACGTCCAAGGGGATCCGGGCGGCGCGCCTCTTCGAGGCCCTGCGCGCCTTTCTCCAGATCGACACGCCTCAGTGAGCGCGGAGCCCCTTCTCGTCGCGCTCGTCTCGAGCGTCGCCTGGGTGCTGGCGGCCGTGACCGCCCACTTCGCCCTCTTCCACACGGTCCAGGTGGAGCGCCGGGCGCGCACCATCGTCTGCCTCTGGGGCGCCGCGGCGCTGGGCCATCTCTGGACCTGCCTCCTCGCGGGCGCGGACGCCTGGCGGGCCGCCTATGGGCTCATCGTGATCTCCTGCGCCTTCATCCTCTATCTGCCCTTCTACTACACGATCGCCGCCTCCCAGTCCGTCCAGATGCTGATCCGCCTCGACGCCGCGGGGGACGGGCTCCCCGTGGAGGAGGTCCGACGCCTCTGGGGCGCGGAGAAGATCCTGCTGGGCCGGCTCGAGACCATGATCGCGAGCGGCTATCTCGAGCCGGCAGACGGCCGCTACGCCATCACCGCGCGCGGTGTGGTCGTGGCACGCCCCTTCCAGGCCGTCAAGACCCTCTGGAGGCTCGGCCCCGGCGGGTGATCGCGCTCCGCCCTTGACTCCGGCCCGCGCCGGGCCTAAGGTGGCAAGGCAGCTTACCGTGAACGGCTCGCCCAGGGAGACGCCATGAAGCTCAAGGTCGCGACCGTCCAGATGACCACCGACGATCGGAACAAGCCCCGCGTGGTGGAGAAGGTGCTCCGCCTGGTGGAGGAAGCCGGCGCCCAGGGCGCGGACCTCATCGTGCTGCCCGAGGTGTGGACGGGCCTGGGATACTCCGACGCCTACCCGTTCGAGCCGATGGCCGAGCCCATCCCGGGGCCCACCACCGACAAGCTCGCGGCCCTGGCCCAGCGGTACCGCGCCATGGTGGTCGGCTCGCTCTACGAGAAGGCCCCGGACGGGCGCCACTTCAACACGGCGCCGTTCATCAATCGCGACGGCTCGATCCTGGGCTCCTACCGGAAGACTCACCTCTTCGACGCCCAGAACCGGACTGACATCCCGCCCGGGTTGATGGAGTCGAAGAAGGTCGCGGCGGGGGACGAGCTGCCCGTGTTCGATACCGACGCGGGCAAGATCGGTGTGTTCGTCTGCTCGGACCTGCGCTTCCCCGAGATCGCGCGCGTGCTGGCGCTCAAGGGGGCCCGGATCCTGGTGTGCTGCTCGGCGTTCCTGTCCCCGCGCTTCGACCACTGGGAGTTCTTCCTCCGGGCCCGGGCCTGCGAGAACCAGGTCTTCATCGTGGCCTCGGGCCAGTACGGCCAGGAGCCGGCCTCGGGAATCGGCTTCGTGGGCCGGAGCTGCGTGGTGGACCCCTGGGGCGTGATGGTGGCCACGGCGCCGGACCGGGAGTGCGTGACCGTGACCACCATCGAACTCGACCAGATCGAGGAGGTGAAGTACCGCTACCCCCTGATGCTGCAGCGGCGCCCGGCGATGTACGGGCCGATCACCCGCGAGCCGTAGCAGCCGCCTTTATCGGCGCCAAGGCGGGCGGGCCCCGCTAACCGCCATCGACAACTGCAAGGGGTCTCGGGGGGCATCGCCCGCCCCGGCCCCCATCCGAGCGGAGCAACAGGGCGCGGGGCGTTTGACACGCGTCCATCGCGCCGATTAGGATTGGGGCCTCGTCCGATGCCTGTCGGCTCACCTGACGCGCAGAAGGAGGACACTATGAGGCGCTCCGTCGCACTCGCCGCGGCCGTCCTGCTGGCCGCGGCCCTCTTCGTCCCCGCCCCCGTCCCCGCCCAGACCAAGGACGACACGGTCGTCTACGCGCTCCAGTCCGACATCAATAGCTGGGACCCGCCCAACTCGGTGCTGCGCGAGGCAATCATCCTGGGCTACCAGGTGTTCGACCACCTGGCGGCGCGCGACACCAAGACCGGCAAGGTGGGCCCGAGCCTGGCCCTGTCCTGGAAACCGCTCAACGACACCACCTGGGAAGTCAAGCTCCGCAAGGGCGTCAAGTTCCACGACGGCGGCCCCTTCACCGCGCGCGACGTCAAGGCCACCTTCGACCGGGTGCTGGACCCCGAGAAGAAGATGGTGGCGCGCGGCAACCACGCCAAGATCAAGAACGTGGAGCTGGTGGACGACTACACGGTCAAGTTCAACACCGACGGCCCCTATCCGCTCTTCGTGGAGCGCCTGACCGCCCAGGTCATGCAGTCCGAGAAGGTCATCAAGGAAAAGGGCCACGAGTGGATGCAGGAGAACCCGGTCGGCACCGGGCCGTACAAGTTCGTCCGGTGGAACAAGAAGCAGGAACACCTGCTGGTGCGCAACGATGACTACTGGGGGCCCAAGCCCCACTACAAGTACGTCCGGATCCGCATCATTCCCGAGACCGCGACCCAGATCGCCGAGCTCATCTCGGGCGGCGTGGACGTGATCAAGGCCGTGCCGCCGGACCAGATGGACGTGATCAACAAGTCGGGCCAGGCCCGCACCTCGACCTCGCCCATCCTCCGCACGGCGTTCCTCCAGCTTGACCAGGCGGGGCGCAGCGGGAAGAACCCCTTCCAGGATAAGCGAGTCCGCCAGGCGGCGAACCTGGCCGTGGACGCCGACGGGATCATCAAGCACGTGCTCAACGGCCTGGGCGACCGGGTCGCCACGACCGTCAACCCCATGGCCTTCGGCTTCGATCCCAGCATCAAGCCCTACAAGCAGGACGTCATCCGGGCCCAGAAGCTCCTGGCCGAAGCCGGATACCCCAACGGCATTGACGTGCGCTTTCGCTCCGGACTGGAAGTGGTCGAGCCCGCCGTGGTCCAGACCAACGACGCCATCGCGGCCGACCTGGCCAAGGCCGGGATCCGCACCGAGCGCAACCACATCGGCGACCAGACCGTGTACGTGGCCCAGGTCCGGGACGGCAAAGCCGGGCCCTTGTTCAACTGGTCGTGGGGTTACTACTCGATCTTCGACGCCGACGCCATCCTCTACGATGTCATGAAGTGCGGCGAGCCCTGGAGCTACTACTGCAACAAGGCGCTGGACGACCTGACCATCTCCGGGCGGTCCACGCTGGACCAGAAGAAGCGGGCCGAGATCTACGTCCAGGCCCAGAAGCTCCTCTTCGAGGATGCGGCGTACCTTTACAAGTGGGGCCTGCGCGGCGTCTGGGGCATCTCGAACCGCGTCGAGTACACGGCGCCGCGGGACGAGATCGACCGCATGTTCCTCGTGACCCCGCGGAAGAAGTAGCCGCGGCGCGCAGACGGGCCCACGCGCCCCCTCCCTTGACCCTCTCCCCCGCCGCGGGAGAGGCTAGGGTGAGGGGGCGCCGTCTCCCTACCCGGCATGAAGCGCTACCTCGTTCAGCAGCTGGCCCAGGTCGTGGTCGTGGTGATCGGCATTTCGGTGCTGACCTTCGCGATCCTGCACGTCATCGGCGATCCCGTGCTCCTGCTTCTCCCGCAGAACGCGGGCAAGGAGGAGTATGAGCGCTACCACCGGCTCCTGGGGCTGGACCAGCCTGTTTACGTGCAGTACTGGAAGTTCGTCAGCCGGGCCGTCCAGGGAGACTTCGGCAAGTCCTGGTACACCGACACGCCCGCGTTTCGCCTGGTCATGGAGCGGATGCCGCCGACCATCTACCTCACCTTCGCGGGGCTCGCGGTCGCGCTCGTGATCGCGCTGCCCCTCGGCATCCTGGCGGCGCTCAAGCGGCACTCCTTCGTGGACAACCTCTGCACGATGATCGCCGTCGCCGGCCAGGCCATGCCCATCTTCTGGCTCGGCATCATGCTCATCATCATCTTCGCCGTGCGGTTCAGGCTCCTGCCGGCCTCGGGCTACGGCACCTGGCAGCACTTCCTCATGCCGGCCTTCTGCCTGGGCGCCTTCCTCGCCCCCATCACCATGCGGCTCGTCCGCTCGGGCGTGGTCGAGGTGATGAACATGGAGTTCATCAAGACGGCGCGGGCCAAGGGCGTGGCCGAGCGCGTGGTGGTGGTCAAGCACGCCTTCCGCAACGCCTGCATCCCGGTGATCACCGTGCTGGGGCTCCAGTTCGGCCAGCTCCTGGGCGGCGCCATCGTCACCGAAACCGTGTTCGCCTGGCCCGGCGTGGCCACCCTCACGGTGGAGTCGATCCGCAACCA
>DASSSH010000358.1:0-13965 GCA_035708525.1 Candidatus Methylomirabilota bacterium
CCAAGCGTCCATCGGCGACATCGGGGGGCTGATTCCGAGCCTGACGTCGGACCAGTCGTCCCACGAGGTCGGCGGCATGATCTACGACGGCCTGGTCAAGTTCGACAAGAACCTCACGACCGCGCCGGCCATGGCCGAGGACTGGACGTTCAGCAAGGACTGCTTGTCGCTGACCTTCAGGCTGCGCAAGGACGTGAGATGGCATGACGGACAGCCGTTCACGGGCGAGGACGTGGTCTTCACCTGGAAGACCCTCATCAACCCCAAGACCCCCGCCCCCTTCAAGCAGGATTTCCTCCAGGTCAAGGACGTCGAGGCCCTCGATCCGTACACGGTGCGCGCCACCTATCCGAAGCCCTACGCGAAAGCGCTGGACAGCTGGAACACCTACATGCTGCCCAAGCACCTGCTCGAGCCCTACGTCGCGGACGGGAAACTCCGGGAGTCGCCGCAGAACCGCTTTCCGATCGGCACCGGACCGTACCGCTTCCGGGAGTGGAAGAGCGGGGAGAAGGTGGTGCTCGTCACGAACCCCAACTATTACGAGGGCCGCCCCTACCTGAGCCGGGTCGTCTACCGGATCATTCCGAGCCAGGCGACGATCTTCCTCGAGCTGAAGGCCAAGGGCGTGGACTATTCGAGTCTCACGGCGATGCAGTACGCGCGGCAGACCGAGTACCCGGCCTTCCGCAAGGCCTACCACAAGCACCGCTACCCGTCGGGCGCCTACACGTTCTTCGGTTTCAACCTCAAGGATACGCGCTTCGCCGACACCCGCGTGCGGCTGGCCTTCGCCCATGCCATCAACAAGCAGGAGCTGATCGACGGCGTGGTCCTGGGGCTCGCGCGCGAGGCCACGGGCCCGATTCGGCCCGGCACGTGGGCCTACACGGACCAGGTCCGGCGCTACGAGTACAACCCGGAGAAGGCCCGGCAGCTGCTCGCCGAGGCCGGATGGAAGGACCGTGACGGGGACGGCCTCGTGGAGGACAAGGACGGCCGGCCCTTCACCTTCACGATCCGCACGAACCAGGGGAACGAGGAGCGGAAGAAGATCGCCGAGATCATCCAGCAGCGACTCCTCGACGTCGGCGTCAAGGCCGAGATCCAGACGATCGAGTGGGCGTCGTTCATCAAGGACTTCATCAAGCCCCGCCGGTTCGAGGCCATCGTGCTCGGCTTCGGGACGGGAACCGATCCGGACCAGTACGTCCTGTGGCACTCCTCGCAGCAGGGCACGGACCAGATGAACCGCATCGGGTACTCGAATCCCGAGGTGGACGAGCTGCTGGAAAAGGGTCGCGCCTCGTGCATTCAGCAGGAGCGGGTGAAGTACTACCGTCGCTTCCAGGAGATCCTGGCCGACGACCAGCCCATGATCTTCCTCTACTTCCGTGACTCGCTGCCGGTCGTCAGCGCGCGCATCCGTGGGATCCGCGAGGCGCCCGCCGGCATCACGTACAACTTCACCGATTGGTATGTGCCCAAGCACCTCCAGGTCTATACCTCCGGCTAGATGGCGATCTTCGTCCTCCGCCGGCTCCTGCTCATCATCCCGCTCCTGATCGGCATCACCTTCGTTTCCTTCCTCGTCATTCAGCTGGCGCCCGGCGGGCCGTTCGACTTCTTCGAGAGCGACAACCCCGATCTGTCCCCTGAGGTGAAGAAGCAGCTCGTGGAGCTCTACGGGCTCGACAAGCCGATCCACGTCCAGTACTGGAGCTGGCTCATGCGGATCGCGCGGCTCGACTTCGGTCACTCCTTCCTGCCGGATGGCAAGCCGGTGCTGACCAAGATCGGCGAGCGCCTGCCCATCACGCTGCTGCTCAACATCGTCGAGCTGCTGATCATCGTGGGGCTGGCCGTGCCCATCGGGGTCATGTCGGCCACGCGTCAGTACTCGGTCTTCGACAAGGTGACGACCTTGTTCGTCTTCATCGGCTTCGCCACGCCGGACTTCTGGCTCGCCCTGCTGCTGATGACGCTGTTCGGCGCCCAGCTGGGCTGGCTGCCGATCTCGGGGTTGCGCCACCTGAACTGGGAGTACCTGCCCTTCTGGCGGCAGCAGTGGGACTTTCTCAGCCACCTGGTCCTGCCGATCAGCGTCGCCACCTTCGGCGGGCTGGCGGGCTTCTCCCGCTACATGCGCCAGAGCATGCTGGAGGTCGTCCGGCAGGACTATGTGCAGACGGCGCGCGCCAAGGGCCTGTCGGAGCGGGTGGTCATCAGCAAGCACGCGCTCCGCAACGCGCTGCTCCCCGTGGTGACGATCCTCGGGCTGTCGCTGCCCGGGCTGATCGGCGGCAGCGTGATCATCGAAACCATCTTCGCCATCCCCGGCATGGGACAGCTGATGGTGCAGTCCATCTTCGCGCGCGATTACCCGGTGGTCATGGGCAATCTCGTCATCGTCTCCACGCTGACCCTGGTGGCGAACCTGATCGCCGACGTGGCCTATGGCCTCGTGGACCCGCGCATCCGGATCGGCGGCCGGCGGGGGCGGCGGTAGGATGGGCGCGGCCGCGACGGCGCGCGGGGAGATCGGCCAGTTCTGGCGCACCTTCTCCCGCAACCAGCTGGCGCTGTGCGCCGGAGCCGTCGTCGCCTGCCTGGTGACGCTGGCCGCGCTGGCGCCGGCGCTTGCGCCCTGGGATCCCAACCGCCCGGATACCAAGCGCATTCTCGCGCCCCCGAGCCGGAGTCACTGGCTCGGGACGGACCAGCTCGGGCGGGATGTGCTCTCGCGCGTGCTCTACGGGTCGCGGATCTCGCTCGCCGTCGGCTTCGTCTCGGTCGGCATTGCGACCGTCATCGGTGTCTTGCTCGGCGCCGCGGCGGGCTACCAGGGCGGCTTCGTGGACAACTTCATCATGCGGCTGGTCGACCTGATGCTGGTCTTCCCGCGCTTCTTCCTGCTCCTCGCCGTGCTGGCGTTCCTCAAGCCGTCCATCTGGACCATCATGACGGTGATCGGCCTGACGGGCTGGATGGGGGTGGCGCGCCTGGTGCGCGCCGAGTTCCTGACCCTGCGCGAGCGCGAGTTCGTGATCTGGTCCGAGTCCATCGGAGCCGGGGCGCTCCGGATCATCTTCCGCCACATCCTGCCCAATGCCATGGCGCCCGTGCTCGTGGCCATGACCCTCGGCATCCCCGCGGCGATCCTGACCGAGTCGGGGCTGTCCTTTCTGGGGCTCGGCGTCCAGCCGCCCTACGCGACCTGGGGGAACATCCTGAACGACGGCCGCGACGCCATGGAGATCGCCTGGTGGATGACGCTCTACCCCGGCCTGGCGATCCTCGTCACCGTGCTCTCCTACAACCTCGTCGGCGAGGGGATCCGCGACGCCCTGGACCCGCGGCTGCGGCAGTCGCGGGTCGGCCGCGTCATCCGCGCCGGTCGATAGGCGCGCTCCGTCGGCTCACTCGATTGACAAGCCGAGAACGGCCACGGCATACTGAGCGCTCGTCGACGCCCAAGTGGCGGAATTGGCAGACGCGCACGTTTGAGGGGCGTGTGGGGCAACCCGTGGGGGTTCGAGTCCCCCCTTGGGCACCATCCCTCCGGAGATTCTCAGCGTCGAGGGCTCCCGATGAGCGCCGGGAGCCCTCGCTGCGTTCTCCCGGTCTTGGCGGCTTGTGAAAGCTATGCCATAATGAGGCCGTCCAACCGGGAAAAGGACAAGCCTTGATGGGACCTTCGCTCCCCCTCCTCGAGACGCCGGCGCCGACCGACTCGCCCAAGCCCCCGTGGCTCAAGGTGCGCGCGCCCGGAGGCCCGAAATATCTCCGGCTGAAAGGCCTCATGCGGCAGTGGAATCTCCACTCGGTCTGCGAGGAAGCGCACTGCCCGAACATCGGCGAGTGCTGGGAAGAGCTGACCGCGACGTTCATGATCCTGGGGGATGTGTGCACGCGGGACTGCGGCTACTGCGCCGTGACCCACGGCCGGCCGGTCTGGGAAGATCGTGAGGAGCCGGAGCGGGTCGGGCGCGCGGTCGGAGAGCTGGGGCTCGAGTACATTGTCATCACCTCGGTGAACCGCGACGACCTCGCCGACGGCGGCGCCAGCCACTTCGCGGCCACCGTGCGCGCGGTCCGGCGGCACGCGCCCGCCTGCCGCGTGGAGGTGCTGATCCCGGACCTGCAGGGCAGCGCGCCGGCGCTCGCGACCGTGATCGAGGCCGGCCCCGACATCCTCAACCACAATACGGAGACGGTCCCGCGCCTGTACAAGGTGGCGCGCCGCGGCGGCCGCTACGAGCGCACGCTCGAGCTCTTTCGTCGCGCCCGTCGCGCCGCGCCCGGGCTCGTCACCAAGTCGGGCATCATCCTGGGGCTGGGCGAGGAGCGGGAGGAGCTCCTGGCCACCATGCGCGACCTGCGCGCGGTGGATGTCAACATCCTCACCCTCGGCCAGTACCTCCGGCCGTCGCGACAGCACCTGCCGGTCGCGCGGTATTACCATCCGGAGGAGTTCACCGAGCTGGCCGAGCGCGCCCGCGAGATGGGCTTCGCCCATGTGGAGTCGGGACCGCTCGTGCGCTCGTCCTACCACGCCAAGAAGCAGGCCGACGGCGTCGCCGTCAGGGGCTAGAGATGGAGTACCTCCCGATCCTCATGGTCTTCGCCGCCGCCGCCGCGGTCGCCGGCGCGCTGCTGGGGATCCCCGCGCTCATCGCGCCGTCGCGAAAGACGCCGGTCAAGCTCGAGCCGTTTGAGTGCGGCAAGGATCCCGTGGCGTTGCCGGAAGGCCGGTTCGCGATCAAGTTTTCCACGATCGCCATCTTTTTCATCATCTTCGACATCGAGCTGGTCTTCGTCTGGCCGTGGGCGGCGCTCTACCGGCGTCTAGGCTGGTTCGGCTTCGTCGAGATGATGGTCTTTCTCGGCATCCTGATGCTGGGCTTCCTGTACATCTGGCGGAAGCGAGGGCTGGAATGGGAGTAGGCGCCTTCTTCACCTCCAAGCTGGATGAGGCCCTCGGCTGGGCCCGGAAGTACTCCATCTTCCAGTACCCGTTCGTCACCGCGTGCTGCGGCATGGAGTACATGGCCACGGCGTGTTCCCACTACGATGTGGACCGTTTTGGCGCGGGGCTGCCGCGGTTCTCGCCGCGGCAAGCGGACGTGCTGTTCGTGGTAGGCACCATCAGCCACAAGATGGCGCCGGTGCTCAAGCGCGTGTACGACCAGATGTGCGAGCCCAAGTGGGTGGTGGCCTTCGGCGTGTGCACCTGCACGGGCGGCTTCTACGACAACTACGCGACCGTCCAGGGGATCGACACGATCATTCCCGTGGACGTGTACATCCCCGGATGCCCGCCGCGCCCCGAGAGCGTCATCGACGGCCTGATGAAGCTCCAGGACAAGATCGCGGCCGGGACCCAGCGCTTCTAGTTCCGCCCGGGCCGGCGGAGGAAGGGCGACTCCCCCGATGGATGGACAGGCGATTCTTGCGCAGCTGCGCGGCCGCTTCGGCAACCGCGTGCTGGATACGCACGACTACCGCGGCGACCATACGGCGGTGCTGGCGCGGGAGGCGATCATCCCGGCCCTCGAGTTCTGCCGCGACGAGCCCGACCTCGCCTTCGACCTGCTGGTCGACCTGACGGCGGTCGACTACCTCACCTTCCCGGGCCGCGAGGACGGGCCGCGGTTCGAGGTGGTCTACCACCTGTACTCGGTCCCCTGCAATCACCGGCTGCGGCTCAAGGTGCGCGTCGAGCAGGATGACGCCGTCGTGCCGACCGCCACCGGCCTCTGGCCCATCGCGAACTGGCTCGAGCGCGAGGTGTGGGACATGTTCGGGATCCGGTTCGAGGGACACCCGGACCTGCGACGGCTGCTGCTCTACGAGGAGTTCCAGGGGCATCCCCTGCGCAAGGACTATCCGGTCAACCGGCGCCAGCCGCTGATCGGGCCGAAAGTCTAACGGCAATGGCGGAGCGGACGACCCGCGAGCTGTTCCTCGGCGAGGGTGCCGGTACCGGCGGCGGCAGCCAGCACCTCTACGTGAACATGGGTCCGGCGCATCCGGCGATGCACGGCATCATCCGCATCTTCGCCGAGCTGGACGGCGAGACCATCGTCACGGGCGACGTGGAGATCGGGTATCTCCACCGCGCGTTCGAGAAAGAGTGCGAGACGGGCCCGTACAACAACGCGATCCCCTATACGGATCGGCTCAACTACGTCTCCCCCCTGATCAACAACTTCGGCTACGCGTCGGCGGTAGAAAAGCTGCTCGGCATCGAAGTCACGGAGCGCTGCAAGTACATCCGGGTCATCATGAGCGAGATCTCCCGGATCTGCGACCATCTCACCTGCGTCGGCGCCAGCGCCATGGAATTGGGCGCCTTCACCGTGTTCCTGTACATGATCAAGGCGCGCGAGTTCCTGTGGGAGCTGGTCGAGGATGTCACCGGGGCCCGGCTCACGATCTCCTACGGGCGCGTGGGAGGCGTCAAGGCCGATCTGCCGGCGGGATTCGACGCCAAGGTGCGCCGGGCGTTCAAGGAGACGCGCCAGGTGCTCGAGGAAGTGCATACCCTCCTCACCGGCAACCGGATCTTCATGGACCGCATGGTGGGCGTGGGTGCGCTCTCGCGGGACGAGACCATCGCCTGGGGCATCACGGGTCCGATGCTGCGGGCGGCGGGTGTCCCGCTGGACGTGCGCAAGGTCCAGCCCTACTGGGCCTACGACCGCGTCGAGTTCGAGATCCCGCTTGGCAAGAACGGTGACAACTTCGATCGGTATCTGGTGCGCATGGCCGAGATGGAGCAGGCCATGCGGATCGTCGAGCAGGCCCTCGACGGCATTCCGGGCGGGGCCATCAACGTGGATTTCGAGGGCCGGCCCATCGACCCCGCGACCTATGTGGACCTGGGCAAGCAGGGCAAGACCGAGGGGCTGCTCCTCGTGCCGGTGACACTCTCCCCGAACCTGCAGGGCCAGGGACGCCGGGCCCAGGACCGCGTCAATGTCCACGACAAGCGCGTGGTGCTGCCACCCAAGGAGAACGCGTACGGCTCCATCGAAGGTCTGATGAACCACTTCATGCTCGTCATGGAAGGCTACGGTATCCGCCCGCCCGCCGGCGAGGCGTACTTCCCCGTGGAAGGCGCCAACGGCGAGCTCGGCTTCTACGTCGTGTCCGACGGAGGCGACCGCCCGTACCGCGTCCGCTGCCGCCCGCCCTGCCTGCAGCCGGTGGCCGCGCTGCCGCGGATGATCGAAGGCGGGATGATCGCCGACGTCATTCCCACGTTCGGCTCCGTGAACATGATCGGGGGCGAACTTGACCGCTGACGCCACGCGGCCTCGGTTCACCGCCGAGCAGCTGGCCGAGGTCCGCCGGCTGCAGTCGCTCTATCCCGACAAGCGGGGCGCGCTGCTGCCGGTCCTCCACCTGGCGCAGGACGCCTTCGGGTACATCTCCCTCGAGGTGGAGGCGTCCGTCGCCGGCCTGTTCGACTTGACGCCGGCCCACATTCACGAGGTGGTGACCTTTTACACGCTGTTCTTCCAGCAGCCCAAGGGGCGCCACGTCGTGGCGGTCTGCCACAACCTTTCCTGCCATCTCCTGGGCGCCAAGACCATCATCGAGCATCTCAAGGAGCGTCTCGGGGTCGAGGCGGGGGAGACGACGGCCGACGGCCGCGTGACGCTCCAGTCGGTCGAGTGCCTCTGTGCCTGCGAGCAGGCGCCGATGATGCAGGTGGACGATCGGTACGAAGGGCACCTGACGGCTGAGAAGGTCGACCGCATCCTGGAGACACTGCGGTAATGGGCGAGAAGATCCTCACCCGCAATTTCCATCTCGCCGATTCCCACACGCTCGCCGTCTACCGGAACACCGGCGGCTACACGGCCCTCGACGCGGCGCTCCGGATGGAGCCCGCCGCCATCACCGAGGAGGTCAAGAAGTCCAACCTCCGTGGGCTGGGCGGGGCCGGCTTCTCGGCGGGCACCAAGTGGTCCTTCATCCCCAAGGGCTCGACGGCGCCGAAGTACCTCGTCGTCAACGCCGACGAAGGCGAGCCGGGCACGTTCAAGGACCGCTATCTGCTCGAGCGCGACCCTCACGCGCTCATCGAGGGAATGCTGATCGCGGCGCGGGCGATCGATTCGCGACTGGGCTTCGTGTACATCCGGGGCGAGTACGTCCAGCCGTGGCGCGTCTTCAGCGGGGCGGTGGAGGAGGCCTACAAGGCCGGGCTGCTGGGCAAGAACATCCAGGGCTCGGGCCTCGACTTCGACATCGTGATCCACCGGGGCGCCGGCGCCTACATCTGCGGCGAGGAGACGGGGCTCATTTCCTCCCTCGAGGGCAAGAAGGGATGGCCCAAGCTCAAGCCGCCGTTCCCGGCCATCAAGGGCGCCTTCGGCCAGCCCACGATCGTCAACAACGTGGAGACGCTCTGCGCCGTGCCGCATATCATCAACCGCGGCGCCGAATGGTTCGCCGGGCTCGGCACCAAGAGCCAGGGCGGCACGCGCATCTATTCGGTCTCGGGGCATGTGGTCAGGCCGGGGATCGTCGAAGCGCCGGTCTCGATCACGCTGCGCCAGCTGATCTACGATGACTGCGGCGGCATCCCGGGCGGCCGACGCCTCAAGGCCGTGGTCCCGGGGGGCTCGTCGGCGCCGATCCTGACGGCGGACGAGATCGACGTGACCATGGATGTGGACGGCCTGAAGAACGCCGGAACCATGGCGGGCTCCGCCGGGGTCATCGTCATGGACGAGACCGTCTCGATCCCGGAGGCGCTGGTGGTGGTCGCGCGCTTCTACGCCCACGAGTCGTGCGGGCAGTGCACGCCCTGCCGCGAATCGACCGGGTGGATCTACAAGATGGCTCACCGGATCGTGGAGGGGAAGGGGCGCAAGGAGGATCTGGACACGATCCTGGACGTGGCCAAGCGGGGTGCCGGCACCACCATCTGCGCCTTCTACGACGGCGCGGTGGGGCCCTACATCAGCTACATCGAGAAGTTCCGCGACGAGTTCGAGGCGCTGATCAGGAGCGGTCCCGATGCCTAGAGTCACCATCGACGGCAAGGAGATCGAGGTCGCCCCTGGGACCAATCTGATCGAGGCGGCCCGCCAGGCGGGGATCGAGGTGCCCCACTACTGCTACCACCCCGGGCTGAGCGTGGCGGGCCAGTGCCGGCTGTGCATGGTGGATATCGAGAAGAACCCACGGCCGCAGATCGGGTGCAATACCGTCGCGATGGATGGAATGGTCGTCCATACCCAGACGCCGCGGGTCCTCGAGACGCGTCGGGCCATCATGGAGTTCCACCTGATCAACCATCCGCTGGACTGCCCGGTGTGTGATCAGGCGGGCGAGTGCTGGCTGCAGATCTACTACATGAAGCACGGGCTCTACGATCCGCGGATGACGGACGAGAAGGTGCACAAGCCCAAGGCCGTGCCGCTGGGCCCCCACGTGATCCTGGACGCGGAACGCTGCATCCTCTGCTCCCGGTGTGTCCGCTTCTGCGACGAGATCACCCGGACGGGCGAGCTCGGCATCTTCAACCGGGGCGATCATTCGGAGATCGGTCTCTTCCCCGGCGGCACGCTCGAGAACAAGTACTCGGGCAACGTCATCGATATCTGCCCCGTCGGGGCGCTGACCGACCGCGATTTCCGCTTCCAGGTGCGGGTCTGGTACCTGGACACCGCCAAGTCGATCTGCAACGGCTGCGCCCGCGGCTGCAACATCGAGATCCACACGAGCCGCCGTCGCACCCACCACAATCAGGGCCGCCGGGTGGCGCGCATCAAGCCGCGCTTCAACGCCGAGGTCAACCACTGGTGGATCTGCGACGCCGGGCGCTACGGCTTCCGCTGGATCGACGACGAGACCCGGTTGACGTCTCCGCTCGCGCGCGACGGGGGCCGTCAGGTCGAGACCACCTGGGACGACGCGCTCGCGGTCCTGTCCGCGGCCCTCCGGCGCTATCGACCCGAAGAGATCGGGCTCCTGGCCTCGCCGCAGATGAGCAACGAGGACCTCTTCCTGCTCAAGCGGTTGGCCGATCACCTGGGAGTGCGCAGCCTCGATTACCGCGTGCCGCCGAAGGCCCCGGGGGATGAGGACGATTTCCTGATCCGCGCCGACAAGCATCCGAATTCACGCGGCGCCGAGCTCTGCGGGCTGGTTCCAGCGGCGGGCGCGGCCGACGCGCGCGGTGCCCTCGCCGCGGCCGCCGCCGGGCGGATCAAGCTGCTCTGGGTGTTCCACCACGACCTGTTCCAGTCGGCCTGGGCCGAGAGCGAGCTCCGCGCCGCACTCGACCGGGCGGAAATGCTGATCTTCCAGGGCACGAACGCGAACGCGGTCAGTGCGCGGGCCCACCTCGTGCTCCCCAGCGCCGCGTACGCCGAGCGCGACGGCACCTTCACCAACTTCCACGGCCGCGTCCAGCGCTTCCGCGCCGCCGTCGGCCCCCTGGGCGAGGCGCGGCCGGACTGGCACATCCTGGCCGGTCTCGGCCAATCGCTGAACGTCGCTGATCCGGCGTTCGCCGCCGGGCGGTCCGAGCAGGTCTTCGCGGCCCTCACCGCGGCGGTGCCGGCGTTCGCCGGCATGAGCTATCGCGCCCTCGGCGATGTCGGAGCCGAGGTCCCGTCATGAGCGGGCGGGCACTGGATCTCCTCCTGCAGGCCCTGCCCGTCGCCTTCATCATGTTCGTGGTGCTGAACTTCGGCGGGATCCTGACCTGGGTCGAGCGCAAGCAGTCGGCGATCATGCAGGACCGGATCGGCGCCAATCGAGCCTCCATCTTCGGCATCCGGATCTTCGGGCTGCTCCACCCGCTGGCCGACGCCATCAAGATGCTGGCCAAGGAAGACTTCATGCCGGCGCGGGCCGACCGCCTGCTCTTCAAGCTGGCGCCCTTCGTGTCGGTCTTCTTTGCGCTCACGGCCTTCGCCTCCATCCCGTTCGGCGACACGCTGCGCATCTTCGGCCGCGAGATCCAGCTTCAGGCCGTGACCCTGAACGTCGGCATTCTCTACGTCCTCGCCATGCTCTCGATGGGCGTGTACGGGCTGATGATGGCCGGCTGGGCGTCGGCGAACAACTACGCGCTGCTGGGCGGCCAGCGCGCGGCGGCCCTGATGATCTCGGCCGAGGTCGCCATCGGCGCCTCCATCATGGGCGTGGTCATGGTCTACGGATCGCTGAACATGCAGGACATCGCCCGCGCCCAGGGCCATCCGTTGCTGCCGCAGATCTTCGGCGGCTGGATTCCGGCGTGGGGCATCCTCACCCAGCCGCTGGCGTTCGTCTTGTTCCTCACGGCCGGCATCGCCGCCACCAAGCGGATTCCGTTCGACACCCCCGAGGGTGAGTCGGAGATCATCGGCTACTTCATCGAGTACAGCGGGATGAAGTTCGGCATGTTTGCCATGGCCGACTTCCTCGAGACGGTCGTCATCGCCGGGATGGCCACGGCGCTCTTCCTCGGGGGCTGGCAGGTACCGTACCTCGAGGCCTCGGGGTTCGTGTTCCCGTGGGGGGCGGCGGTGCCGCTGCCGCACCTGGGTGTCGTGGCCCTGCAGGTGACCGCCTTCCTCGTCAAGGTCAGCATGATGATCTGGTTCCTCATGCTCATCCGCTGGACGCTGCCACGCTTCCGGTACGACCAGGCGATGCGGCTCGGCTGGCTGGGGCTCTTCCCGCTGTCGGTGCTCAACATCATGCTGACGGGCCTCGTGCTGCTGGCCCTGGGCAAGGCCTGAGCCGTGGCGTCGCCCTACCAGTCGGCCAATGCACCCATGGACCCGCGGCACTCGAGCCGCCTGACGCTGCGCCAGCGGTTCTACCTCGTCGAGGTGCTGGTGGGCCTCGCGCTCACGGCGCGCCACTTCTTTGCCAACATGGGAAAGCACACCCTGCGGGCGCTGGGTGTCAAGAGCGCGCGCGGCGCGGTCACCATCCAGTACCCGGACGAGCGCCGACCGTACTCGCCACGACTGCGCAGCCTGCACCGGCTCGTGCGCCGGGAGGACGGCTCCCCGCGCTGCGTCGCGTGCATGATGTGCGAGACGGTGTGCCCGGCCCACTGCATCTACATCGTGGCCGCCGAGCACCCCAACCCCGAGATCGAGAAGGTGCCCGCGCGCTTCGACATCGACCTGGGCAAGTGCGTGTTCTGCGGGTACTGCGTCGAGGCCTGTCCCGAGGACGCCATCCGCATGGACACCGGGATCCTCGAGTTCTCGGCCTATAACCGGCGCAGCATGATCTACACGAAAGAGATCCTGCTGGCCCTGGAGCCCGCGCGCGCCGACGGAACGCCAGCCTCCCCGGTGCCGATGCCGGCCGACAGGACTCCGGTGTGAGCCTGATCACCTTCGCGATCCTGGCCGTGCTCGTGATCGGCTCCGCGGCCGGCCTCATCGTCAAGCGCAACCCCATCCACGGCGCTCTCTTCCTCGTGATCAACCTGGCGAGTGTCGCGGGGCTCTTCTTGACCCTGCACGCCGAGTTCCTCGCCGTGGTCCAGGTCATCGTCTACGCCGGGGCGATCGCGGTGCTCTTCGTGTTCGCCATCATGGTGCTCATCCCCGGCCGCGAGGAGACCGGCCCCGATCCGCTCCGGGCCCAGCGGTGGATGGCCGTGCCCCTGGTTGGGCTGTTCCTGGTCTTCGTGGGCCTGACGCTGCGGTCGGCGAGCCTGAGCGGCCCGGCGCGGGGGCCCGCGCTGCCGGGAGGCGTGGAGGCCGTGGGCCGCCTGCTCTTTACCGACTACCTGTTCCCCTTTGAAGTCACCTCCGTTCTGCTGCTGGCGGCCATCGTCGGGGTCATGGCCCTGACGAAGCGGAAGGCTTAAAGATGCTGGGCCAAGTGTCGTCGCGGCCGTCGCCGACCATCACCATCATCAACATGCCACCTGGCATGTTAACCGTGGGCGATACTCCTTCCTCGGGCCTCGTCTGGCTCGACACTTGGCCCAGCATGAGAGCGGATTAGCGCTAGAATGGTTCCCGAGTCCTACTACGTCGCGCTGTCAGCCGTGCTGTTCAGCATGGGCGTGCTGGGGGTGCTGGTCCGTCGAAACCCCCTCGTGATCTTCATGTCCATCGAGCTGATGCTGAACGCCGCGAACCTGGCCCTGGTGGCGCTGGGTCAGCGTCACGGCAGCACCGAAGGGCAGGCGCTGGTCTTCTTCGTGATGTGCGTGGCCGCCGCCGAGGTGGCGGTGGGGCTCGCGATCATCGTGGCGATCTTCCGACTTCGCCGCCGCCTCTCGGTCGATGAGCTCAACCTGATGAAGTGGTAGCCTAGGTAGGCTAGAGAGTCCGAGGAGGCGCATTCCATGGCGCAGACGAATACCGCGGTGCTGGCGAGCCGGGTCGACGCCGAGCTGGCGCGGCGGCTGATGAGCCAGATGCTGCTCTTGCGCCGCTTCGAGGAGAAGGCGGCGGAGATGTACGCGCTCGGCAAGATCGGCGGGTTCCTGCACCTCTATATCGGTCAGGAGGCCGTCGCAGTCGGCGCCAGCTCCACCATCCGCCCGGACGACTACGCGATCGGCTCCTACCGTGAGCACGGGCAGTGCCTAGCCAAGGGATCGGATCCGCGGCGGATTATGGCGGAGCTGTTCGGGCGCCGTGACGGCCTCAGCAAGGGCAAGGGCGGTTCGATGCACCTGTTCGACAAGAGCGTCAACTTTCTCGGCGGACACGGCATCGTCGGCGCCCACCTGCCGCTGGCGGCCGGCGCGGCCTTCGCCGCCAAGTACCAGGGTGGCGACCAGGTCGTGCTGTGCTACTTCGGCGACGGGGCCGTGCCCGAGGGCGAGTTCCACGAGTCCATGAACCTGGCGGCGCTCTGGAAGCTGCCGGTCATCTACCTCTGCGAGAACAACCGCTACGCGATGGGCACCGCCATCCACCGCGCGCTGGCCCAGACCGAGATCTGGCGCTTCGCGGAGACCTACGGCAT
>DASSSH010000359.1:0-20304 GCA_035708525.1 Candidatus Methylomirabilota bacterium
GCGGTGCCGCGCCCGTCGCGTGGCGCCGCCCGATTGAGCCAGGTGCATCGGGCGCAGATGCTCGGCGACCAGGCGCTCCAACACGATGCCGGCCCGGCGCGACAGCCGCCAGCGTCGCGCCACCTCGGCCGTGCGCGCGGCCCCGATGGCGTCGTGACCGATGAACCGGACCCGACCCTCGCTCTCCGAGCGGGTCTCGGGCTTCGAGATGTCGTGGAGAAGCGCCGCCAGCTTGAGGGCCTCCCGCCGCGAGAGACGATCTCCGAGATCCTCGGCCAGATGAGTCCCGAGGGCCTCACCCCACGGGTCGAGCACGGCCAGGCCTTCCACGAGGACCTCGGCGGCCTCCACCGCCCGCAGCGAGTGCTCCCAGACATCGAAGCGGTGCGGGGCCGGCTGGGCGGTCTGGCGCATCGAAAGGCTCTCGGGCAGCAGCGCGGGAAGTACACCGAGGCGGTCCAGGGTCCGCAGGGCCGTGCCCGAGCGTGAATCGGCCAGGATGGCGACCAGCTCGTCGCGCACCCGCTCGGCCGCTACCTGGGTGATGCGGCCGGCCACGTTGCGCACCGCCGACTCGGTCGAAGGCTCCAGCCGCCAGCCCTCGCGGAGTCCGAGCCGGACGGCGCGGAGGGCCCGGACTGGATCATCGTCGATTGAGCGCGGCCCGCAGGGCCTCACCACGCCGGCTGCGAGGTCGGCCAGGCCGCCCGTGGGATCCTCGATCGCCGCGCTCCCGTGACGCAGCAGCTCGTCAATGGACGCCGCCAGCGCATTGACGGTGAAGTCGCGGGCCCGGAGGTCACCGGCCAAAGTAGGAGCGCGGAATTCGGTGAGATCGAGCTGAAGCGGCGAGGGCCCCCCCACGACGACGCGACAGGCTCCGCGCGCCTCGTCGAGCATCACGAAAGCAGCCCCGAGCCGGGCCGCCAGCGCCCGTCCGAGCGCCAGCGCCCCGCGCGGCGCCGTCACGTCCAGGTCGGGGGGCGCTCGGCCCTCGAGCGCGTCCCTCACCGCGCCGCCCACGAGCCAGGCTGGAGCGCCCGCCAGCAGCCCTTGGAGGCAGCGCAGCGCATCCCGCGCGGCCGAGGGCAGCGCATCGAGGCGGATTCGGGCTCCGGTCTCCGAGTGCATGCAGGGCTGTCTCAGCTCGAAATGCCCAGCAGTCGCGCCGCGTTATCGTGGAAGATCTTTCGATACACCGGCATCGGCAGGTCGCGCATCCAGAGCGCCTCGCGCTCATCCTCGTACGGGTACGGCAGGTTCGGGAAATCGCTCCCGAAGACGATGCGGTCCTGCCAGCGGATCAGATCCTCGTTGGTCACGTCGATCTCGTTGAGCCGGCTGAGCCCCTGGTGCTCGGGCCGGAACGGCGCGAAGGCCATCGTGGTGTCGAGACCGAGGTTCGGGCAGCGCTCCATCAGCCCGAAGAACTGGCGCGTCTCCCACGAGCCCATGTGGGCCACGATCACCTTGAGCGTCGGGAACCTCTCCATGACCCGGGCGAAGCGCGGGAAGCCGTCGAACTCGTTGGGCCAGGGCGCCGAGCCCACGTGGATGAGGAGCAATCGATCCCGCGCGAGCAGCCGCTCGTACACCGGCAGGATCCGCGGGTCGTCGGGATGGAAGCGCTGGACATTGATATGGAACTTGAAGCCCGGGAACCCGTATTCGTCGAGCGCCTGGTCGGCCGTCGCCAGGAGGTCGGGATCGTCCGGATGCACCGTGCCCAGCGGAATCCCGCCCGGCAGCCGCTGGGCGGTGGCGTGAAGCCACGCGTTGATCTCCCGCGCGATGCCGCGCTTGTGCGCGTAGGAGAAGAACACGAAGCGCTCGACGTCGCGCTCGCGCAGGAAGGCGGCGACCCACCGGGGATCGGTCGGGTACTCGAGCTTCCAGTTCGACCGCTCGGCGAACCACCGCCGGATCGCGCGGGCCAGCCACTCCGGGTGTAGGTGGGTGTGGAAATCGATATAGCGGAACCCGGACGGCGGCTTCATCACCCGGTGACGATCCAGCGGCCCGGCCAGCCCGCGACCTCGACGCCGGTGCGGAGCGCCTGCCGCCGCTCGAGCCGAGCCAGCGAAGCCTCCAGCTCGCTGCGCGGCACGGCGAACAGTCGGGTGAGGAGACCGGGCGTCGAGTAGACAGCGCCCCGCAGATAGCGCGTCAGCAGCCGGTCCAGGGCAGCCAACCGGCCGAGACGTCGTCCTTCGGCCGCGCCGTCGGGCAGCCATCGCTCGAGCAGGTCCCAGCGGTAGGAAAAGGTCGGCTCGTAGCGCTCCTCGGTCTTCACGATCCAGAGCCCCTGCTGAAGCTCGGCCATTCCGCGCTCGAACTCTCGCGTCTTCGACGGCTCCAGCATGAAGCACTCCGCGCGCAGGCCACGCGTGTACTGGGGCGAGTCCCGCATGAGGCTGTCCATGAGCCGCTTGGCGGTGAGTGACAGGCGGCCGGCCTCGTACTCGGTCCGGTAATCGCGCGCCCGCTGGGCGCCCCGGACGAGCGCGTAGAATGCCGGAAAGAGATCGAGGGCCACCAGCACCGGCCGGCCCTTGACCAGCTTGCCGTAGTAGACCCTGCGCCGGGCGGGCAGCGTGTCCTTCAGCTCCCAGGTGAGCCCGATGCCGGCATCGTGATGCGACCGGCGTGGCCAGCGCGGGTTGGCCCGGCCCGCGACCGCTTCCCACAGGCAGGCGGCGCCCTCGGGAAACCGGTAGAAGGTCGAGCAGAATCCCACGGCATCGACGAAGGTCAGTGCGGCTCGGTCGGAGCGCACCCGCAGCGACGGACGCTGCCGGAACTGCTCGCGTCGCCGCTGCTCGAGCGGGCCCGGCGCCGCGGGGCGACTACGCGAACTCGATGCCGCGCTCGCCGACGCGAAACTCGGCGATCTCATCGCTCATGGCGCTGCCCCGGTGCTTGACCACGCAGAGGAAGCGGCCGAGACGGTTGTCCACGCGCTCACTCCCCATGACGAGGATGGTGTTGGCCACCGCACCGATGTCACCGGTCGCGACCTTGCGCGCGATGAGGTGCTCGAGGTGGGTCTCCTCCGTGGTGACCAGCAGGACCGTGGTCACGTCGGCGTGATCGTAGCGGTGGGAATCGATGAACTGACGGTGCTGCCAGACCGGCAGGCAGATCTCCATGCCGAGGGTCTCGCTGTCGCGGTGGATCACCTTGCGGTAGAGGTCGTCGAACATGAACGGCTGGATGTAGTCTGCCGGAACGTCCATCGGCTCGATGCCGTCCACCATGATTCGCCGGCTCCCGGCAGCCAAGTGGAAGTACACGAACGGACGGACCGTGTACAGCGCATGATTGTACGTCGCCTTCCAGCTCCAGTCGAACTCGACGCCGTCGGGCGTAGCCACCTGGTAGTCGCGGAGCTTGCCCACCCACGGCAAGGCGTCGCAGTAGAAGGCCTCCATCTGATCGGCGGGCGGGAACGGCGCGGCCATGGGTGTCACGGTGTGGGTCCAGCGCCCGAGGTTCCAACCGTACAGACGCGACGCGTAGGCGTGATGCTGCTGGGAATCACCGCGGGCGTTCATGTCGAAGACCAGGCCGGGGCGCCGGTCGGCCTGCCGGCCGTGATGGCAGAAGGCCAGGCCGAGGTGGGTCTTGCCGATTCCCGTCGCGCCGTACACGACCGTGAGGGTCCCGGGCAGCAGCCCCCCGCCCAGCATCCCGTCTAGGCGCTCACTGCCCGTCGACACGCGCGTCGTCATAGGCTCACGATTCTATCGGGGCCTCGCGGAGACGGTCAAGTCGGCCACGACGCGCGCCTTGACACGCTCACGAGCCGCGCCCTAGGCTCGTCGTATGCCTCGCCGAGTGGTCTGGTACCCGGCCGGTTCTCCGGCGGCGGCGCTGCTCTCCGAGCTCCCCGACGATCTCGAGCCCCGCCCGCTGACGACCGGTCCGCTGCCCGTGCCCGCCCTCGAGGAGAGCGCGGTGGTGGTCGTGGACCTAGCGGGCGGCGATTCTCCAGCGGTGACCGAGGTGGCGACACGCCGAGCCGAGCTGCCCGTCGTGGCCCTCGTCGAGACCGCACCGTCGGCCCCTCAGCCTGGTGTGTACGCGTACGTCACCAGGCCCGTGGCGCCGCTCGTCCTGGCCCAAATCCTACGGAACGCGTGCGAGCACTGGCGGGCCGGCCGCGACATCGAGGCGACCCGCAAGGAGCTCGAGGAGCTGAACGCCATCGGGGTGCGGCTGAGCGCCGAGCGCGACACCGACGTGCTCCTCGAGCTGATCCTCACCAAGGCGCGGGAGATCACCTGCAGCGACGCCGGCTCCATCTATCTGGTCGAAGAGCCCGAAGAGGGCCGCCGGCAGCTTCGCTTCAAGCTGGCGCAGAACGACTCCGTCAGCCTCCCCTTCACCGAGTTCACGCTGCCGATCGACGACCAGAGCATGGCGGGGTACGTGGCGCTCACGGGCGAGATCCTCCAGCTCGACGACGCCTACGACCTGCCGCCGGGCTCGCGCTTCCAGATCAATCGGGACTTCGATCTCAAGGCGGGGTACCGCACGAAATCCATGCTCGTCGTGCCGATGAAGACGCCCGCCGGGGAGGTCATCGGCGCCCTGCAGCTCATCAACTGCAAGCGCGACCGGGCCGTGGTCCTTGGCACCGCCGAGATCGCCGAGCGCGAAGCCATCCCCTATCCCGCCCGCTTCAGCGAACTGGCCGCCTCGCTCGCCTCTCAGGCTGCCGTGGCGCTGGAGAACAGCCGGCTCTACCAGAGCATCCGGACGTTGTTCGAAGGCTTCGTCCAGGCCTCGGTGACGGCGATCGAATCGCGCGATCCGACGACGTCGGGCCATTCCTTCCGCGTGGCCGACCTGACCGTGGCATTGGCCGTGGCCGTCGACCGCGCCGACCACGCTCCCTTCAGCGACGTCCGCTTCTCGCGGGACGAAATCAAGGAGATCCGCTACGCCTCCCTGCTCCACGACTTCGGCAAGGTGGGCGTCCGGGAAGAAGTGCTGGTCAAGGCCAAGAAACTCCACCCGATGCACCTCGAGCTCATCCGGCAGCGCGGAGAGATCCTCAAGCGCGGCCTCGAGCTCAAGTTCGCCCGTCGCAAGCTGGACTGCCTGCTCGAGGACGGGCGCGAGCGCTACCTGCGGGAGGCGCCGGCGCTGGACGCGGAGCTCGCGGCGCTCCTGGCCGAGCTGGATCACCACCTCAAGGCCGTGGCCACGGCCAACGAGCCGACAGTGATGGCCGAGGACGTCGCCTCGGGAGTCCGACACCTGGCCGTGAAGACGTTCGTGGACCACCTCGGCGAGAGCCACACGGTGATCACGCCCAACGAGGCCCGCATCTTGGCCATCCCGCGCGGCAGCCTCACCGAAGAGGAGTACCGGCAGATCCAGTCCCACGTCGTCCACACCTATCAGTTCCTCAGCCAGATCCCGTGGACGCGCGAGCTCCGCCGGGTGCCCGAAATCGCCCGCTCGCACCACGAGAAGCTCGACGGATCCGGCTACCCCGAGGGCCGGAGCGCGCGGGAGATCCCGCTGCAGGCTCGCATGATGACCATTTCCGACATCTTCGACGCGCTCACCGCGAGCGACCGGCCCTACAAAGCGGCGGTCTCAGCCGAGCGCGCGCTGGACATTCTGGACCACGAGCGGCGGTCGGGCGCGATCGACTCGGCGTTGCTGGACCTCTTCATCGGTGTCAAACCGTGGGGGCGGAGGTCGTCGGCGTGAGCATCCGGAGGCTTCGACTGGTCACGGCGGTCGCGCTGGTCGTGTGGCCATCGCTCGGGGCCGCGCAGGGTCCGCGCAGCATCGGCGTGGTTGCGACGCTCTCGGGCGAAGCCACCGTGGCCCGCCAGCCGGCGGTTCAGCCCCAGCCGCTCCGATTCAAGGACGACGTCTTCACGCGTGACCGCATCAGCACCGCGGAGAAGTCGATCCTGCGCGTCCTCCTCGGCGGCAAGGCGCTCGTGACCGTCCGCGAGCTGTCGGTGCTCACCATCATCGGCGAGCCCGACCGCTCGTCGGTGGACATGGACGCGGGCAAGATCGCTCTCGGCGTGGTGCGCCAGCGCATGCGGTCGGGCGAGGCGGTGCAAGTGCGGACATCCAACGCCATCGTGGCGGTCCGTGGCACGGTGGTGCTGGTGGAATCGTTTCCATCCCAGCGGCGGACCGACATCTTCGCGGTGCGGGAGTTCGTGGACGTCTTCCTGCGCAATGTGCCTGGGGCGGCTCCGCTGAGGCTGGTGGCTCCTCAGGCCATCAGCATCGTGGACGACATCCCCGGCCCCCTGACCTCACTCGGTCCGGACGACATTCTGAAGATCACCCGCGACCTCCAGGTCCCGCGGGGCACGGCCGTGCCCTCCGAAGCGGGACCCGGCGCGCGCGACCGCGCCGCGGCCGAGCGTGAGGCCCAGGAGCTGGCGACTCGCGGGATCAGCCCGCACGGCAAGTGCGCCAGCATCTTCGATCCCTGCGCGACGGAGCCGGGCTTTACGCCACCACCCCTGATTCCGCCGATCCAGCCACAGCCGGGGAAGAGCTGCCAGCGAGGTCAGCAATGCTGAGGCGAGCGGCGCCGACCGGCTAGATTCCCAGCAGGGACAACAGCAGTCCCCACGACGCGATGCCCGCCAGCATCGCCCAGGCGCCCAGCCATCGGGCCAGCCGCGAGGGTCTCCTCAGATGTTGAGTATCCCGGCGTAAAAAAACGCGGTGTCCACGTCGAGCGACGTACAGGGGGCCTGCGACGCGATCCCGACGGCGCACGGCCGGGCGACAGACGCGACGACGAGTCTTCCTCACGCGAGTGAACATGACTGCCCTCCTGACCGTTCCTTGGCCCTCCCTACAGACTCCGGATCAGTCCGATCACCTTGCCCAGGATTCGGAAGTCTCCGCGGTCCGGACCGACCACAATGGGTTTCATGGTCGGATGCTCCGGCCGGAGCACGATCGAGGCCCCCTCCCGGCCGAGGCGCTTGACCGTCGCCTCCCCGTCCAGCATCGCCGCCACGATGTCCCCGGCGCTGGCCGTCTCCTGCTTCCGCACGAGCACCAGATCACCATCCGCGATGTGAGCGTTGATCATGCTGTCGCCCCGCACGCGCAGCGCGAACACATCCTGAGCCTGGGCCCCGAGCCAGTCCGGCCGAAGGGGAATCGTGTCCTCGCGGTTTTCCACCGCCAGGATCGGGGCGCCGGCGGCAATCCGGCCCAGGACGGGAATGCCCGGCGGCTCATCGCGGCCGTGCCGCCTGGCTGACCGCCGTTCGATCGGTACGAGGGTGCGCGAGGCGCGCTTCCGGGTCACCCGGCGCTCGAGCATTCCCTTGCGCTCCAGCGCCCTGAGGTGATCGAAGGCCGCCCGAGCCGTGAAGCGGAAGCGGTCGCCGATCTCGCGCACCGTGGGCGGCATTCCGTGCCGGTCGGCGAAGCTACGGATGAACTCCAGCACCTGACGCTGCCGATCCGTCAACTCGCGCAAGACCGTTCCTCCGTTTCGCGGGAGGACCCCCGCTCAACAGGATAATAGTCAACACCCGTTGAGTTGTGCAAGCAAAAAAAATTAGGCCGGCTCCCAGGGCTCGCAGACCGGACAGGTGGTGAGGCCGGCCTCCTTGGCATCGGCAACCTTCTTGAAGTAGACGCGCTCCGCCTCCGGGATCCGACCCACCCACCCGCAGTCCCGACCGTGGAACAGCTTGGCCCCGCGGTGGGCGACATAGGGTTCACCCGCCGGCAGCGCCGCTGGGGTCGGCGCATAAGGATCCAGGACCGAATCGGGCAGGGCCTCGGCACCGGCGGCGACGGCTGGGGTCTCGGCCTCGACGACCACGGGGGTCGGGGTCGGCTCCGGCACGGGGTCGGGCTCGTTGATCTTCAGATTGGTCTCGATGGTGGAGCGAAATTCATCGCTGGCCCGCCGGAACTCCCGCATCGCGCGGCCGAGGCGGCGGCCGAGGTCCGGCAGATTCTTCGGACCGAAGACGATCAGGGCGATCACGAAGATGAGGACGAGTTCCTGAAGACCGATGTCGAACATTCCGAGGTCCCGCTCAGGCTCCGATCATACCATTTTGAGTTTGCCGAGGAGCTCCGAGAGGCGCGCTTCGAGCAGGACGTGCAGCGCGGGGTCCTGGCGATGATAGCGATCTTCGACGTGGAGCAGGCGAACCTTGTCGGCGGCCGTGGGCCAGCGTTCGGCGATGAAGATCCGATGGTCAGCCTCCATGACGGCGATCACATCGGCCCACTCGAGGTCCCCGCCCGTCACCGGCCGCGGGCAGAACGGGGAGATCCCCGCCGAGCGCGTCTCATGGAGGCCGGGGGCCAGCTCGTGCAGGACGGCCTCGGCGGCCGGGCTGCGCACGACGTTGCCGGTGCAGATGAAGAGGAAGCGCACCGGGGGATTCTAGCAGGCGGTCCAGGCCGCTCCGAGCACGACTCGAGGCGGCGGGTGCGGGCAAAAAGGCCGGTGCGAGGGCATCGCAGGTCGGGCAAGGCGCCCCGAGCGTCGGAATTCTTGGCAACCGGATCGCGGCCGCCGAGTCCACCGGATCGAGTCCCTCGGCCTGCGGCTGAGTGTGCTCGGAAGTCATCGAGGAAGGGTTCTCGCTTCGCCCTTGCCCCGCTCAGCAGACGCATTGCCCGTATCGAGAAGCGAAGGATGGAGCAGTCGCACAATACGGGCCCGGCCGACCATGGGCTGCGTAACTCTCTGCTTTGCAAGGGGATTCCCAGACTCGGCGGCCTACCCCTCGACTGGGACGCTTGTCTATCCCCCGGCGGCATCTCCCTCTGATCCTGTAGGAGGCTACCGGGCGCGGGGCTGGTCCTTCATGCATTGTGGTCGCTCCCGCAAACGCGGGGGTTGGTCTGACCAGCGGCCCCTGACCTCCGGCCGGCGTCAAATTCGACTCGTTGGCCGAGGCCTTGCATCCCAAGCCGAGGTCGAAGATAATCGCGCGACAAGGAGCCGCCATGAAGACATCCCGCTGGGCGCTCATTCTGGTGTGGACCTTGATCGCGGGCGGCTTCTCGGTCCCGGCGAGCTTGGCCCAGGAAAGCAAGGGCGTCGGTATCGTCACGACCCTCACCGGGCAGGCCACGGTCGCCCGGCCAACTCAGCCCCAGGCACTCCCGCTCCACTTCAAGGACGACGTCTACGGGCGCGACCGCATCAGCACAGCGGAGAAATCCCTCGTTCGCGTGCTCCTGGGCGGCAAGGCCGTGGTGACGGTCCGCGAGCTCTCGGTGCTCACGATCACCGAAGACATGGGCCATGCCGATATCAATCTCCAGTCCGGCAAGGTCGCCCTCGCTGTCGCGCATCAGCGGATGAAGCCCGGTGAGAGTATCACCCTCCGCGCGCGCAATGCCGTGGCGGCGATCCGCGGGACGGTGGTCATCGCCGAGGTCCAGACGGCCACGGCCCAGATGGGCCAGCCCGCCCAGGCGTCGGCCGGCATCGGTGTGTTCCATGTGCTGAACGGCACGGTCGAGGTCACCCCACCGGGCGGAAACCCGTTCATCGTCGCGAGTGGCCAGAGCGGCGACGGCACGGGGCGGGTCTGGACTCGGACGCCCACCGAAGATGCCGTGATCCGGCAGGGGCTCACGACGGACCAGCGCGGCGGTCCACCTGGAAGCGTCGTGGAGAAGGAGCAAGCGAAGGCCGCGGCGCTGACCGAGCTCATCGCTCCCGGCCGGGAGCAGACCGACATCACCATCCCGACCGCCACCATCTGCCCGCCGACGTGTCAGGTGACGGTTCCCAATCAGCCGCTTCCGCCAAACACCGCGAACCTCATTCAAAACCCGGGCGCCGAGGACGTGCTGGCAAACTGGAATCCGACGGGAGCGACGTCCAGCGATCCCACCTTCGGCTTCATCAGCTCGCCGGAAGGCAGGCGGATGTTCGTGATCTCCACCGGCGCCGGATCGGTGAACGGCACGACCAGCACCCTCAGCCAGGCATTCTCCTCGACGGACGGCTCCGTCTTCGTCCTGGGCTTCCGGTCGGCCTTCGTCTCCAACGAGTTCCCGACGCAAAACCCGTTCTTCAACGACACGTTCCAGGCCACGGCGATCGATGCGGCGGGCAACCAGGCGCTGCTGGCGATGGAGAGCCGAAACACCTCGGCGTTCAACATCGCCAAGCAGCCGTTCAGCGACCTGGGGTTTACCGCCAATCCCGACGGCTACGGAGTCACCGATTTCCGGACCTGGGCCAGGACCTGGGTGACGACGACCGGAGATTCCGGAATGCTGCAGTTCCAGGTTTTCAACGTCGGCGGCGACACAGCCTTCGACTCGGCTGCCCTCATCGACAGCGTGTTCGCGTTCAGAGTGAACCCGGTATTCCTGGTGCGCAATGGGGCGCAGATGGCGACCACGGGTCCCGGCGCCCTGGCCGAGTGGATCACGCAGCCGCCGGTGAGTTTCGACTCCTTGATGGTCGTCTGCTGCCAGGGCGTGGCCTTCCTCGGCGGTCAGCTGCTCCACGCCAAGAACACCGATCTGGACGTGCCGTTCAGCCTGCTGAGTGCCATTCAGGGTGGCCGCGTCTTCTCCAGCACTCAGGACTCGCTGGTCCTCCTCGAGGGAGGCAATCACACGATCGGCACCCAGGTGGGGATCTTCGATCTTTCGGGGGTCAATACGACGGTCGATCCGGCCACGGGGATCGTGCTGGGATCGGACCAAGTGCTCTCCTTCCGCAATGCGCTCTTCGAGACCTCCGGGGCCCAGGTCACCACGCGCAAGATCGTCCAGCTGGACACGGGGATCATCGAGGCCAGCGCCCCGCTGATCTGGGCTCACAACGGCAGCAATGTCACCACCAGCCAGGACGCGATTGACCTGAGCTTCCGGGCCAGGGTCGTCGGCCTTGGGCCCGTCGTCAAGCTGGACGGCAGCACGTTAACGGTAGCCAACGGTTCGGCTGTCAACGTCGCGGCCAGCTCGCTTCGGATCAGCGGCGATCTCATTACGCTGCTCAACGGGAGCATTCTCAACGTGCTGAACGGCGCCCTCCTCTCCGCCAGCGGCGGCGCCAATGTCTTCGTGAGCGGGGCGCTCGTGGCCTTCGGGGGCACCGGTGGCAACGTGGTCTCCGTGGCCAACAACTTCTGCCCCTGCACGTCGATCGCCGGTATCCCGGTCTCGCTCGCCGGCGGGGCGACTGCGGCGCAGGTCTCCATCGGGGCGGGCGCCATCAAGAACGCCTCACTCGGAACCGTGACCCAGAACGTGGCCCTCATCCGGGTCGTGGGTCCGACGGCCCAGGTCAGGATCGGCGGCTCGCTCTAAGAGGCCATCCCGGGCGCACCCGTCCCTCGACCGACACTTAGCGTCTGCGCGGCTCCAGTTTTTGTCGGTTCGTGGTCGCCGGGACTCGCTCTCCGCTGCAGGTTTACCTGTTTTTTCAGCGGCTTAGACCCCCCTCCCCCGTGGCACCCGCCTTGCTTGAACCCTCTCAGGGCTCGACTGCCCGACTGCGGCTCACGACGGTGTTAACAGGGGATCACGGTCGGATGAAACGACGGAACAGGCTGGGAACGCTGGCGGCGCTGCTCGCGCTAGGGCTGCTCCCAGCCTCGGCCCTCGGCCAGAGCTCGACGAGCGTCGGCGTCGTGACCACGCTGACGGGCCAGGCAACGGTCGCGCGCGTCTCCCTGCCCCAGCCGCTGCCGCTGCGATTCAAGGACGACGTCTACGTTCGGGATCGGATCAGCACGGCGGAGAAGTCCATCGTGCGGGTACTGCTCGGAGGCAAGGCCCTGGTCACGGCCCGCGAGCTCTCGGTGCTGACCATCACCGAAGAGATGGGCCGCTCGACGGTCGAGCTCGGATCGGGCAAGATCGCCGTCGGGGTGGCCCGTCAGCGCATGCGCCCGGGTGAGATCGTCGAGATCCGGACCCCGAACGTCGTCGCCGCGGTCCGCGGCACCGTGCTCGTGGTCGAGATCATCCGCGCGTCGGCCGATGCGCAAGGGGGCGCGACTCCGCCCACGACCAACGTCCACGTGATCCACGGCCTTGTGGACGTGTTCTCGACCGGCACGCCTGGGGCACCGCCCGTCCAGGTCGCGACGCTTCAGACCTACAGTCAGATCGGCGGCGCCGCGGGCACCCTGCGGAACCTCTCCCGCGAGGCGGCCGAGAGTCTGTTCGCCGATCTCAGGTCGGACCCGCAGTTCTCCCAGGGCCCGGGGGAGTTCATGCATGGCATGCAGGAGCGCGAGCTCGACCGGGCCACGGCACTGGCGCACGCCATCCTGCCCGAATCCGGTCACGGCGGCGGAGGCTCGAACGGCGAGGGCCCGGCCGGCGATGCAACCGACCGCGATGACCCGCGCTTGAGCGACAACCGCAATGCGTGTTCCCAGGGCGGCTGCGGTCCGTCCGGCGGTCAGGGCGGCGGCACGGCCAAGAGCGGCAAGGCGCTGGCGACGTACAACGGGCAGGTCGTCAATCTGGCGGGGAACTTCTACTCCGTCCCGAACGGGAGCAATATCGCGCTGAACCAACCGCTGCTGGAAACCACGGCGAGCACGCTCACCGTGGGCGGCAGCCTTGTGGACGTCAAGGGCTCGCTGACCGCCAGCGATCCGACGAACCCCTTCATCTCCCTCGATCCAACCACGCTCACCGCGGGCAGCCTGCTCACGCTCAGCGCCGCCGGAAGCCTGTCGTCCGCCACCACGTTCTTCAAGGATTTGGGCGGCAGCATCACGCTCACCGGCGACGCGATCGGAGTCACGGGCAATTCGACTGTCACGGGCACCGGGGCCGCCTCCTTCCTGGTCAGCGACGGCAGCACGATGGCCGTCTCGGGCAATGTGCTGAACGAGACCGGCGCGGGCAGCTCGGTCACGCTCAAGGGTAGCCTGCTGGAGCAGAGCAACGGGGCTACGGTGACGGCGCAGAAGCTCGTCGGGGTGAACGCCGCGCTGCTGGACGCCAGCGCGCCGCTGCTGAGCCTCACCGGCAAGAGCCTCTTCACCAGTGCCGTGGACGCGGTGGATCTGGCCAGCGTGAACAAGGCAACCCAGTTCGCAGCGCTGGCGAAGCTCGATGCCAGCACCTTCACCGTGAAGGTGGGCGCCGCGCTCAACCTGACCGGCGGGAGCGTCGTCGCCGTTCTGGGCGATCTCTTCACCCTGGCCAACCAGAGCACCCTGAAGATCCTGAGCGGCCCCCTGATCAGCCTGAACGGCAACTCGTCGCTCAATATCACGGGATCGATCCTCAATTTCCTCGGAACCGGGAATACGGTGACCGTGACCAACAGTCTCTGCGCGGGCGCCTGCCCCATCGTCATGGGCGTCCCCGTGTTCGTCACCGGGGGCGCTACGGTCTCGCTCACCAACCCCGTCAAGAACCTCGCCGGGAACACGATCACCTATAGCTCGGCCTCCGCCGCGCTGATCAGCATCAGCGGCGCCTCGAGCCAGATCACCGTTCAGGGCAAGTAGCCGCCACCAGGGTGCGGACGGCTGGCCTCGGGGCCAGTCCGGCTCGAGCCGGGACCTCCAGAGCGTAGCGACCGCGCGGTCCGTCTTTCCCCCACCGACCCGAGCCGGGCCGGCGCGGGCTGTCGCTTAGAACTGCCAGGACATGATCAGGGAGAAGACGTTCCGGTCGTAGGAGAAGACGGGCAGATTGGAGCGCGCCACGGTGCGCTGGTACTCGAAAGCCAGCGTGAGCGGGCACGGGGTCGTGGGAGCGCAGCCGATGCTGGCCGGCCCGGCGTTCCGCATCAGGGTCTGCTCGACGCGGACCACGTGGTTCTGCTCGATGTCCTCGCGCTCGACGGTCCCCCGTTTCCGGTCAAAGGGCACCGCGACGTCGGCCGGCAGAATAGCATTGGCGTGGGTGTAGTGGCGTTGGTGCAGGTCGAAGTCGTAGCGTACGCGCGTGGTCTCCCACGGCAGCGTGTACTGGCCCCCGACCAGGAAGCGGTGGCCGAGGTAGGAGAAGTCCCGCCCATCCGCGTCCTCCACGTCGAACTGATACCCGAACCGGATCAGGTGGCGATCGTTCGAGAAGCGGAGCACGTGCAGGAACCCGATCATCCAGTTGCGCGCATCCCGGGCCTCTTCAGGGGGCAGATTGGAGTCATGGGCGAAGTCCTTCACCTGTAGCCGCGCCTGGAGTGAGGTGAGGTTCATCGCATTCTCGACGAGCGTCGCGAAGGCCGTCGCCGTGTGTCGCGTGAGGAAATCCGTCTCGGCCAGCTGGATGAGGTCGAACGTGTAGGAGGCGCCGACCTGATAGGGCATCGCCGCCACCGCCCCGCGGTAGGTGCCGCTCATGGAGCCCAGGTGATTCCGGACGTTGAACGAGGGCAAGTCGTTGTCGTAGGTCTGGAAGAACGAATAGGTCACCGTGGACTCCCACGGCCCCGTCCGCAGCCACGTGTAGTCCAGCCGCAGCGCTCCCAGCTCGCCGGTCGTGTGCGTCTTGCGCTTGCGCACCTCCTCCGCCGTCGGATCGTGACTGGGCTGCGGGTTGACCGCCACGTTGGTGTCATAGAGGAAGCCCAGGCGCAGGTCGACGTGGAACCGCCGCTCGCGCTCGCGCGCGGCGACGATGGTGTCGCGGATTCGCTCGGCCGGCCCGGTGAGGGCCGAGCCCGACTGCAGCCGCAAGGCCGCGTCCACCTCGGCGGCCGCCTGTTCCGGGAGACCGAGGATCGCCAGCGTGAGACCGGCGTAGAACTTGGCGAGCTGCTGGATGTTGGGATTGGTCGAGGCTTCAGCCTGGAAAGCGCGCAGCGCGCCCTGGTAGTCCTTCTTGCGGTAGCGCATGAGACCGACGTAGTAGCCGACCCCTTCGGTGCCGGGTCGCTCGCTGAAGATCTGGGTCAGGAGCGGCTCGGCCTGGTCGTACCGCTCCAGCGAGAAGTAGGCGACACCGAGGAGGAACCGCACCGAGAAGTCGGTCGGGGTGATCCTCCGCGCCCGCTCGAGAGGCTCGATCGCCGCCTCGGTCTTCTGCTGGGCCATGAGCACGAGGCCCTTGTAGTAGAGAGCCTCGACGTTTCGGGGCTCCTGGGCCAGCGCCTCTTCGAGAAAGCCCAGAGCCTCTTCGTAACGGCGCGCCTCATAGGCCAGGATGGCCTGCGCCACGAACACATCGGTCTCTGACTGCTGCGCGCCGGCCGGCTGAGGGGCGAGCAGGAGAGGCGCGAGCGCGGCAGCCAGACACAGACAGACCAGGACGCCCGGCAGCAGGCCTCTGCGACCGGCGACGCCCTGATCTCGCATTGGTCTCCCCATAGGAGCAGACAGCCTCACGCGGCCTCTGAGCGGGAGGCGAGACAAGCAGTTCCTTTTACCAGAAAGAGGCGGGCTGCGTCCACCTTAAGCGCTCTGGGAGGTGCTCCGTATCTGCCACAAAAACAAGGCGAGTCGCCCCTCGAACGGGGAAGACTAGAAGGTGCCTCCGCCTCCACCCCCCATCCCCCCACCCGAGAAGCCGCCGGAGAACCCGCTGCCTCCGCTCCACCCGGCTCCGCCGGCCGAGCGGCGGCTCGTCAGGATCGCCTGCTCGGTGCGGCTGCTGAAGCGGTTCACGGTGAGGTTGTAGTTGCTCAGGGAGAAAGGATCGCGGCCGACGTACCACGTCGGGGCATCGACCTTCAGGCCGTCGAAATTGAAGATCCAGCGCTCGCTCACCCCGAGCGCGATGGCCCAGGGCAGCCAGCGGTGAAGCGTATCGGCCGGCATCCGAGCGAGCCGGTCCTTTTCGGCGCGCTCCAGGAAATCCTGGAAGCCACGCACCTGGATGAGCATCTGCGCCCCGCGCAGGGTCTTGCGGGGCATCAGCGGGGCGAAGGCGCACACGACGGCGCCGGTCAGGCCGAGGCCCACGGCCAGAGTGAACGGACGAACGCCCAGCCAGTCGGACGACCACACGGCGACGACTCCCGCCAAGGCCAGCAGCGCGATCCCGGCCACCAGCCACTCGGACCGGACCACTCCCGGAGAGCTGGGGAACAGGCCGTCGAGCACGAGGGCGCGGTACAGCTCGTCGCGGAGCGGCGGGAAGACGTTGTCGTAGTCGCGGCGGACTTCGGAGAGCAGGCGGGTGGCCCGACTGCTGTCGCTGCCGAACAGCCGCGAGAGGATCAGCGCCTCGAGGGGGCGAAGGCTCGAATCGCCGGTCGCCGTCCGCAGACGCCGGAAGAGGAAATCGGGTTCCCCCTCCGCGTCCCCCGCCTGTTCGATGCGGAAATAGCCGCGCACCGCCAGGTCCACGAGCGTCGCGCTCACGTCGCGCGGGTACCCGCGCTCGGTGACCAGCGCTCCCGCCTCGGCCGGCATGATCCCATCCGGCGGCGCGTACTCGGGCTTGACCGAGCGATTCATCGCCGGATCGCGCCCGTACGCCGACCACGTCCACAACAGCGCCGCGACGCCCAGCAGCGGCAGCGCCAGCGGCCAGTTGTCTTCGAAGAACCACGCCGTCTCTCGCCAGAGCCCCCCGCCCGGCACCGCCCCCGGTGGCCACGCGATCGCCACCGTCAGCCCCTCGCGGGCCCGCAGCGCCCGGGTCGTGCGGATCGTGATGAAGTTGTCGGCACGCTCCTCGGCGTAGTCGGAGCCGGCGACGCCGTAGAAGCCCGTGTACGCCACTGACCGCACGTTGTCCAGCGGGACGCCCGGCGGCGAGGCGATCAGCACCTCGGCCTGCCGGATCGGCACCTCCCATTCGTTGCCGGTGGCATTCCAGTACAGCTCCTCGTGATCCTCCACTTCGAACAGACCGCGGCGGACCCGGTACGCGATGATGACGGTCTTCGTCACGTTCACCGCGTCGGGCACCCAGGCTTTGATCCGCACGTATCCACCGCGCCGCAAGACCTCGCTCCGGAGCGGCTGCACGTTCTCGTCGAAGACGCGGATGCCGTCGAGCCGGAGCGCGTAGTCGAACCCACCGCGGCTGTAGCGAACCGGAATGGTGCGGTAGATGCCCTGGTGGCTGCCGCGGAACTCGAAGGCGATCGCCTCACGCACGCTGAGCGTCGCGTCGGCGTTGACCTCGATGGTGACGGAGAAGCGGTCGATGCTGAAGCCGCGCGATTGGGCGGCCGCCGAACCGCGGACGACGAGCGACAGGATCGCGACGACCAGGATCGCCGCGGCCCTTCGCGCTCGGGTGATGCTCAGCTCCCGAAGGAGACCCGGGGCACTTGCCGGTCCTCGGGTCGGTCCGGCTCGAAATAAGCCCGCTTCACGAAGCGGAAGAAGGAGGCGACGACATTGGAGGGGAAGGTGTCGACGGTCGTGTTGAGGTCGCGCACGACGGCGTTGTAGTAGCGGCGCGCCTCCTGGATGTTGTTCTCGATGTCGTTGAGCGTGCCTTGGAGCGCCTGGAAGTTGGCGCTGGCCTTGAGCTCGGGGTAGGCCTCGGCCACCGCGAAGAGCTGGCGGAGTGCCTGGGTGAGCTGGCCTTCTGCCTGCGCGCGCGCCTCGGGGCTCACGGCCGCTGCGGCGGCGCCGCGGGCCCGCACCACCGCGTCGAAGGTGTTGCGCTCGTGAGCGGCGTAGCCCTTGACGGTTTCCACCACGTTGGGCACCAGGTCCGAACGCTTCTTCAGCTGCACGTCCACGTCGGACCAGGCCTCATTGGAGCGCTGGCTCAGGCTCACGAGGCGGTTGTAGGCGACGATGGCGAACGCCACGATGAGCGCGAGCACGGCCAGGGCGATGACGAAGAGCATGCAGGTTCCTCCTCTGACCATGATACTGCCCCGGCGCCGCGTAAAACAAGAATGGCGCCCGGCTGGAAGCCCGCGCTATCGTGGGCGCATGACCGACTGGAGCCGCTTCGAACGGGCCCTGGATGCCCGGCGCCGTCAGATCGTGGAGGGGCTCGTAGATTTTCTGAGCGTGGACACCGTCAGCCAGCACGCCGACCGTGTCCGCCGGGGCGCCGACTGGCTGGTGCGGGCCATGCGGGCTCGGGGCCTCGACGCCCGGGTGATGGAGACGCAAGGCAACCCGGTGATCTTCGCCGAAAAACCCGCAGCGGGGGCGCGACGGACCGTCCTCATCTACTGCCACTACGATGTCAAGCCAGCCCCGCCCGACGGATGGCTGCAGCCCTCACCGTTCACGCCCGTGGTGCGCCGGGACGCCGCCGAGTCGGGTGGGTCGGTCGTGCCTCTGGCCGCGGTGCCCGACGGGGCGCTGGCTGCCCACCGGCTCTACGCCCGCGGCGCCGCCGACGACAAGGGCCCCATCTGGGCGCACCTCGAGGCGCTCGAGCTCATGGCGGCGCTCGGCCTGTCACCGACCGTAAACCTCAAGCTCCTCTTCGAGGGCGAGGAGGAAATCGCGAGTCCCAACTTCGGGCCGTTCGTCGCGGCGCATCGCGATCTCTTCGCCGCCGACGTGGCCCTGGTCACGGACGGCCCCAAGCACGCCAGCGGCCGGCCGACCATCTCGTTCGGCGCGCGCGGCGTCCTGCACCTGGAGCTCACGCTGGAAGGGGCTCGACGGGACGTGCACTCGGGCAACTACAGCGTTCCCAACCCGGCGTGGACGCTGGTGAGCCTGCTCGCCTCCATGGCGGCGCCCGACGGCACCCCGCTCATCGAGGGCCTCCGAGACGGCGTCGCGCCGCCGACGCGCGCCGAGCAGGAGCTGATGCGGCAGATCCCGCTGAACCGGGCGGGCATCGAAGCGGACCTGGGCGTGCCGCTGCCGGCCGACTATCTCGAACGCCTCATGTTCCGCCCGACGCTGACGATCCGCGGGCTCAAAAGCGGCTTCACGGGGCTCGAGGCCCAGACCATCATCCCGCACCGGGCGACGGTCGCCCTCGACGCGCGGCTCGTCAAGAACCAGCGGGTGGACGACGTCTATCGGCGCATCGTCGAGCATATCCGCGGCCAGGGCTTCACGGTGATCGAGTCGGCCGAGGCGCCGCTGCCCGACGAGCTGCGGGGACGGGCCGTGCGCGTGGTCGAGCGGCGCGGCTACGATCCGGCCAAAACGGTCGCCGACCTCCCGATCTGCCGCGAAGTCATCGCGGCCGTGGAGCGGGCCCACGGTGGACAGCCGGCGGTGATCCTGCCGACGTCGGGCGGCAGCGTGCCGCTCTCGGCGTTCACCGAGATCCTGAAGATCCCTACCATCATCGTCCCCTATGCCAACGCCAACAACCAGCAGCACGCCCCCAACGAGCACCTCCGGCTCGACCATCTGTTCCAGGGAATCCGGACGACGGCGGGACTGCTGGAGGATCTGGGGACTACGGGCCGCTGAGCTTGGCCGCGGCCGCCCGGTCCACGAGCCAAACGACCCGTCCCGCCTCGGGCGCGACCACCTGGACCGGCAGCCGGTCGGGGTCGCGCGGTCCCTCGAGCGCCTCCTGAAGCGTGGCGGCCTTCTCGGCGCCGGTCACCAGCAGGCGGATCTCTCGGCCGCGGTTCAGGGCGAGTGCGGTGAGGGTGATCCGGGGGGTGCCCGGTCGGGCGACAGAAACGCTGACCACCCATCGCCGGGGCTCGGTGAGGGCTCGGCTGCGCGGGAAGAGCGAGGCCGTGTGTCCGTCGGCACCCATGCCCAGCAGGATCAGGTCGAACGCGGGCGGGGGCCCACCGGGCGTCGCGCCGAAGACACGCGCCAGCTCGGCCTCGTACTCCCGCGCCGCCTGCTCGGGATCCGTCAGCTCTCCCTTGATGCGGTGGATACGGTCAGCCGACACCCCGACCGGCCCCAGGAGTGCGGCTCGCGCCACGCCGTAGTTCGAGTCAGGGTGATCGGGGGGCACGGTCCGCTCGTCTCCCCAGAAGAACTCCACGCGCGACCAGTCCACCTCGTCGCGCCAGGGGGGCCCGGCCAGCAACCCGTAGAGCCGGCGCGGCGTCGAGCCGCCCGAGAGCGCGACGCAGAAGCGGCCACGGGCACCGATGGCGGCACGGGCGAGCGCGGTAAAGTCCTCCGCGGCGGCTCGGCTCACCGCCTCCGGATCGGCCAGCACTCGAATGTTTTTCACGCTCCGGACCGCTTGAGCTCCCGGATCCGGCCGGCCTCCGCGACCAGGACGGTGTCCGCCGTCCCGAGGAAGAGGCCGGTGTCGATCACGCCGGGAACCGCCCGCAGCTCGCGCTCGAGCGCCGTGGGATCGGCGATGGGCCGGACGGCGCAGTCCACGATCGCGTTGCCGTTGTCGCTCAGGACGGGCTGGCCATCGGCGCGCCGGACGGTTGGTCCGAGTCCGCGACGCGTGAGCCGCTCGAGCACGAGCGGCAGCGCGAAGGGGACCACCTCCAGCGGGAGT
>DASSSH010000360.1:0-6844 GCA_035708525.1 Candidatus Methylomirabilota bacterium
GAGAGAGTCTTCGGCGAATGACAAGGATTGGCATCCACACGACCGAAATCAGCGCTTGCAAGCGCCACGAGGAGAGGGTCTCCTTGGCCGGAGACGGCGATGCTGTGGGTTCTTTCAGGTTGTTATACGAGCAAAACGGAAGCAGATGGCCTTTGGGTTTTGCCCACGCTCGCCGGCAGCTTCACCTGATTGCCGACGGCCCCGTCCCTGCTCGAGCATCCTCCCACACTACGGACGGCTGGCCGATCACCCGAGCACAATCTGAACGCGGTGAACCGCGCCGTCATCGGTGAGCCGAAGCTTCCCGCTCCCTGCGGGCAGAGGCGTGCCATCGACCTCGATAGTCGAGATGCCGCGCATCACAGCGCGTGGGTTCTCCACTCTCACCTCGTAGCGCGATGTGCGATACCGGAACGTGATCTCGAAACTTCGCCATCCACGCGGAATGCAGGGATCCACATGGAGCAACGACCCACGGACGCGGAATCCGAGAAGCGATTCGATCCCGGCGCGGTACAGCCACCCTGCGGAGCCCGTATACCAGGTCCATCCACCACGGCCGACGTGTGCGGGCTCGGCGTAGACATCGGCGGCCACGACATACGGCTCCACCTTGTACTGCTCCACGTCCGCGCCCGCGTGGCGGATCGGGTTCAGGATCGAGAACAGCTCGTGCGCCAAGTCGCCCTCGCCGAGCGCGGCAAAGGCGATCGCGCACCAGATCGCGGCATGGGTGTACTGACCTCCGTTCTCGCGAATGCCTGGGGGATACCTTTTGATGTAGCCGGGATCGAGGGCCGTGCGGTCGAACGGCGGAGTGAAGAGAAGGATCAGCCCCTGGTCACGCCGGACGAGATGCTCCTCGACCGCGGCCATGGCTTGCGCCGCGCGGGATGGCTCCGCGGCGCCCGAGATCACCCCCCACGATTGGGCGATCGAATCGATCCGGCACTCCGAGTTCACGACGGATCCGAGCGGGGTCCCGTCGTCGAAGTAGGCGCGCCGGTACCACCGTCCGTCCCATCCATGTTGTTCGAGGGAGGTCTTGAGCGATCGCGCGGCCTCGCGCCACGCCGTGGCGCGCCGCTCGTCGCCCCGCTCCTCAGCCACGGGCGCGAACTTGCTGAGCGCCGTATGAAGAAACCACCCGAGCCAGACGCTTTCGCCACGCCCCGCCTGGCCGACCCCGTTCATCCCGTCATTCCAGTCGCCCGTGCCGATCAAGGGAAGGCCGTGAGAGCCCACCGCAAGATTCCGGTCGAGAGCCCGCGCACAGTGCTCGAAGAGCGTTGCCCGCTCCGAGGCCACGCCCGGCTGGAAGTACGACTCGTTCTGCCCCGCCGCGAGGATGGGGCCGTGAAGGAAAGGCACGACCTCGTCCAGGATGGCGCTGTCGCCTGTCGTTTCCACATAGTGAGCGACGGCGTACGGTAGCCAGACTGAATCGTCAGAAATCCGCGTCCGGACACCCCGACCGGAGGGAGAGTGCCACCAGTGCTGCACGTCACCCTCCACGAACTGGCGGCCTGCGGCCCGGAGAAGATGCTCGCGCGTGACCTGTGAACTAGCCACACTGAGGGCCATCACATCCTGGAGCTGGTCGCGGTATCCATAGGCACCGCCGGCCTGATAGCACGCCGACCGCGCCCAGACCCGGCAGGACAGCGTCTGATAGAGCAGCCACCGGTTGAGCAGGATGTCCATCGATCGGTCGGGAGTCCTCACCTGCACCGCGCCAAGGACGTCGTCCCATAGTTCCGCGACGGATTGCAAGGCCGCATCGAGGTTGGCCGCTCGATAGCGGGCGACCAATTCCGCCGCCTCATCGTGATTCGCCGCCTCGCCGAGAAGGAACACGATCTCGGTACGCTCTCCCGCGCCCAGCTCGATCATCGCCTGGAGGGCGCCGCATGGGTCGAGGCCGGCGCCGACCCGCCCCGACAGTCGAGCTCCGCGCTCGAGGCTCGCCGGCTGCTCGAGCGTGCCATTGCGCCCGAGGAACTCCGTCCGGTCGCCGGTCCAGGCCATCTGCGCACCGCCGAGGTCGGCAAACGCCACGCGGCCGCCAAAGTCCATGCTCCAGGGGTTCCGCGCGAGCATCGCCCCGGTCGTCGGGTCGATCTCGGTGACGATGAACGGCGCGGAGCCGGCGCGAGACACGCCGAGCACCCATTCGACATAGGCGGTCACGGACAGCCGCCGAGAACGCCCCGACTCGTTTGTTATCGTGAGCCGACTCACCTTGATCGAGTCATCGCGCGGGACAAACTGCACGAGCTCGAGCGAGACGCCGTGGGAGACATGCTCAAATCGGCTATAGCCTTGTCCGTGCCGGACCACGTAGGGTTGACCTAGCTCGCGAATCGGAAGCGCCGTCGGGCCCCAGAGGTCGCCAGTCTCCTCATCCCGGACGTAGAGCGCCTCGCCCGGCGGATCACTCACCGGGTCGTTCGACCACGGAGTGAGCTTGTTCTCGCGGCTGTTGACCGACCAGGTGTACCCCGAGCCCGACTCGGAGACCTGGAAGCCGAACATCGGATTGGCGATCACGTTGATCCAGGGGGCCGGCGTCTGGCGTCCCTCGTCGAGGATCGTCACATATTCCCGCCCGTCCGCCGCAAAGCCGCCGAGGCCGTTGAAGAACTCAAGCGCTGGCCGCGGCAGCGCCACGGTGGCGAACGGCTTTGTCGCCGTCTGCCGCCGAGGCGGAACGGGCGTGGCCATCTCGGGTCCGCGCGAGCGCGCGATCTGGTCGGCCAGTGTCCCATGCCGGCTCGACAGCACCGCGCGGGCCACGGCCTGGAGCGCGTCCCGCTGGGAGGCCAGCAGACGGTCTGCCCGCAGGATGAAGACGCTCCCATGCGGCTCGGGCCCCTCGGAAGGCCCGCCCGACTGACTCATTCGAACAACAGTCTCCAGCAGTGACTGCAGATCCTGGACGTAGGATGGCGCCCGGTCGTTCAGGATCACGAGATCGACTGCAAGCTGCTTCATTCGCCAGTACTCGTGGGCGCGGAGCAGCTGCCGCACGATGCCCACATCCTCGGGCTCGTCGATCTGAACCAGGACGATCGGGATATCTCCCGAAATCCCGTGGGCCCATAAGCCCGGGGGCCCTCCCGAGTGACGGACGAGCACGTCCGCCGACGGGCGAAGGCTTCGCTCCGAGTAGAGAAGGCGACGGGCGAGACTCTGAAAGAGGTGGGCCTCGTCCGGCCCGACGCCGACATGGTGCAGCTGCACTTGGGCTTGCGTCCACGCCAACGTGGCGGCGCGGTCGAACGTCGCCGCATCGTGATACTTCTCCGCGAGACCCAGGGCCTCCTCCCGCGACGGCGCAACCATCGTTGAGAAGGCGACCCGGACCGTGACTCCGGGTCGTAGCCGTACCCGGAGTCGAAGGCTCACGATCGGATCGAGCACCGAGCCCACCGAGTTGGAGAGGGGCTGGCCCTCGGCCATCGCCTGTGGTGTCCGAATCCCGCGGCCGCGGCCCACGAATCGAGCGCGGTCGGTTTCCCATTGCAGGTCGCCGACCCTCTGGCCTTCGGCGACCACCGTGTGGGCAAGCCAGACCTGCCGCTCGCCAGGCGCCCGCGGCCGGCGCGTCGCGAGCACGGCATCGACCTCGGGCACGCACGCTGTGTGGACGAAGAGATTGGAAAACGCCGGGTGGGCGGTGTCGGCTGACGGCGGGGCCAGCACGACCTCGGCGTAGGACGTCAGCTCGATCTCACGGGCGCGCATCCCGAAGTTCGTCAGCGACACGCGTCGGATCTCGGCATCATCTTCCGGGGACACGATCACATCGAGTGTGGTCGCGATCGCCCCGTCCCTCCGGGCGATCTTCGCTCGGTCCTCGGAGAACACGACCTCGTAGCTCTCCGGCTCGCAGCCACTGGGCTGGTAGCCAACCGACCAGCTCTGGCCGCTGTGCACATCGCGGAGATACACGTGCGTCCCGGCCTCGTCACGCGTGACGTCCTCTCGCCAGCGCGTCAGCGCGAGGTCGCGCCAGCGGCTGTACCCAGAGCCCGCGGCCGTGAGCATCACGGCATATCGCCCGTTGGACAGGATGTGTGTGCGGACGGGTCCGTGCGGCGAGGTGAAGCGCCGGACGACTGGAGGAACGAATTCGCGCACATCGGCTACCGCCATCACCTCTTCCGCGCGCGGCCGGGCGACCGCGACGTCCCGCGGCGTCCTCTCCTGGAGCAGCAGCTCGGTCGCCTGGACGATCGGCTCGGCATGGAAACGCGCACGCATCGCGCCGCCGTGGAGAACATTCGCGAGGGCAACGAGCAGCATGCCCTGGTGATGCGCCATGTAGGTGCGTACCACCGCGACGCGGGTCCCCTCCGGAAGCCTGGAGCTTGTGTAGTCGAGGGCCTCGTAGAAGCCGTAGGCGCCGTGGGCGCCGGCGTCCCAGAGGCGCCGGAAGTTTCGAAGCGCAGCCGTCGGATCGATCATGGCCGCCAGCGCTGTCGCATACGGGGCGACGACCACATCCTCGCCGAGCCCGCGCCGGAGTCCGAGACCCGGCACACCGAAGTTTGAATACTGGTAGGCCAGCTCGAGGTCGCGCGCGCTATACCCCGACTCCGAGACCCCCCAGGGCACGCCGCGCTCGGCGCCATATGTGATCTGTCGGCGGACGACGAGCCGGCAGGTCTGGCCCAGGAGACTGCCCACGGGTGCGCGCATCACGAGCCCGGGCATCAGATACTCGAACATCGACCCCGACCAGGACACGAGGGCGGAGTCTTGTTCCACGGGTGTGAGGGCCCGGCCCAGTCGGAACCAGTGCGAGACCGGTGCATCCCCTTTTGCGATGGCGACGAAGCTCGTGAGGCGCGCTTCCGAGGCGAGCAGGTCGTAGCGGCCGGGGTCGAGACTCGCGTCCTCGACGCGGTAGCCAATCGCAAACAGCTGGCGTATCGGGTCGAAAAGAAAGGTGAAGTCCATGGCCCCGACCATCGCCTGCGCGCTCCGGGCAAGGGCGACGAGACGCTGGATCAGGGACTCGGACATGGACATCGTCACGTCGAGATCACGACTGTGGCTCTCGATGGTTGCGCACAGAGCCTCAGCCCACAGGACGGCCTCTGCCTGCGCGGTTGCGCCGTCCTCTTCGACCAGGCGCCGCGCGAGGGCCGTCACGGAACGCGCGTGGACCGCGAGCTCAGCGAGTCGCCGGGGCCACTCAGCCGGAGTCCCGGGTACTCCCTTGACCGCCGCCGCGATGGCACCGAGCGCTTCGTCCAGGCGGAGCCGGGTTGTCGTGGGCAGGCGGAGGCCCTCGTCCAGCGCGCGCACCGAGTCGCGGACGAGCAGCGCCGCATCCTCGATTCCGGCGAGCGCCGCCCGAGTGAGCAGCGGCTGGTCGATCATTTCCAGGCAGGCCTGCTTGAGGGCGATGAGATGGCCGGCGAGATTACCGCTGTCTACCGACGACACGTACCTGGGATAGAGCGGTCGGCAATCGCCTGTGCCGTACCAATTGTAGAAGTGGCCGCGGAAGCGCTCGAGACGGCTCATCGTCTCCAGGGCCGTCTCGAGACGCTCGACGGCGTCGAGCCTCCCGAGCCAGCCAAAATCGTGCGCAGCGACGGTGGACAGGAGATAGAGGCCGAGGTTCGTAGGGGATGTGCGGTGCGCCACGACGGGGTGCGGCTCTTCCTGGAAATTGTCCGGAGGCAGGGCGTGGTCCTCGGGGCCGACGAACACCGAGAAGAAGCGCCACGTGCGGCGGGCGATCAACCTGAGCGCCTGCGCGTCCACCGGCGAGAGCGGTTTGGTCGTCGTGGCGGGCGAGGGCACGCTGATCGATCGAGCCACCACGGGCGAGGCCGCCCAGAGCAGCAGGAATGGCAGCGCAACGGGCCAAGCCGCGGGCCGCCCCCACACGATCGCGGCCGCCCCGGCCATAGCGAGCGCGACTCCACCGCCCATTCGCTGGTAGAAGCCGCCGAGATCGAGGCGGAGGCCCGCCTTCGCCTGGGCCGCGGTCACCCATTCCAGGAGATTCCGATGGGTCACGTACACGCGAATAAGCGAGCGCAGCATCGCATCGCCCATCAGCCAGGCTTGGTGTGCCAGCATCGTGACTGTGAGCGCCGTCTGCGATGCGGCCAGCCCGAGGTCCCTGCCCACCGCGCGTGCGTGGCTGCGCTTCGAAAAGCCGTGCCCTCTGGGAATCAACCCGCTGAGGACCGGCAGGAGCGCGGGCAGGGCGATCGTCGCGAGGACGAATGCGGCCCACGCCTGAGGCGAGGTGCTTGGCAGCGTCCATCCGAGCACCAATGTCACGAAGGTGGCTGGAGCCGACAGCGTGCGCCGCAGGTTGTCCACCATCTTCCAGCGCCCGATCCCCGGCAGCCCGCCTCCGAGAATCCACGGGAGCAGCTGCCAGTCGCCGCGCGCCCATCGGTGCTGGCGGGCCGCGGCGACGCCGTAATGCGACGGAGCGCTCTCGAACAGCTCCACGTCGGTGACCAGGCCCGCCCGGGCGAACACTCCCTCGAAGAGATCGTGGCTCAGGAGCGCGTTCTCGGGCACGCGTCCGGCGAGGGCCGCCTCGAACGCGTCCACATCATAGATCCCCTTGCCCGTGTATGACCCCTCGCCGAAGAGGTCCTGGTAGACGTCTGACACGGCCGCCGCGTAGGGGTCGATGCCGGAGGGGCCCGACGACAGGCGCTGGAAGAAGGAGCCTTCGCGGCCGGGCAAGGGCGGGGTGACACGTGGCTGCAGCACCGCGTACCCTTCGACGACGCGGCCTGTCTTGGGATCGAGCCTCGGTCGATTGAGAGGATGCGCCATCGTGCCCACGAGCCGTTTGACA
>DASSSH010000361.1:0-6744 GCA_035708525.1 Candidatus Methylomirabilota bacterium
CGACCGGGGCGCTGAGTCCCACCAGGATGTCGAAGTTGCGCCCGTGAAAGCTCATGATCTCGGGCGCCACGCCTTCCGCCACGAGCCGCCAGAGGACAAACTCCACCACGATCCTGAAGCTCTGAAGGTACACGAGCATCGCGGGTGGGATGCCGACCAGCACGGGCTCAGCGAGCCGCGTGAGCGAGAAAAGGAGCACCGCGGCGAGCGGGGGCAGGATCGCCGCCAGCATCCGAGGCGGCAGGGACTGGAAATCGAGGAAGAAGCCGCCCCGCGCCGCCACCGATGTGGCGGCTAGCCAGGCGATGAGCCCTGCGGCGGTGAGCGCTGCGCTTCTCGCCGCGCGACTCTTCCCGGCACGAGGCAGCCCGAGCGCCACACCCGCCACGACGAGGGCCACCATCACGAGGACCAGGATGGTGAAGAGCAGCGCGACAGGCCGGGGGCCAATCATGGCGGCGTCCGCTCGGTGCTCCAGCCGCCGCCCAGGGCCCCGATTCCTTCTACGAACTCCCGCGAGAGCGTGCCCGTGTAGACCTCCTCCACCGGCCCCTGGAGGCGGATGGACCAGTCGGGGCGCACATCGACGCTCAGGGTGCCGCCCGGCATCCGCACGGTGACCAGTCCGTGGTCGCAGAGGCCGTTCTTCACCGCCGCGCAGGCCACGGCGCTCGAGGACGAGCCCGAGGCCAGGGTGTAGCCGGCGCCGCGCTCCCAGATGAGGATGTCCACCTGGGCCCGGGAGGCGACGCGCGCGAATTGCACATTGGTGCGGTTGGGGAAGGCGGGGTGGCGCTCGATCTTGGGACCAAGGCGGCGTGCCTGCGCTTCATCCAGTCGATCGGTGAAGACCACGCAGTGGGGATTGCCCACGGAGACGGCGGTGATGAGCAGGGTCTCGCCCTCCACCTGGAGCGGCACCTTGACGACTTCGCGCTCAGGGCCGTTCATCGGGATCTCGGGAGCCACGAAGGTGCAGCGGCCCATCTCCACCGTGACCACGTTGACCCGCCCGTCGTTGACGTGGAGCCGGCATTCGACGCGGCCGCCCTTGGTGGAGACGGTGAAGGTCTCCTGCTTGGCGTGGCCGTGGTCCCAGAGATACTTGGCGAAGATCCGCAGCCCGTTGCCCGACTTCTCAGCCTCGCTGCCGTCGGGATTCAGGATGCGCAGGCCGAAGTCTGCCCCGCCCCAGGCCGGCACGAGCAGCAGGATGCCGTCGGAGCCCACGCCCCAGTTGCGATCGCAGATGCGCGCGATCTGGGGCGGCGTCAGTGGAGAGGGCAGATCAGCCCCGTTGATGACGATGTAATCGTTGCCCAGGCCATGGCCCTTGACGAAGGGGATCATCCGGCGAAGCCTATCACGACCGCGCGCGGGCCGGCTTCATCCAGTCGGTCAGCCGCTCGCCGAGGCCACGCACGTCGCACGGCAGCCGATGCCGCCACTTCTGGGCGAAGCGCTCGAGCGCGGCTCGGCGCTCCATCAGATCATCGGCCGGGCTCACCGGCGCTGCCTCGCCGGTCCGCGTGCCGCCGCCCCGGTGGACGAACGGCGCGTTGACCACGGCGCAACGCCAGCCGGCCTCGCGCACGGCGAAGGAGAGATCGCGATCGTAGCCGTGGAAGAAGCCGTAGCCTTCGTCGAAGCCGCCCACAGAGTCGAGCAGAGCGCGGCGCAGGAAGAGGCAGACGCCGTCCACCGCCGCCACTTCGACCCGCTCAGCGCGAAGCGTGGGGCGTTCGGCCAGGCAGTGGACGATGGTGCGGCCGACGTAGCGGCCGTCGCGGCGGAGCCGGCGGACACCGTAGAGGCCCGCCAGCCCGATCCGCTCGGGCGCCTCGAGCGCGGCCTCGAGGCGCGCCAGCCAGTCGCGCTCGCGCATCTCCGTGTCGTTGTGGAGGAAGCAGAGGAACTCAGCCTTCGCCAGCTGAGCGCCCTGGTTCAGCGCGCTGATGAGGCCGGTGTTGGCCTCGTTGCGGTGATAGGTCAGCGGGTACGGGTACGGAAAGTCGCGGAAGAAGGCGGGCGTGCCGTCGGTCGAGCCATTGTCCACCACGCAGAGGTCGAAGGGCGCCGTCGTCGGGCGGAGGCTCTCCAGGCAGGCGCGCGTGAGGGCCAGCCGGTTGTGCACCACGAGCACCACGCTCGTCGCCATCGACGGGGCGCGGGCTAGGCGGCGCTACGCCCGCGCATGTGGGTCCCTCTCACCCCGACCCTCTCCCTGAAAGCGCGAGTCCGCTGGGCCCCCTCACCCTGTCCCTCTCCCCCGGAGGGGGAGAGGGGAGACGCGGGGGGCGCGCTAACGGTCGGCGAGCGACACGTACTTGAGGTCCGTGGCTCCGATGTACTCCGAGCGCGGCCGGATCAGGCGGTTGTGGCCGTGCTGCTCGAGCACATGGGCCGCCCAGCCGGCGACGCGGCTGATGGCGAAGATCGGCGTGAACTGGTCGGTGGGAATGCCCATGGAGGCGTAGCAGGCCCCCGAATAGAGATCCACGTTGGGGAAGATGTTCTTCTCGGCGCTGACGATGCGGGCGATGGTGTTGAGGATCTCGACATTGGCGGTGCTGCCGGCCTGCTGGCCCAGCTCGAGCGCCAGGCGCTGCAGGTGCTTGGCGCGCGGATCCTCCACGCGATAGACGCGATGGCCGAAGCCCGAGATGCGCGCCTTGTCCGCCAGGGCCTTGCGGATCCAGGCCTCCGCCTTGGCGGGATCCTTGATCTTCTCCACCGCCAGCATGACCTGCTCGTTGGCGCCACCGTGCAGCGGCCCCTTCAGCGCGCCGATGCCGGAGACCACCGCCGAGTGCAGATCCGACAGGGTGGCGGCCGTCACGCGGCCGGCGAAGGTCGAGGCGTTGAACTCGTGGTCGGCGTGCAGGACCAGGGCGACGTCGAAGGTCTTGGTGGCCAGCGGCGTGGGCTTCTTGCCGCTCATCATGTAGAGGAAGTTGCCCGCCAGGCTCAGCCGCGGGTCGGGCGCCACCGGCGCCCGGCCCCGGCGGATCCGCTCCCAGGCCGCCGCCAAGGTCGGCATCTGGGCCGTGAGCCGCACCGCCTTTCGCAGCGTGGCCTCGCGCGAGTTGTCATCCGCGTCGGCATCGAAGGCCGAGAGCGCCGACACCCCCGTGCGGAGCACCTCCATCGGGGTTGTCTTCTTCGGGAGCAACTTGAGCATCGAGAGCAGCTTGGTGGGCAACTTCCGGTTGGCCGTGGCGGCCAGCGCTTTGAGGTGGACCTCCAGCTCTTTGCGCGTGGGCAGGTGACCGTGCCAGAGCAGGAAGACCACCTCCTCGAAGGAGGAGTGGGCGACGAGATCGTCGACATCGTACCCACGATAGATGAGACGGCCCTGCTTGCCGTCGATGAAGCAAATCTCGGAAGTGGAGACGACAACGTCTTCCAGCCCGGCCTTGAGTGGATTCGCTGCGGTGTCCGCCATGGCTTCGCGCGCTCCTTCGCCTGCTCAGGGGGTGGATCGAGCCGACTTCTTCTACCATACCCCCGCAGGCACTTCAAGGCGTCCACCACGGGGCGTCGGCCACGCAGCGCGGGTTGAGAGGTGGGGACGGAGTGGCGGGGCAGTCGGCTCAGCGGCTCGGCTGCGCGGCGAACATCTCTTCGGTCATCTCGCGGAGGGCATCGAGGTTGAAGGGCTTGCCCAGGATCGGTACCTGGGCGCGGGCGATGAACTCTCGCGTCTCCGGCGTCAGCGCCTGGCCGGTGACGAAGATGATCCGCGAGCGCATGCCTGGGCGGACCGCGTCGAAGGCGGCGAAGAAGCCCTCGCCGTCCAGCTCGGGCATCCGCATGTCGCTCACGATGAGATCGTACGGCTCCGCCCGCAGCCGCTCGAGAGCCAGGCGGCCGTTGAGAGCCGTGTCCACCGCGTGACCTTCAGCGGTGAGGAAATCCGACAGGAGCGAGGCGACGAGCGGGTCGTCCTCGACGACGAGAATGCGGCGCCGGCGACTGCTGGGGTGTGAGGTCATGGCGCCGGACTCTACGGATGCCGGCACCGGACGTCAACCCTCGAGTTCGCCGCTCCAGGAGCGGCGCCGCGCACGTGGCCGCGCGCCCTGCCGCCCGGGGTGCGGGCGAGCGAGCGCGCTGGCCGCGGCGGCGCGCCCAGTCGTCGTTTTTCCCCGGCGCCGTCGCCGACCCCGCATCCGCGCGTGAGATTTTTCCGTTGTGGATCGGTGTGGATATGTGGATAACCTGTGAGCAATATTCCGATCCCTCTCCCCCGCTTCGGGGGAGAGGGATCTCGGCGCCATGAACCGGCAACTACCCGCGGTCATCGATTTCTACAACCGCCACCCGATCAACGAAGCCCAGATCCTCGACGCCCTCCGTCGCACGGGAAAGGACCTGCGCCGTCTCGTTCCCGAGGATCTCTACGAGTGGGACCAGGACCACTACGGCGGGCTTGGCGCCGTCGAAGCCCTCGCCCGCCGCGCCGGGATCGGCGCCGAGAGCCGCGTGCTCGACGTCTGCGCGGGGTTGGGCGGGCCGGCGCGCTTTCTCGCGCGGCGCTTCGGCTGCCGCGTGGTCGGCCTCGACCTCAACCTGGAGCGCTGCGCCGCCGGCCGGCGGCTGGGCGCCCGGGTCGGTCTCGACGGCCGCGTCCTCCTCCTCCGCGGCGATGCCCAGAGCCTCCCGTTCCGGCGGGGGGCCTTTGCCGCGGCGGTCAGCCAGGAGGGATTGCTCCACGTGCCGGACAAGGCGGCGGCCCTCGCCGAGTGCGCGCGCGTCCTGTTGCCGGGCAGGCGCCTCGCCTTCACCGACTGGATCGCTCATGCGCGGCTCGCCGACGGCGAGCGGCGGCGGCTGGCCGAGTGGATGGCGGCGGTGAGCCTGCAGACGATCGCGGGCTACCGCGAGCTGCTGGCGCGCGCCGGCTTCGTCGGCATCGAAGCCGAAGATCTCTCCGCCGAGTGGGTCGGCATCCTGCGTCTCCGACTGGAGATGTACCGCGCCATGCGGGAAGACACGGTGGCACGCTTCGGCCAGGCGCGCTACGACGAGTACAATCAGCTCTACGCCTTCTTCGTGGGACTGGTCGAGGACGGCAAGCTGGGCGGCGCCCGCTTCAGCGCTGCGGCCGGCCCTGAGGCGTTCTGAGGTGCGTGCCCTCCGAGCAGGAACGTGCCTCCGGCATCACGGAGCCGGATCGTCGATTTTTCTTACACCGGCGGCCCACAACAATCCGCTCAGGAATCCGACAGGAAAGCCCGCCAGTTCGAGGAGATCAGTCTAGTCTTGAGCCTCTTCCACTCGATGCCTACGCCTCTATTGCAGTGTCCGCGCCCTTTACACTCCTTGATCCGGCCTATCGCACCCCGGGTCAACACGCTGTTTCGCTTGATGAATTGGATCCGTCCCCCTTCGGAACGCAGCTTGCTTCGCTCCTGCAAGAACACGCACGCAACTGGAGTGGAGGCGAGAGATGCGAGCAAGCCAAGCACCCGGGTAGCCGGAGAAGAAGGGAGCACGGCAATGGCAGCGAGAAACTGGCTTCGCCTGTCTCTGTTTGCGATTTCAGTGGGTGTCGCGAGTCTGGGACTCGTCTCTCATCAGGCAGAAGGCGCGTTCATCGATCTTGGTACGAGCGGATGGGAGTATGACGCGCCCCCCGACATCACGCTTTCAGGCATCACCACCAGCGGCGCGACGACAAGCTTCTTGGTCACGAAAACCTATGTGGAGTATGAATCCCGCGAAATCAGGTTCCGGACCAAGGGCGACTTTGTAGAGAGGCAGCGGTTCTTCATGATGGGCATGGAGCTGACCGTCGGCGCGCCGTGGCAGGGCTACTACATCCAAACGATCGACAACATTGACCCGGTCATCCTTCGCGGGGAGGACCACCCCATCTGGGCGCATATCCACCCCAGCCATACCGTGAACGGCGGCCCGCTTTACTCGCCGTTCTTTCCCGATCCGAACGTAACGGAAGGGGTGGACAAGCTCTTCCTGACCGGTGCCTTCCTGGGGACCGGCTCCATTTGGGATCCCGAGAACATCCGGTTGCATGATATGTCGTCGACGGCGTACGACAGCGACCTGACGAAGCGGGCCGGCAGGATGGATTTCAGGCTGGTGTTGGTCCCCATTCCCGGGCCCTCCACGTTGCTGCTCCTGATCTGCGGATTGCTCGGGGTCGTCGGCTTCGCACGCGCGAGAGGCGCGCAGAAGGCGTAAAGGGCGCGGTCCCCGGTCCGCCCAGCGCAGGCGCTGGTCCAGCAACTCTCCGGGCTTCCACGCCGTGTTTGCTCGGGCCAATGTGGCACCTGAAAATGTCGGACCATTTTACGATCAGCGACAACACCTCCACGCCAGGTCTACTAAAGTCCCTGTCATTGCAGCTTTCAGGCTCGCTGGAGCAGGTCTTGCAGCTATGACACGTTTTGTTAAGTAACTTATAGGGATTCCATGTGGAGAGCGACCCGTTAGGAGGCGTGGGCAGGTGACGAGGATGAAGGCAACGGCAGCCTCGACGGCGATGCTCCTACTCTGCGTTGCAGCCCCATTGGCCGCGCACGCCGCGTCCTTCTCCAGCGAGGCCGCCTGGCAGGCGGCGGCCGGCGCGTTCAGCCTCGAGAACTTCGACGCCATCGGCATAGGCACGCAGCTCTCATCGCTGCCGGGGCTCGGTATCTCCTTCGGCCTCCTGAATGATGGGGTAAGCTTCCCATCGGTCCAGACGAACGCGAGCGGATTCGGCGGCGTCAACCACTC
>DASSSH010000362.1:0-10615 GCA_035708525.1 Candidatus Methylomirabilota bacterium
GGCGCGATCCGCTGGGCGGGCCCCGCCCTCGGCGCCCACAACCGCGAGGTCTACTCGGGCGAGCTGGGACTTTCGGACGCCGAGCTCGAGCGGCTCAAGTCCGGCGGGGTCATCTGACGGGCCGGGCATGACCCCCGCGCCCGTCGGTTTCTCTCACTCCGCGGCTAATCGATAGCCGACCCCCGGCTCGGTCAGCAGATAACGGGGTCGCGCAGGGTCGGCTTCGAGCTTGCGGCGGAGCTGGGCCATATAGACCCGCAGGTAGTGGGCCTGCTCGGCATAGGGCGGACCCCATACGTCTTTGAGCAATTGCCGGTGGGTGAGGACCTTGCCGGCATGCCGGACCAGCGTGGTCAGCAGCCGATACTCGATAGGCGTGAGGTGAACTTCCTTGCCGTCGACGAGCACCTGACGGCGGAGCTGGTCCACGCGCAAAACACCGAGCGTGAAAACGGGCTCCCCCGTCTCGCCGGAGCCGGCGGTGTGGCGCAGGGCCACTCTCAGCCGTGCGAGGAGCTCCCCCACGCTGAATGGCTTGCTGAGGTAATCGTCGGCCCCGGCATCCAGCGCCGCGATCTTGTCCCGCTCCTGCCCGCGCGCCGACAGGACGATGATGGGGACCTTGCTCCACTCGCGGAGCCGCCGGATCACCTCGAGACCGTCCATGTCCGGCAGCCCCAGGTCGATGATGACCACGTCCGGCTGGCGGGTGGATACCTCGACCAGGCCGTCTTCACCGGTGGTTGCCTCATAGAGACGGTAGCCCGTGCTGGCGAGCGTGGCGCGCAGGAAGCGGCGGATCTGCGGCTCGTCCTCGATCAGGACGATGCAGGGCCCGGACGTGCCCCCGGCGGGCGTCGTCGCGGGTGCGCGGGGCTCAGCCATCTTCTGACGGCATCGGTGGCGAGTCCTTGACCGGCAGCGTGAACCGAAAGACCACGCCGCCTCCCGGGCGATTCTCGGCCCAGATCCGTCCGCCGTGGGCATCCACGATCCCCTGGCAGATGGCGAGTCCCAGCCCCGCTCCCCGAACTCCAGTTCCACCGCGGAAGAACTTGTCGAAGATGCGCTTTTCGTCTCCCGGCGGCAGGCCGGGGCCGCGGTCTGCCACCTCCACGAGCACGGCGCCGTCGACGCTCGAGGCCGAGATGTCTATGGGGCTGCCCGCCGGCGTGTACTTGAGGGCGTTGTCGAGCAGATTGATGAGCACCTGCTCGACCAGCACATCGTCGATCAGGACCAGCGGCAAGTCAGCCGGAATGCGGGTCGTGACCGGGCGGTCCCCGAATCGCTTCCCGAAGCGACCGAGCGCGGCCCCAACCACTTCCTCGAGAGGATGCCACTCCGAGTGGAGCTGCAGCGCGCCCGATTCGAGCCGGGTCATCTCCAGGAGATTCTGGACGAGCCGGTTCAGCCGCTCGGCTTCTTCGTGGAGCGCCTCGAGCAGGTCCTGACGGGTGCGCGCGTCGAGCGTCGCGCTGCCCTCGAGCAAAGTGCTGGCCGCGCCCGTGATCGATGCCAGCGGGGTTCTCAGATCGTGGGAGACGGAGCTCAGGAGCGAATTGCGCAGGCGCTCGGTCTCAGCGCGTACTTGCGCCTGCTGGGCTTCTTCGGCGAGGTGGGCGCGCTCGATGGCCAGCGCCGTCTGGCTGGCGAAGGCCTCAAGCTGGTGAAGCCGCTCCGGGGCCTGGAGCGAGCGCGGATCCTCCGGACGAAGCCCGAGCACGCCGACCGTCCCGCCTGAAGCGACCAGAGGCACATACACGGCTGTGGCGCCGGGAAGCGTCTCAGTGCCGAGCCCCGCGATCCTGCCACGCTCGTATGCCCACTGCCCGACCGCGAGCTCATTGTCGTCCAACGGGAACTGGTCGCGCAGGCTGGCTTCCGGGGCCAGGCGCTCGCCGGGCCGCGGCAGAAGGACAACCACGCGGGTGTGGAACACCTCCGTGATGTGACGCACGGCGACCTGGAGCAGATCCCGGACCCCGCGCGTCTTGGCCAGCTCGCGGCTCATGGCGTATAGTGCCGCGATCCGCTGCTCGCGCTCGCGCGCTGCTTCGGCCTGAGTCCGAATTCGCACCGCCAGCCCGCTGATGATGAGTGCTACCACGAGCATCACGCCGAAGGTGATGAAGTACTGGGTGTCGGCCACTGCGAATGTGTAGTACGGCGGGACGAAGAAGAAGTCGAAAGCCGCCACGCTCAGCACCGACACCAGGATTGTCGGGCCACGACCGCAGCGGGTGGCGACGACAACCACGCCCAGCAGGTAGACCATGATGAGGTTGGAAAGCTCGAAGTGATAGCTCATGCCCCACGCCAGCCCGGTGCAGACTGTCACGACGGCGAGGCCGAAGCCGTAGTCTGGCCAGTCGAGCGGCGGCGCCTCGACGCGGCGCCGCGCGACCGGCGCCGGCGCCTCCCGCTCGCCGCTGATGACGTAGACGTCGATCTCGCCGCTGCCTTGCACGAGAGAGTCGACGATGGAGCCGATGAGGATGCGCTTCCAGAGCGGCCGGCTCGGCTTGCCGACGACGATCTTGCTCACGTTGCGGGCGCGTGCGCAGGCCAGAATCTCCTCGCTCATGCGCTGGCCGCTCAGGGTGACCACTTCGGCCCCGAGCTGCTCGGCTAGCCGCATGTTCTGCACGACCTGGTCCCGCGCTTCCTGGGGCAAGCGGAGCTGGGCAGGCGTCTCGACATAGGCCGCGATCCACTCCGCGTTCAGGCGCTCGGCCATCTGCTTGGCCGCCCGGATGAGCCGCGTCGAAAGCGGGCTGGCCCCTATGCAGACCAGCAGCCGTTCGCGTACCGGCCATGTCCGCCCGATGGCATGGTCGCGCATGTAGAGCCGCATCTCCGCGTCAACACGCTGGGCGGTGCGCTGCAGCGCGAGCTCGCGGAGCGCGATCAGATTGCCCTTGCGGAAGAAGTTGTGGAGCGCCTCCGCGGCCAGGCCCGGCATGTAAACCTTGCCGTCCTTGAAGCGCTGGAGCAGGTCGTCAGGAGGCAGATCGATCAGTTCGACCTCGTCGGTCTGGTCGAACACCGAGTCGGGTACGGTCTCCCGGACGACGACACCCGTGATCTTGGCGACGAGGTCATTGAGGCTCTCGACGTGCTGCACATTCATCGTGGTGTACACGTCGATGCCGGCGCTCAGCAGCTCGAGCACGTCCTGCCAGCGCTTGGCGTGGCGGGAGCCCGGCGCGTTGGTATGCGCCAGCTCGTCCACAAGGATCAGGGTGGGTCGGCGCACAAGCGCGGCGTCGAGGTCGAACTCGCGTAGGGTTGCGCCGCGATACTCGACGAGGCGCGGTGGCAAGACTTCGAGACCCTCGAGGAGCGCTTCGGTCTCGGCCCGACCGTGGGTCTCGACCCAGCCGACCATTACGTCGACGCCGTGCTGCCGCTGCTGGCGGGCGGCCTCGAGCATGGCGTAGGTCTTGCCGACGCCGGCGGCGGCGCCGAAGAAGACCTTGAGCTTGCCGCGCGCCTGACGAGCTTCCGCCTCCTTGACCCGCGCCAACAGCTCGTCAGGGTCCGGGCGTCGCTCGGTATTCATGGCCTCGGCGCCATCGTACCCCGCGCGCGCTCGATTGACACGCTCAGAAGAACGAGTAGTACAGCGCGACGCTAAGCGTGTTCTGGGCGTGGGATGTCGGCGTCGTGCCGTGGTTCTGGAGGCTGAAGGCCCGCCGGCTGGCTTCGTCGTGGCGGTATTCGAGCCGGCCGACGAGGCCGCGCCAGATCTTGTACTCGATGGTGGCCGTGATCTCCCAGAGGTCGAGGTTGTGGCCGGGGGCGATCGTGCCCGCCTTGACGCCCTGGGGAGCGGCGAAATACTCAAGCCGGAGCACCGTCCGGAGGGCCTTGGTCCAGTCGTACGCAACGTAGCCGGCGATACCGCTCCAGCGTGAGTCGTTGTCCTTCCGCGTTCCCAGGGCGACCAGGGTCGGGTCGTTCTCCTCCCCGGCGAAGTCGAAGTTCACGGCCAGGGTCAGCTTGTCGATCCCCGTGTACTGGATCGTCGTGTCCACGATGAAGCGGTTGTTGATCCCGCCCTGCATCTGGTTGCGGTTCTGCTCGGGACCGACCATCCAGTGCACCGAGGCGGTGAGCTTGTCGATCGGGGTGAAATCGACGACCCCCATCGGCCGGAGATACCCGTTGTTGTTGTCCGAGTTGTCCCAGCCGTTGGTGAAGCCCAACGACATCGAGAACCATGACGCGAAGGGGTACGTCGCCAGGAGTCCGGTGTGAGTGATAGGCGTACCGAGAGTGTAGAGGAGCGAGCGGGAGAAGTTGAGATTCTTGGGACTCTCGTAGACCTCGTAGCCGATCGGGGTGCCCCATTTCCCGCCCTTGAGGGTCAGGCCATTGCCGAGCGGTACGAGGTAGGAGGCATAGGCCTCCGGGAGGTCGTACTTGGGCGTATTTCGATACGGCGCCTGGTCATCGAGGCTGCGGAAGATGCCCAACGAGTGGTTCTTCTGGGAATCGAGCCCGGCCGAGATGACGACGCCGTAGCCCAGCCGATAGCGCTCTGAGGGGTCCTTCCTCACGCTGAACTCGGCCGCGTTGAAGGTGTAGCCATTGTCACGGTCATAGAAGCGCAGCTCGTTCACGTCCCCGCGGCCGACCTTGCCCATGTTCCAGACGAAGCTGTTCTCGATGTAGCTGAAGAGCGTCAGCTCTTCGAGATAGGTCTTGGGCTGACCTTCAGGAGTTGCCGGACGCCCTAGTACTTCGGCGACCGACTTCTGAGCCAGCGCTGGCGCAGGCACCACAGCGGCCAGCCCTGCTGCAAGCAAGAGGAGGACGAGCGAGCGCTTCATGAGAGAGCCTCCAGGGCGAGATTGAGTTCGAGGACATTGACCCTGGGCTCGCCGAGCAAGCCCAGGAAGCGTCCTTCAGTGTGCTTGTCGACGAGATCCCGCACCTTGGCCGGGTCGAGCTTTCGCGCCTTTGCCACCCGGGACACCTGATACAGGGCAGCCGCCGGGCTAATGTGGGGGTCGAGACCGCTGGCCGAGGCGGTGACGAGGTCCACCGGGACTGGCGCGGTATTTCCTGGATCAGCGGCCCTAAGCGCGTCCACGCGACCCTGGACGGCCTTGACGAGATCTGGGTTTGTCGGGCTCAGGTTCGAGCCCGAGGAGGCGCCGGCATTGTCGGCGAAGGGGCTGGTTGCCGAGGGGCGCGGCCAGAAGTACTTGGGGTCGTCGAAGGGCTGGCCGACGAGGACCGAGCCCACAGTCTTGCCGCCTTTGATGATCAGACTCCCGTTCGCCTGGAACGGGAAGACCGCCTGGGCGATGCCCGTCACGAGGAGAGGATAGACGATGCCCGTAAGAACCGTCATGAAGGCTAGGGCGATGATGGCTGCGCGAAAGTTTGCGATCAATGGTTGGCTCCTCTACACCCAATGCAGGGCGACCAGGATCATGTCGATGAGCTTGATGCCGGGGAATGGGATGATGATGCCGCCCACACCGTAGATCCAGAGATGACGGCGGAGCACGACACCGGCTCCGAGTGGCCGGTAGCGCACGCCCCTCAGGGACAGCGGGATCAGCGCGACGATGATCAGCGCGTTGAAGATGACGGCCGACAGGATGGCGCTCTCCGGTGTCGCCAGGTGCATGATGTTGAGCGCCTTGAGCGCCGGATAGGTGCTGGCGAAGGCCGCCGGGATGATGGCGAAGTACTTGGCGACGTCGTCGGCGATGCTGAAAGTCGTCAGCGCCCCTCGGGTCATCAGCATCTGCTTGCCGGTCTCGACCACCTCGAGCAGTTTGGTGGGATTGGAATCGAGGTCCACCATATTGCCGGCTTCCTTGGCCGCTTGAGTACCGGTGTTCATCGCGACGGCCACGTCGGCCTGGGCCAGTGCCGGGGCATCATTGGTGCCGTCGCCCGTCATCGCCACGAGCCGGCCTTGGCCCTGGATGTCGCGGATGAGCTTGAGTTTCGCCTCCGGCGTGGCCTGGGCGAGGAAATCGTCCACCCCCGCCTCGGCGCTGATGGCGGCCGCCGTGAGGGGATTGTCCCCCGTGATCATGATGGTCTTGATCCCCATCCGGCGAAGCTCGGCAAAGCGCTCCCGGATGCCGCCCTTGACGATGTCCTTGAGCTGGATCACCCCGAGTACCTTCGACCCGTCGGCAACCACGAGAGGCGTGGCACCCGCCTTGGCGACGGTGTCGACGGCCTCGCGTATCTCTGAGGGGACACTTCCGCCCAGGCGCTTCACATGCTCCTCGATAGCGTCGGGCGCGCCCTTGCGGATCTGGCGGCCGTTCATGTTGACCCCGCTCATTCGGGTCTGGGCGCTGAAAGCCACAAAGGTCGCGCCCAACTTCTCGATCTCGCGCTCCCGGATGCGGTATTTCTCCTTGGCCAGGACCACGATGCTCCGGCCCTCGGGTGTCTCGTCGGCCAGCGAGGCCAGCTGGGCCGCGTCGGCCAAGACCGCCTCGGTCACGCCGCCGGCGGGAATGAAGGCCGTTGCCTGACGGTTGCCCAGGGTGATCGTGCCGGTCTTGTCGAGAAGCAGGACGTCCACGTCGCCGGCGGCCTCGACGGCGCGGCCTGACATGGCGATGACGTTTTTCTGGATCATCCGGTCCATGCCGGCGATGCCGATGGCCGAAAGGAGAGCCCCGATGGTCGTCGGGATGAGGCACACGAGCAGCGCCACGAGCACGGTGACGGTTACCACCGTGCCTTGGCCGGCCGACTGCACGCTGTAGAGCGAGTAGGGCAGCAGGGTGGCCGTCGCGAGGAGGAAGATGATGGTCAGCCCCGCCAGCAGGATGTCCAGCGCGATTTCGTTGGGCGTCTTCTGCCGCTTGGCGCCTTCGACGAGGGCGATCATCCGATCGAGGAAGGCTTCACCGGGGTTCGCGGTGACTTCGACGATGATCCAGTCCGAGAGGACCTGGGTGCCCCCCGTGACGGAGCTGCGGTCACCGCCGGCCTCTCGGATCACCGGCGCGCTCTCCCCCGTGATCGCCGCCTCGTTGACCGACGCGACGCCCTCGATGACCGTGCCGTCGGCCGGGACGAAGTCACCGGCCTCGACCAGGACGACGTCGCCCTTGCGTAGCGTCGAGGCCGAGACGATCTGGTAGTCCCGGCCCCGGTGGCCCTTCTCCAGCCGCTTGGCCTGGAGGTCGCGACGGGCCTTGCGCAGCGAGTCGGCCTGGGCCTTGCCCCGGCCCTCGGCCATGGCTTCGGCGAAGTTGGCGAAGAGCACCGTGAACCAGAGCCATACCGATACCCAGAAGATGAACCAGGACGGGGCCTCGCCCCGGCCGACCAGGGCCTGGATCCAGAGCAGGCTCGTGAGAATGGAGCCCACATAGACGACGAACATGACCGGGTTGCGGAGCTGCCGCCGAACGGTCAGCTTCTTGAAGGAATCAATCACTGCCTGCTTGACGATCGATAGCTCGAAGAGCGAGCGTGCGCGGACGGTGCTGGCCATGAGCTCAGTCCCTCACTTCGCGGCGATCAGGTTGAGATGCTCGACAACCGGCCCGAGGGCCAGAGCCGGCACGAAGGTCAATGCTCCGACGAGGATGACCACGCCGACCAGGAGGACGACGAAGAGCGGCGTGTGAGTGGGGAGCGTGCCCGGCCCGGGCGGGACCGTCTTCTTCCTCGCCAGGGAGCCGGCAATCGCCAGGGCCGGAATGGCCAGCCAGTAGCGGGCGAAGAGCATGGCCCAGCCGAGGGCCGTGTTGTAGAAGGGGGTATTGGCGTTGAGCCCGGCGAAGGCGCTGCCGTTATTATTGCCGGCGGACGAGAACGCGTACAGGATCTCGCTGAAGCCATGGGCGCCGGAATTGGCGATGCTGGCCTTGCCCGCGGGCAGCACCACGGCCACGGCGGTTCCGATCAGCACGATAGCCGGCGGGATGAGAATGACCAGCGAGGCCATCTTCATCTCGTAGGCCTCGATCTTTTTGCCGAGGTACTCGGGCGTGCGCCCGACCATCAGGCCCGCCACAAAAACCGCAATAATGGCGAAGACGAGCATGCCGTAGAGTCCCGAGCCCACCCCGCCGTAGACCACCTCGCCGAGCTCGATCATCCACATCGGCACGAGCCCGCCGATGGGAGTGTAGGAGTCGTGCATGGAGTTGACCGAGCCATTGGAGGCGCCGGTGGTCGCCGTTGCCCAGAGGGCGGAATTGGCGATCCCGAAGCGGACCTCCTTGCCTTCCATATTGCCGCCCGACTGAAGGGCGCTGGCCGTGTGGTCCACTCCCTGCTTCGTGAAGACCGCGCCGTTCTGCTCGGCCACATAACAGACCGCCAGCAGCGCCACGAAGACGACCGTCATGGCGGCGAGCACGGCCCAGCCTTGGCGCGTGTCCTTGACCATGACGCCGAACGTGTAGCAGAGCGCGGCGGGGATCAGGAGGATGGCCAGCAGCTCGAGGAAGTTCGACAGCGGCGTGGGGTTCTCGAAGGGATGCGCCGAGTTGACATTGAAGAAGCCGCCGCCGTTGGTGCCGAGCTGCTTGATGGCGATCTGGGACGCGGCCGGTCCCACGGCGATCACCTGTTCGGTCAGCATCGACTTCTTGGTGTTCGGCTGGCCCTTCTCATCGAGGACGGGCTTACCGTCCTTGTCGGTGATCGGCTCGTCGTACTCGGTCGGCTGGACGACGGTCGCTTTCACATATGGCCCGAAGGTCTGGACGACACCCTGGGAGACGAGGCCGAGCGCGAGCACGAGAGACAACGGAAGCAGGATGTAGAGCGTGGTTCGCGTCAGATCGACCCAGAAGTTGCCGATGGTTTCAGCCGATCGGCGGGCGAAGCCACGGATGAACGCGGCCAGTGACGCCATGCCCGTTGCCGCCGACACGAAGTTCTGAACCGTGAGACCGACCATCTGGGTGAGATAGCTCATGGTCGTCTCGCCGCCGTACCCCTGCCAGTTCGTGTTGGTGGCGAAGCTGACCGCCGTGTTGAACGACGAATCCGGTGAGACGGCACCGAGCCCCTGGGGGTTCAGCGGTAGCGCTCCCTGGAGGCGCTGCAGGAAATAGACGGCCAGAAAACCTAGAAAGTTGAAGAGCAGCATTGTCAGAGCGTAGGTCTTCCACCCCATCTCATCAGCAGCCGGGCGGATGCCGCACAGCCGGTACACGAGACGCTCGAGCCAGCCCAGGGCGCGGTCCAGACCGATGGGGCGCCCTTCGTAGACCCTCGCCATATAGGCCCCGAGCGGCTTGGCCAGGGCCAGCAGGACGACCACATACAGGACGAGCTGGATCACTCCGTTCGTCGTCATTGGAAGAGCTCCGGCTTGAGCAGGGCGAGTACCAGGTAGACCATCAGTCCCAGCGAAACGATCGCGCCGACGATGTAGAGCAGTGGCATGCGGACCTCCTACAGCCGCTCACACAGCCTGACGAGGAGCCATGAGAGCCCGAAAAACGCGATGCCCATTGCGAGGTAGAGAATGTCTGTCATCACTGTGCCTCCCCACCGGAATGCTAGCCAGGGCAGTGGTCAAGAAGGCGTCAAGATCCGGCCCGCCAGCGTCAAGGAGGCCTCAAGCCGGGTCAAACTTGACGATTTCTTGAGCCGGCGGGCTGGTACATTGACGGGGATCTGAGCCCGTGGAGATCCACTGCAGCGTGAGGAGGTGACGGACGTGACAGCACCCAAGGACCTGCTCGAGCGCATTCAGGAGGGGATCGAGGCGAGCGCGATCGGGCTCGGCGAGCTGGTGGCCGACCTGCCGGCTCCCGATCTTGCAGACCTGGTGAACCAGCTCTCCCGGGCGGAAGCGGCGATGGTGATCATGGCGCTGCCATTGCCGCAGGCCATCGAGCTCTGTGATCAGCCCACGCTGCGCCGCCGCGGCGCGATCCTCGAGCAGATCGAGCCCGACCGCGCCGCCCGAATCCTCGATGAGCTCTCCGCCGACGAGCGCACCGACATCATCCAGCAGATGAGCCGGCACGGGTGCCGCCGCGTGCTCCAGAAGCTCCGGCCAGCGGTCCGGGTGGAGGTGGAGCATCTCCTGGAGTACCCCGCCCATACCGCGGGCGGCATCATGACGACCGAGTTCGTTCGGCTGGATCCGACGATGACGGTCGGCGATGCGCTCAAGCACATCCGGACGGTCGCGCAGGACAAGGAGTCGATCTATGCCTGCTATGTCCTGGAGCCGACCAGCGGACGGCTACTGGGTGCTGCCTCGCTCCGGGATCTGGTCATGGCCGACATGCAAAATTCGGTCAGCGCGGTGATGCGTCGCAATGCGATCACCGTGGCCGCGCTCGAGGACCAGGAATCGGTCGCTCACAAGATCGCCAAGTACAACCTGTTGGCGGTGCCCGTGCTGGAGCTGGACGGCCGGGTGGTGGGCTTCGTCACCGTCGACGACGTGATCGACGTGCTGATCGAGGAGCAGACGGAAGACATCATGCGCATGGCGGCGGTGGAGCCCGGCGCGCTGGACCGGCCCTATTTCGAGAACCCCATCGTCCGCGTCGTGCGCAAGCGGGTCGGCTGGCTGCTGCTGCTGTTCGTGGCCGAGACATTCACGGGCACGGTGCTACGCTACTTCGAGAGCGAGCTGGCC
>DASSSH010000363.1:0-12984 GCA_035708525.1 Candidatus Methylomirabilota bacterium
CGTGACCGTCGGGCTGCGCGGGAAGGCGATGACGACGGCGGTGGTGAGCCGGATGCGCTCGGTGCTGGCCGCGCCGAGCACGAGCGGGACGTACGGGTCGTTCTTGGTTTCGCCGCTGACGAGGCCGTCGTATCCCAGTGCTTCGACTTCGCGGGCCATGTCGGGGACCTTGGACAGGTCGAGCCTCATGGAGACGTCGCGCAGGCCGGGATCGACCTTGCCGATGGGGAGCAGCGTCTCGACTCTCATGGGTCCTCCTCGACCGGGGAGGATAGCAGGAAGCGCTCGCCGTTATCCATGCTAGACTCCCGTCCAGCCTGTGAGGAGGACTCCCGCATGGACTCAGCCCGTCGGTTGATGGAGCGCCGAACCTTCCTCGCGATGCTCACGGGCGGCCTCCTCGCCGCCCCGCTCGCCGCCGCGGCGCAGACGGCTGGCTCGCCACTGAAGATCGGCATGGTCGGCGCCGGACGTGAGGGCGGCGCGCTCGGCGCGCTCTTCGTCAAGGCCGGCCATCCGGTGATGTTCTCGTCACGCCATCCCGAGCAGCTGAAGGACCTCGCCGCCGGCCTCGGGCCACTCGCCCAGGCCGGTACGGTCGAGCAGGCGATCGCCTTCGGCGATGTCGTGGTGATCGCCATCCCCTACGCCGCGATGGAGCAGATCGGCAAGGTCCATGCGGGCGCCCTTGCCAAGAAGGTGCTGGTCATCGACGTGAGCAATCCGATCGCGCGGCGCGACGGCGAGGATCTCGTCAAATGGGTCGGCGAGCAGGGAGGAGCCGGGCTGACGACCGCCAAATTTCTGCCGGGCGCGCACATCGTCCGCGCGTTCAACGCGATCGGCTCCCGCAGGCTGGCCGAGATCGCCCATCGCCCGGGCGAGCCGGTCGGGGTGCCGATCGCGGGCGATGATCCGAAGGCGATTGCGGTCGCCGAGAGCCTCATCCGTGAGATCGGGTTCGAGCCCGTCCTCGTCGGCGGGCTCGCCATGGGCAGGTACCTGGTGCCGGGAACCCCGCTCGGAGGCGAGCACACGCCGGCCGAGATTCGGCGGATCGCCGGGGGCCTGCGCTGAGCCAAGAGTGTAACCAGCCAGAACGCCCTCCTGCCGCGATCGCCGTACCCGTGCTCTCCTCGTCGTGAACTAACCCTGCCAACCACCGCTGTGCCAAGCCAAGAGCTCGATCCGGCTCGGAGCGTCGACGTCCTCGTGATCGGCGGCGGCAACGCCGGGCTCTGCGCGGCGATGACGGCGGCGCGGGAGGGCGCGAGAGTGCTGCTGCTCGAGTCCTCGCCCGAGGCCTTCCGCGGCGGCAACAGCCGCCACACCCGTGACATCCGCTACATGCACGACCGCGCCAACGGCTTCGTCACCGGCGCCTACGGTGAGGAAGAGTTCTGGGAGGACCTGCGCCGGGTGACGGGCGGCGAGACGACCGAGCCGCTCGCGCGGCTCACCATTCGTGAATCGGTCGATCTCGGCGACTGGATGCCGGCGCAGGGCGTGAGATGGCAGCGCCCGCTGCGCGGCACGCTCCACTTGGCGAGGACGAACGCCTTCTTCCTGGGGGGCGGGAAGGCGATGATCAACGCCTACTACGAGACCGCACGCAAGCTCGGCGTCGAGATCGCCTACGAGGCGGAGGTGCGCGAGCTCGACATCGGCGACGGCGAGTTCCGCGCGGCCACCGTCGCGGCCGGCGGGGCGTCGCGTGAGGTCCGAGCCCAGTGCGTGGTGGTGGCGGCGGGAGGGTTCGAGGCCAACATCGGCTGGCTGAAGGAGTACTGGGGGGAGGCCGCCGACAACTTCGTGATCCGCGGCACGCCGTACAACCAGGGGCTGATGTTGCGGAGGCTCCTCGATCACCAGGCCAAGCCAGTCGGCAACCCGCGCGAGTTCCACGCGGTCGCCGTGGACGCCCGCGCTCCCAAGTTCGACGGCGGGATCGTCACCCGCCTCGACAGCCTCCCGTTCGGCATCGTCGTCAACCGAGACGCGCGGCGCTTCTACGACGAGGGCGAGGACTTCTGGCCCAAGCGCTACGCGATCTGGGGCGGGCTCATCGCGCGCCAGCCGGGGCAGGTGGCCTATTCGATCGGCGATGCCCGCGCGGTGGGGCGGTTCATCCCGTCCGTCTTTCCGGCCGTCGAGGCGGGCTCGGTTCGCGAGCTCGCTGGCGCGCTCGGGCTCGATCCGGCCGGGCTCACCGCCACCGTGGATGCCTTCAACCGGTCCGTCCGGGCCGGCGCCTTCGACCCGGCGAGCCTCGATGACTGTGGCACCGAGGCGCTCGATCCGCCGAAGAGCCACTGGGCGCTGCCCATCGATCGCCCGCCGTTCTGGGCGTACCCGCTCCGGCCGGGCATTACCTTCACCTACCTCGGGGTCACGGTGGACGAGCGCGCCCGCGTGGTCATGCAGTCAGGCCGGCCGTCTCCGAACATCTTCGCCGCCGGCGAGGTGATGGCCGGCAATATCCTGGGCCGCGGCTACCTCGCCGGGTTCGGACTCACGATCGGGACCGTCTTCGGCCGGATCGCCGGACGGGAGGCGGCGCGCCATGCCCTCCGCTGAGCTGTTCAAGGAGGCCGAGCGGCAGCTGGTAATCTGCAACGCCTGCCGCTACTGCGAGGGCTACTGCGCGGTCTACCCGGCGATGGAGCGACGGCGGAGCTTCGCTCGCGCGGACCTCACCTACCTCGCGAACCTCTGCTTCGATTGCCGCACGTGCTTCTACGCCTGCCAGTACGCGCCGCCGCACGAGTTCGCCGTCAACATCCCCAAGATCCTGGCCGAGCTGCGGACGGAGACCTACCGCGAGTACGGCTGGCCGCGGCGCCTGTCGGGCCTGTATGGGCGCGGGCTCGCGGGTGCTCTCGTCCCGAGCGCGGTCGGAGTTGCCCTTGTCCTGCTCCTCGTGCTGCTGCTGAGAGGGCCGGGGGTGCTCCTCGCCGTGGGCGCGGGAGAGGGCGCGTTCTACCGGGTGATCCCGTACGAGGCGATGGTCGTGCCGGCTCTCCTGCTCACTGTCTACGGGCTGGCGGTGTTTCTGATCGGCACCGTCCGCTTCTGGCGCGATACCGGGGGGCGCATCGGCGACCTCCTCGATGCGCGGGCGTTCATACGCGCCACGCGCGACGCGTTCAGCCTTCGCTACCTCGGGGGCGGGGGTGATGGGTGCAACTACCCGGACTCCGGCTTCTCCGACGCGCGGCGGTGGCTCCACCACCTGGTGTTCTACGGGTTCCTCCTCGACTGTGCCTCGACGACGGTGGCGGCGATCTACGACCACTTCCTCGGCTGGAGGGCTCCCTATCCGCTGCTGAGCTGGCCCGTTGCGCTGGGCACGATCGGCGGGCTCATGATGGTGGCGGGGACGCTCGGGCTGCTCTCCCTGAAGCGACGGAGCGACGCCGTGCCCGCCGAGCCGCGCATGGTCTCGATGGACGTGGCGTTCCTGATGGCGCTGTTCCTGACGAGCCTCACCGGGCTCCTCTTGCTGGCCTTGAGAGAGACGCCGGCGATGGGGACTCTGCTCGCCGTCCACCTGGGCGCGGTCGCGGCGCTCTTCGTCACGCTCCCCTACGGGAAGTTCGCTCATCTCTTCTACCGCTACGCCGCGCTCATCAGGAACTCCCTCGAGGAGCGCGCCGAGCGAACCTCCGCCTCCCACTAGCCCCTACCCGGCGGATCGGCCGACGCGCTGCAAATCTCGTGAGAGCTCGTGGGCGGCGCGGCGCACGTACGTCGAGATCTCCACCAGCCGTCGCCGCGGGAGACGCTCGGCTGGTCCCGCCACCGTGACCGCCCCGATCACGCGCGACGGGCGACCCCAGATGGCTGCGGCGCACGCCGCCGACCCGGGCACGTTTTCGTTGATGGCGATGGCATAGCCTCGGGCGCGCACCTGCGCGAGCGCCCGCTCGAACAGGCCTCGGTCCGTGATGCTGTCCGCCGTGAACCGGGTGAGCGGTACGAAATCGAGGATCTGCTTCCGCTCCGCTTCCGGCAGAAACGCCACCAGTGCCTTCCCAGGGGCGCCCGCGGTGATGGGAAACCGCTTGCCGATCTGAGCGACCCACTTCAACTCGTTGTTGCCTTCGACTTGCTCGACGCAGGCGCGCTCGTACGCGAAGCGGAGATGCAGGCACGCCGTCTCGCCGGTCTGATCTCGGAGGCGGGTGAGGTAGGGACGCGCCAGTTCACGGATGGCCGCGTGGCCCTCCCCGAAGCCGCCGAGGACGGCGCAGCGGGCGCCCAGCCTGAGACGGCCGGGTGGAATGGTGGCCGCCACGAGCTCAAACCGCTTCAGGGTGGCGACGATGCGGTGGACGGTGGCCTTGTTCGACCCGACCGCCTTCGTGAGCTCGGTCAGGGTCAGGCCCCCGGGCTGCTCGGCCAATGCGAGCAGGCACTGGACAGCGCGCGATACCGTCTGCAGCATGTTCCCTCCTCCCGCGCAGGCGAGATTTCCCCTTGACACGAATCGTCAAGCGGTTTACCTAGGGGTGGTTGACTGAGACAACGAGTTTCTCAAAGTGAAACACGATTCGCAAGGCTTTCTTGTCCACGGGTGGTCGCGGGCGGCACGGGGACGTGCATGCTGAGCGCGCCCGAGGCGCAGGCGACCGCGGCGGTCTCCGAGCAGGAAGTGGTGGACCTGCTCCGGCGCCTCATCGCCGTCGACACCTCGGAGAACGAGCAGGGCGCCGTCCGTGTCCTCGAGGAGCTGTTGCGCTCCGAGGGGATCGAGTACCGCCTCGATCCAATCGCGCCGGGCCGGGACAATGTCCTGGTCACGCTCGGCAAACGCGACGAGGGGTCCGTGCTCCTGTTCAGCGCGCACACCGACACCGTCCCCGTGGGCAATGAGGCCGCGTGGTCCGCCCCGCCGCTCGCCGGGATGGTGCGCGACCGGCGGGTGTACGGGCGCGGCGCCACGGACTGCAAGGGCGGCTTGGCGGCCATGGTGATGGCGGCGGTCGCGCTCGCGCGCGCCCGCGTTCCCCTGCGGGGGCGTGTTCTGGTCACCTGCGTCGCCGGGGAGACGCACGGCAATCTCGGCACGCTCCATCTGGCCGAGCGGGGTCTGGCCGCCGACTTCGCGATCGTGGGGGAGTACTCGGAGGGCGACAAGATCGCCACCACGTACCGCGGCGGCCTCTGGGGCCGGCTAGTGATTCTCGGCAAGACGGCTCACCCCGGTCGCCCGCACCTCGGCGCCGATGCGATCCGCGCGGCGCTCGACCATTTCGTCCCCGCCCTGCGCGGTTATGCGTTTCGCTTCACGCCGCATCCACTGGTGCCGGATCCGCAGCTCACGATCACCCAGATCGACGCGGGCCACCGGAGAAGCGCGATCGCTGACCGCTGCGTCGTGACGTTCGATGTCCGGCTGGTGCCCGGCCAGAGGTGCGCCGAAGTCTGGCGCGGCCTGGAGGCGGCGGTAGGAGCGGTCGCCCCGTTGCCGGGCATCTCGGCGCGGCTCGAGCGGGACTATGCTCTCGACGCCTTCGAGACGCCTGCCAGCCACCCGCACGTGAAGGTCCTCGCCGACTGCATCACAGAGTTCACGGGCCGACCCCCAGGGGTCATGGGCAAGGTCGGCATGTGTGACGGCAACGTGCTCGTGAACCAACTCGGCATCCCCAGCGTGGCGTATGGCCCGGGCAATCCGTCTGGAGCCGCGGTGGATGAGTACTGCGATATCGACCGCCTCGATCTCTGCACCAAGGTGTATATCCTCACTGCGATGCGCATGCTGGGCGTCTAGACCGGCGCCGCGCGAGAGGGACAACGACATGACACCGACAATGCCGAACGTCGCTTTCGGGGCCAGTCTCTCGAATCGCGCTGTTGTGATCGGGCGGGTGCGGGCCATCGAGCTCGTCGAGGTCGCGAAGATGGCGGAGGACTCGCGTCTGTTCGATTCTGCGTGGGTCGGCGACAGCATCATCGCGAAGCCCCGGCTGGAGGCGGTCGCCGCGCTGTCGGCCATCGCCAGCCGCACCGAGCGGATCAAGCTCGGCACCGCCTGCCTCGCCACTTTCGCCATGCGGCAGCCCGTCCTGTTTGCGCATCAGTGGGCGAGCCTGGATGCCCTCTCTGAAGGGCGCTCGCTCCTGGCCGTCTGCCTCGGCGGGCACGGTCCCCAGCAGTTGGTCGACCGTGAGTTCACGACGATGGGCATTCCGCTCAAGGAGCGCGTCCCCCGGATGCTCGAGGGGATGGAGATCCTCCGCCGCCTCTGGAGCGAGGACGACGTGACGCATCGCGGCCGGTTCTACCAGTTCGAGAGCGTCACCATCGGGCCCAAGCCGCTCCAGCAGCCCTGCCCGATCTGGATCGCCAACAATCCGATGGACCCGGCGGTGATGGAGCGCGCCTACCGGCGGGTCGCCAAGCACGCCGACGGGTGGATGACCGGCTCGCTTCCGCCGGACATCTTCAAGGAGCGCTGGGACTGGATCCGCCGCCTCCGGCGGGAGGAAAAGGGGACCGATACGGCCTTCCCCTCCTCGAACCACCTCCGCTGCAACGTCAATCGCGACCGCGAGGCGGCGTTCAAGGAGGCCAAGGAGTTCCTCGACACGTACTACAGCGTGGACCATCACCGCCGCCACCTCGAGCAGGAGTGCGTGATCGGCACCCCGGACGAGTGCATCGAGCGGTTCGTGGCCTATGCCCGGGCGGGATGCAACGTCATCATCATCCGCCTGGTTTCATGGAAGCCGCAAGAGCAGCTGGAGCGGTGGATCACCGAGGTGATCCCCGAGGTGAACAAGCGACTGGCATCCACATCCCCTGCGACGCAGGGTTGACGGAAAGGATATCAGGCCAATGGCGAATCAGGAGTTCCTGGGAGTCAAGACCGAGCGCAACGCCGTCGTCCGCCAGCGCGTGCCCGTGGGCCAGCTCGGCGATGGGACGCCGGTGACGTTGCCCATCATCGTGATCGGCGGCAAGGACGACGGACCGACGATCTATCTCCAATCGGGTATCCACGGCGACGAGGTCACCGGGATCGAAGTGCTTCGCGGGATCCTGACCCGGGTGAACCCTTCGGAGCTCAGGGGGACGATCGTCGCGGTGCCGACGGCCAATCCGCCTGCGTTCATCTCGAAGACGCGGGGATTCTCGCTCGAAGAGCGCGGGCCATTCGACATGAACCGCGTGTTTCCCGGCTCGGCCCATGGCGTCCTCAGCGAGCGCATCGCGCACGCGCTGTTCCATGAGTTCGTCATGAAGGCCGACTTCACGGTCGACTTTCACTCCGCGCTGGCCGGCTGCAACATCTATCCGTTCGTCTACGTCGATCCCGATGACAATGAGTCCGGCACTCTCGACGTGCGCGTGCGCATGGCCCGCGCCTTCGGTACTGAGCTCGTCTACCATAAGAAGCGCGGATCGAAGCTCGGGACCAGCGTGATGACCGGCGCCCTGAGCACGCAGGGCGATCTGCACAAGAAGCCGGTCTTGATGGCCGAGCTCGGCGAGGCGCAGCGCATCTCCTGGGATATGGTGGGCCGCTGCGTCGATGGCGGCTTGAACATGCTCAGAGAGCTTGGCATGCTGGCCGGCAAGCCGGTGGCGACGAAAGAGCCGCGGAGGTTCTCGACGATCGGGCTGGTCCACACCGACGAGGCCGGCCTCCTCCACCCGAAGGTGACACTCGGGCAGGAGGTCAGAAAGGGGCAGCTCCTCGGTGAAATCGTCGACGTGTTCACGCACAAGGCCCACCCGATCGCGGCGCCCAGCGACGGGGTCGTGCTGCGGGTCATGCTGAACTCGCCCGTGATGTCCGGCGCGGAGGTGTTCTGGGTCGTGTCGTGATCGGCGGCCGGCGCCGGTCGCGCGACTGTGGCCTGTCAAGTCAGAGCGCTCGATGGGAGGTGGATGATGAACAGATGGCGCTTATCGTGGCCGCGACCAACGGCCGTCCTCGTCGCACTGCTGCTCGCGCTCGGCGCGGTCCTGGGGCTCCGTGGGCCTGCCCGGGCCGATGATCCCGTCCTCCGGGTGCGGCTCCTCGGCGACATCGAGGGCCTGGATCCGGCGGATATCCGATCGCCGCACGAGAACTACCTGGCGTGGAACATCTACAACGCCCTGATCCGGTACAAGCCCGGCACGGCTGAGCTCGAGCCGGACCTGGCGCAGCGGTGGGAGGTGTCCAGGGACGGCAAGATCTATACCTTCTCGCTGCGGAAGAACGTGACCTGGCAGAAAGGCTTCGGCCGCTTCACCGCGGCGGACGTCAAGTACTCTTTCACGCGGATCATGGACGGCTCTGCGCCGTCCCGCTACCGCGGTCAGTTCACGAACGTCGAACGTATCGAGACGCCGGACGACTACACGGTCCGGATCGTGCTCAAGGCGCCGGACCCCTCGTTCCTGTCCAACGTCCTCCCGTTCCGGCCGGGGTGGATCGTGAACGAGAAAGCGGTGGCCCAGTACGGCAAGGATTACGGCCTCAATCCGGTCGGCACGGGCCCGTTCGTGCTCGAGAGCATGTCGCGGGGCACGCGCTACGTGTTGACCGCGAACGAGCAGTACTTCGAGGGCGCTCCGAAGGTCAAGCGAATCGAGTTCATCCCGATCCTCAAAGACGAGGTCGCGGAGCTCGCCCTCAAGCGCGGCGAGCTCGACATCGCGGTGATCCGGTCGCCCGAGGTCTATCAGCGGTTCAAGAAGGACGCGTCGGTCAACGTGGCCGAGCGGCTGCTGTCCGGGATCTGGAACCTCTGGCTCGATACCAAGGAAGGCCCCTTCGTCAACCGGGACCTCCGCCGGGCCGTCGCCTACGGGATCGACCGGGAGGCCATCGCCTCGGTGGTGCTCCAGAAGCTGGCCGAGCCGGCGTACAACACGATCAGCCCCATGTTCCCAGGCTACACCGCGGAGATCCAGCGGTACCCGTACGACATGAAGAAGGCGCAGGAGCTGGTGAAGCAGGCGGGTGCCCAAGGAGCCACGGTGAAGCTCCTGGTGTCGACGCTCTCGCCGTGGCCCCAGGTGCTGCCGGTGATCCAGAACAGCCTCGAGCAGATGGGCTTCAAGGTCGCCACCAACGTCACCGACTACGGGGGGTTCTACTCGGAGGTGCGAAAGCGCAACTACAACATCAACGCGATGGGCCTGGTGCGGCCGCCGGATCCGCTCGCCTCCTTCTCCGAGTCCTTCGCCTCGCGGAACGCGGGATTCGCGGGCAACTTCAGCTTCTACGACGGCATCGACGCGCAGATCAACGAGGCGTACCGCACCGAGTCGAGCTCACGGCGGCTCGAGCTGTACAAGGAGATGCAGCGGAAAGTGGCTGAGGACTCCCCGGTAGTGCCGCTCTTCTATCTCAAGGTGATCGTGGTCTCGCGCAAGACCGTGGTGAACGTGCCCGTCGGCATCCTGAACGACATGTGGCTGTACCGCACCTCGTTCGCGCAATAGCCGGCGGCGGGCACCGCTCGGCGTCCTGGGGGAGGCAGGATGGGAGGGTACTTCGCCCGGCGGCTCGTGAGCCTCCCGCTCACTGCCGTGGCGGTCTTGACCGTCCTGTTCTTCGTCCTGCGGCTCGTGCCCGGCGATCCGGCCATCCTCATCCTCGGCGAGTTCGCCTCGCCGGAGCGCGTGGAGACGCTGCGGCGCGACCTCGGCCTCGATCGCCCGCTCATCCGCCAGTACGGGGATTACCTCCTGAGCGTCGGGCGGGGGGACCTCGGCGCGTCGCTGCGGACGCGCCATTCGGTGCTCGGGGACATCGCCGAAGTCCTGCCCCACACCTTGATGCTCGCTGCCGGCGCCATGGTCATCGCGCTCTTGTTGGGGATCCCGCTGGGCGTGCTGGCGGCGAACTTCAGGGGGCGCGCCGCCGATGCCGCGGCCAGCCTGCTCTGCCTGGCCGGGCAGTCCATGCCGGTGTTCCTGCTCGGCCTCATCCTGCTGCTCGTCTTCTCGTACTACCTTGCATGGCTGCCTGTCCTGGGAGCCGGGCGTCCCGGCGATCTTTGGAGCAACGCCGTCCACCTGCTGCTGCCATCTCTGACGATCGGCATGACTGTGATGGGCCCGATCGGGCGCATGACCCGCTCTAGCCTGCTCGACACGCTCAACCAGGACTACATCCGCACGGCGCGAGCCAAGGGAGTCGCCGAGTCGTCCCTCGTCTGGAAGCACGCGCTGCGCAATGCGCTTCTCCCCGTCGTCACCGTGGCGAGCCTCAACCTCGGCTACCTGATCGGCGGGGCCATCGTGACCGAGACCATGTTCAGCCGGCCGGGACTCGGGCGGCTGTTGATCGAGGCGATCTTCGCCCGCGACTACCCGGAGATCCAGGGCGTCGTCGTCGTGTTCGCGCTCGGATTCATCCTCGTGAACCTCCTCACCGACCTGGCGTATGGGCTGATCGATCCGCGCGTCTCCATGGGGAGCGGATGAGCCAACCACCCCCGGGGGCGAACTTGGGCCCCGCCGCTTTCGCGGCCGGCGGCGGGGCCGACGGGTCCGTGCGGGTGGCAGTGCGGAGGCGCCCGCGGCTCTACTTGGGCGCCTGGGTGGTGATCGCGGTGGTCGGCCTGGCGGCCCTCGCCGCGCCCGTGATCACCCCATATCCTCCCAACCAGCAGGACCTGAGAGCGCGGCTCCAGATCCCGTCGCTCGCGCACTTGCTGGGGACCGACCAGTACGGGCGGGACGTCGTAGCGCGTCTCCTTTTCGGCGCGCGGCTGTCGCTCCTGGTGTCTCTCGTGTCGGTGGGCATCGCCACGGTAGCGGGCAGCCTCGTCGGCGTGATCTCCGGCTATTACCGGGGAGCGATCGACGCGGCGCTGATGCGAATCGTCGACACGATGCTGTCGCTGCCGGCGCTCGTGTTTGCCCTCGGGCTAATGGCGATGCTTGGCGCCGGGGTGACCAACATCATCGTCGCCATCGCTGTCGCGATGACCCCAAACTTCGCCCGCGTGGTGCGCGCCGTCGCGCTCTCCGTGTGCGCCTTCGAATACGTGACGGCGGCCAGGGCGCTCGGGCTGCCGGACGCGCGGATCCTGTTCCGCCACGTCCTGCCGAACTGTCTGAGCCCCATTATCGTGCTCGCCTCGGTGACGGTCGCCCGGGCCATCCTGATCGAGTCGAACCTGAGCTTTCTCGGCGTCGGCGTTCCGCCGACCACGGTAACCTGGGGCCTGATGGCGAACGAGGGCCAGCAGTTCCTGCTCGACGCGCCGCAAGTGTCGCTGATTCCCGCCGCCGCGATCATGATCGCGGTCCTCGCGATCAACGCAGTCGGGGATCGGCTGCGGGATCAGCTGGACCCGACGACCAGCTCTCTGTGAGCACGGAGGCCGAGGGGAGCCCCGCATGAAAGTGGGCGTCTACATCTCGTATAAGCACGAGGCCGGCGACGACATCGTCCGCCGGACGGCGGAGCACCTCGAGCAGGTGCGGGTCATGCGCGACGTCGGACTCGATTCGGTCTGGTCGGGACAACACTGGGTGCCGACGCCGTTCCAGATGCTTCAGCCGATTCCCTTCCTCGCCCGCGCGGCGGCTGAGGCGGGCAACATGGCGATCGGCACCAATCTGCTCCTGGTGCCGTTCTACCATCCCCTCGACGTCGCCGAGGTCGCGACGAGCATGGACATCCTGACAGGCGGGCGCTTCCTGCTCGGCATCGGCCTGGGCTATCGGGACTTCGAGTTCGACAACCTCGGCGTCCGCAAGGCTGAGCGCGCGGGCCGTCTCGTCGAGACGGTCGAGATCCTACGGCGGCTCTGGGCGGGCGAGCCGGTGACCTACACGGGCAAGTATTACAGGCTCCGGGACGTGGCCTTGACCATGCGGCCGGTCCAGCGGCCCCACCCGCCGATCTTGATCGGCGCGAACTTGCCCGCGGCCGTGCGGCGCGCGGGCCAGATTGGGGACGGCTGGATCGCCAGTGGCAACGTGAGCGCGGACGCCCTCATCGCGCTGATGTCCGAGTATGAGGCTGGCCGTCAGGCGGCTGGCCGGCCGGCACCGCGTGAGCGCTTCCTCTTCCTCGACCTCTACGTCTCGGACGAGCGCCAGCGGGCCATCGCCGAGGTCGCCTCGTATGTCAAGGCGGCTTACGACGCGTTCGTGAGCTGGGGCAACGTGAAGGTCGAGCAGCTCGACGTCCCTCCGCAGGTCTTGGCCGAGCGCTTCGTCGTCGGAGACCCCGGATACTGCATCGAGCGGCTGCGCGAATACCATCGCCGCGGCGGCTTCAATCACGTCATCGCGCGAGTGCAGCTTCCCGGGCCCGGCGGCTCGCTGCCCCAGGATAAAGTCCTCCGCACGATCCGTCTCCTCGGCACCGAGATCGCCCCCGCTCTCCGCGACCTCCCGTAGCTGAGCATTCAGAACCCTTTCGCGAGATCAGAGGGTCGGCTGCAAGGCCTCGAGACCTCAGGAATGCAGCTCGACCACGTCGCCGTCCGCCACCGGATGCTCGCGCCCCACCTGCTGCCCCTCGAATCCGGCCGTGCCCCAGACGCGCGCGTAGCGGAGCGAGTGCGCGAGGTCCTTGTGAACGAGCCGCGCGACGTCCTCCACGGTCTGGCCGCGGTGGAGGACGAAGGGCCGGCCGCGGTCGGCCGGGCGGCCCGGCGCCTTGGTGTAGACGCGGGCGACACCAAGGTGGCTGAACAGCCAGGGCCCGATCTGGCCGAGGCCGAGCCCGGTAGTCGCCGACACGGCGAGGGCGGGATAGCGAAGGCCCGTGACGTCCAGAAACGCCCGCAGCTCGGCGGCCGCGTCCGCGAGGCCCTCCGCCTTGCTTGCCAGGAGGAGGGCCGGGAGCCGCAGCGCGAAGGGGTCCTCCTCGCCCTCCGCGGCGGCGCTGGCGGACTCTCCGGCCGGCTCCCAGCGATCGATGAGGGTCACGCGGCGCTCGCGCAGGACGGTGCGAACGGTCTCGACCTGCTCGAGGCACTCGGGGTCCGAGAGATCCATGACCAGCAGTGCGGC